>DMNK01000093.1:0-956 GCA_003453695.1 Acidimicrobiaceae bacterium | reverse complement strand
CTCGGTGTCGTGCATCTACGGGCTGGGCTCCCCCGACGAGTACCGGAGTCGCATCCTGGTCCTTCGGCCGGGGGAGCGCATCGACCAGCGCGCCCTGCTCCGGCGCCTGGTCGACCTCCACTACACCCGTAACGACGCCGTGCTGTCGCGCGGTCGCTTCCGCGCCCGGGGCGACACCGTCGAGCTCCATCCCGCCTACGAGGAGCAGGCGGTGCGCATCGAGCTCTTCGGTGACGAGGTCGAGCGCATCCGCAGCTTCGACGCCGTCACCGGGGACGTGGGTGCGGACCTCGACGAGCTGGTGGTGTTCGCCTCCACCCACTACGTCGCCGGGGACGAGACCATGCGCCGGGCCATCCGATCCATCGAGGAGGAGCTGGGCGAGCGGCTGTCCGAACTCCAGGCCCGCGGCAAGCTGCTCGAAGCCCAACGGCTGCGGCTGCGCACCCAGCACGACTTGGAGATGCTGGCCGAGGTGGGTGTGTGCAACGGCATCGAGAACTACAGCCGCCATCTCGACGGCCGCAGAGCCGGTGAGCCCCCGCACACGCTTCTCGACTTCTTCCCCTCCGACTTCCTCACCGTGATCGACGAGAGCCACGTGGCCGTCCCCCAGATCCACGGGCAGTACGAGGGCGACCGGTCCCGCAAGGAGACGCTGGTGGAGCACGGCTTCCGCCTGCCCAGCGCCCTCGACAACCGCCCGCTCACCTTCGACGAGTTCATGGGGCGGGTGGGCCAGGTGGTGTTCCTGTCCGCCACCCCGGCCGCCTACGAGCTGTCGGTGTCCACCCAGGTGGTGGAGCAGGTGATCAGGCCGACGGGGCTCGTCGACCCCGAGGTCGTGGTGCGGCCCACCACGGGCCAGATCGACGACCTCCTCGACCGCATCCGGGAGGCCGCCGACGCCGGCGGCCGGGTGCTCGTCACCACCCTCACCAAGAAGATGGCCGAGG
>DMNK01000136.1:3279-3428 GCA_003453695.1 Acidimicrobiaceae bacterium | reverse complement strand
CGAGCAGGTCGTCGATGCCGAGACCCTGCAAGGCCGACACCTCGACCACGATGGTGTCGCCGCCCCACGCCTCGGGCACCAGTCCCTGCTCGGAGAGCTGCTGCAGGACCCGGTTCACGTCGGCGTCGGGCCGGTCGATCTTGTTGACG
>DMNK01000136.1:2854-2998 GCA_003453695.1 Acidimicrobiaceae bacterium | reverse complement strand
CGCCGTCGTCGGCGGCGACCACGAGCACGACGATGTCGGTCACCTGGGCGCCCCGGGCCCGCATGGCCGTGAAGGCCTCGTGGCCGGGGGTGTCGATGAAGGTGATCTGGTGATCGCCCACCGTCACCTGGTAGGCGCCGATGT
>DMNK01000136.1:795-2649 GCA_003453695.1 Acidimicrobiaceae bacterium | reverse complement strand
TGGGTGATGCCACCCGCCTCGCCGGCCACCACGTTGGCCTGGCGGATGCGGTCGAGCAGGAGGGTCTTGCCGTGGTCGACATGTCCCATGACCGTCACCACCGGAGGACGCGGCCGCAGCTCGGCGTCGTCGACCTCCTCCTCGTCCTCGAAGTACCGGGCCTGGAGCTCGGCCTCCTGCTCCTCGCCGGGGTCGACGAGGCGCACGTGGGCGCCGAGCTCGGCGGCGAACAACTCGATCATGTCGTCGGTGAGCGACTGGGTGGCCGTGACCACCTCACCCTGGAGGAACAGGAAGCGGATGACGTCGCCGGCGGAGCGGTTGAGCTTCGGACCGAGCTCGCGCGGCGTGGACCCTCGTTCCACGATGACCTCGTGCTCGGGCACCGGGGCGTTCGAGGGCGTGTAGGTGGTGAGCTGGGTCGGCTCCAGCTCCTCGAGGTTCCGGCGCCGGCGCCGGGGCCGGCGCTGGGGGGGACGGCCACGTCCACCGGGCCCGCCCCGCAGGCCCGACGGGGGCCCACCTGAGGGCCGGCCTCCGCCCAGGCCACCGCCACCGCCACCCCGGCCACCGAACCCACCGCCGGGACGGCCCACTCCCCCTCCCGGGCGCCCGACACCCGAGGGGCGGCCTCCGCCGCCGGGGGCGCCGCCGGGACGGGGCGGAGCACTGGGTGCCCGCCTGCCGGGGGGAGGTGGGATGGGACGACCCGAGCTCGAGCGGGGCGGGGCGGGCGGGGGCGGAATGGGCCGGCCCGAAGAGCTGACCGGTGGGCGTCCGGCCTGGCCGTTCCTGTCGGTCGGCGGCGCCTCCCGGCCTGGGGCGGCGGGGGGTGGGGCCGCACCACGCGACGCTGCCGCGGGCGCGGGTGGAGCGGCGGCACCGGGGGCGCCCGGTGCTCCCGGGCCACCGGGCCGGCTCACCGGCCGCGGGCCCGGCGGCGGCGGGACCGTCACCTCGCTGGCGGGACGGCTGGTGACAAGACCGCTGCGGCGGGCGGCGGGCGGCGCCGAGGCGGCAGCCGGCCGGGGTGCGGGGGTCGAGGGGGCCGGTGCCGAGGCGGCGGCGGGCTGCGAAGCCGGGTCTCGGGACGGGGCGGCAGGCGCAGCGGGAGCCGGTCGAGTCGGCGTCGGCTCGGCAGCAGGGCGGACGGCCTTGGGGCGGGGCTCGGCGGCAGGCTCCTCGGGGACGACGGCGCGGCGAAGGCCTTCGGCGTCCGCCTTGCGACGGACGCGGTCGGCCTGGGCGTCCTCGATCGAGGACGAGTGGCTCTTCACGCCGATCCCCAACGACACGGCGAGGTCGAGCGCCTCTTTGTTGGACAGACCGAGCTCTCTAGCCAGCTCGTAGACGCGAATCTTCTTCGGCACCTGCTCCTACGTTCCTAGCTCTCCCCGCCGTCGTGCCTGCGACGACCAGGCCTACCATCCTCGCACACCTCGGCCTCGGCCCCTCCGACCTCAGCCTCGGCGTGCACTGCCGCTCTCATGCGCTGCACGGCTTCGTCGGTCACCCTCACCCGCAGCGCCCTGTCGATGGCGTGCTGTCGGATGGCCCGCTCCAGGCAGGAGAGCGAGCCCCGGCACAGCCATGCGCCCCTCCCGCCGGTGCCGCCCATGATCAGCGACACCCCGGACACCTGAGGATCGCGGTGCAGGCGCACCAAGTCCTGAGGCGAGCGTATGCGCCGGCAGCCGATGCACGTGCGCAGAGGTGCTACCGGTTGCCCCCCGATGCTTCATCGGCGGCGACCTGGGGCACCGCAGCGCCCTCTGCTCCTTCGGCGGCGGCCTCGGGCGGGGACGGCGTGTCGGGCTCCGTCGGTGCGTCCGCCTCCGATGTGGCCGGGGCGTC
>DMNK01000136.1:0-630 GCA_003453695.1 Acidimicrobiaceae bacterium | reverse complement strand
GTGGCCGGGGCGTCTGGCTCCCGCCCGGCTGCGGGCGGCGGGGTGGCCTCGGTGACCGGCTCCGGCGACCCTGGGGCCTGTTCACCCCCGGCGGCAACCCGCGACCACTCGGCAACCGAGACGGCCTCTCCTCCTTCGGCCGGCTGCCACACCATCTCGCCGGCCTCGTTCTCGACCCACTCGCCTTCGGCCCACTCTTCGCCGAGACCGGCTTCCTCGTCGGCCAGCTGCGTCTCGCTCTTGATGTCGACGCGCCATCCGGTGAGGCGGGCTGCCAAGCGGGCGTTCTGGCCCTCCTTGCCGATGGCGAGCGACAACTGGTAGTCGCTCACGACCACCGTCGCCGTGCCGGTCAGGTCGTCCAGACGGACCTCACGCACCCGGGCCGGCTGCAGGGCGGCCTGGATGAAGTCGACGGGATCGTCGGAGAACGGCACCACGTCGATGCGCTCGCCTCGAAGCTCGTTGGTGACCATGCGCACGCGCGACCCACGGGCACCGACGCACGCCCCCACCGGATCGACATTCGGGTCGTTGGACCACACGGCGATCTTGGTGCGATGACCCGGTTCGCGAGCCGCCGCCTTGATCTCGACCACACCCGAGGAGATCTCGGGCACTTCGAGCTCG
>DMNK01000018.1 GCA_003453695.1 Acidimicrobiaceae bacterium | reverse complement strand
GTAGGCGCCGTTGCTCGGTTGCTGCGCCAAGAAGCGACACCAAAATGGATTGCGGGAGGGGGCTGGTCGCCCTCATTGCTCCGCAGTGCTGGCCGAACGGTGATCGGCGACTACCGCTTCTGGCTGCGATGGGCTTGACCTTGGTCGCTGGGGCGATTGGTTGGGGCGCGGATCGCGCTGCTGTTGACACTGGCTCCTATTTTCCGTCGACGGGGTACCTGTTGGGCGAGGTCGGCTGGAAGCTCGCCACCATTGGCATCATGGTTTGGGGCCTCAAGAAGTTTGAGGGTCGGAGCCTCGATCTCCGAGCCACTGGGTTTGCTTCAGACGCCAGCGCTTCAAGACCGGCTTTCCCTGTAGCCCTCTTCGTAGTTGTCCTCCTGGCATCAGTCACCTTGTGGCTAACGGTGGGCTCGTCGGCAACGACCGGGAGCGTGTACGGGACCGTTCACCGCGCTGGGCTCGGCCTGCTACTGGCCGAGGTGCTTGTCCGATACCCGCTGACAGCCTTCGCTGAGGAGAGCTTCTTCCGTGGCTGGCTCCAGCCGCGGCTCGGCCCGAGCGGCCCAGTCCTCTCAGCCGTGCTTTGGGGCATCTACCACCTTCAACAGGTGTCCTCCATTCCCTCTCTCATTGTGTTCGGGCTCGGACTCGGCGCATTGAGGTGGTGGCTGGGAAACGTCCGGTTGACGGCTGCCTTCCACTATGCCAGTGACGTGACGTTTTTCGTTGTGACATACCGGTAGCGCCCAGGACAGCCGCACGGGTATGCCGTCGCTGCGTGATCTCGGTCGAGTGGCCCTAAAGCCAGGTAGCGCAGCGCGACCTTGCGATCGGGCGCGACAACCTCCCTGGCCGCGTGTTATCGGGCGGCCAGAAGTGTCAGTGAGTTCCTACTCGCTCCCGGCCGCGGAGAACGTCGAGGCGGCGGGAGTACTCGTCCTCGTCGATCTCCCCGACCGCAAAGCGGCGCTTCAGAACGGCCTCGGGTGACTCGTCGCTGGAAAACCGTGAGGGGGATCGATCTGGAAGTCCCCATCTCACCAGGCTCACGATCAACCATACGACAAGACCCCAGAACACGACCATGCCCAAGGCCATGAGCAACCAGCCCCACCACTCGACGCCGCCGCCGTTACCCCAGTAGTACATCACGGCCAACTCACCTCCCTTCTGGCTCCGACGTTGCGCGATCGTTCAGATCCAGCCACCTTCACCTTGGACCCCGGACCAGGTAGAGACCAGTGCCGAAGGTCACCGGTGCCCTGGTCGCCTCGGTGGACGAGGTGACCAGGGGCCTAGGGTCTTCCCCATGAGCGCCGAGGGTGTCGAGCTGACCTTCTGCTTCGTCGATCTGGCTGGCTTCAGCGCCCTTACCGAAGCGCACGGCGACGAGGAGGCCGTCGATCTCCTGGGACGCTTCGAGGACAAGGCCCGCGCCGCACTGGGATCAGGGGGGCGACTCGTCAAGACCATCGGCGATGCAGTGATGATGGCCTTTGACGCTCCCGAGACCGCCCTCCAGACGACGAGGCTCCTCTTCGAGTCCTGCGCTTCCGAAGAGGGGCTGCCGCTGCCTCGGGCGGGGCTGCACCACGGATCGGCCATAGGGCGCGGCGGCGACTACTTCGGTGCCAGCGTCAATCTGGCCTCTCGGGTCGCTGCTCAGGCACACGGGGGCCAGGCGCTCGGCACAGCCAGTGTCGCCGACGTGGCCCGCGCCGTGCGATTGAACGTTGTGGAGCTGGGGGCATTCGACCTTCACAACCTCTCGGCTCCAGTGACCTTGTTCGACCTCGGGGTGTTGCCCGCCGCTGCCGGGATGGCCGTCGATCCGGTGTGTCGAATGCACGTGGCCCGAGACGGTGCCGCTGGGAGGCTGCGCCACCAAGGTGTCGACTACTGGTTCTGCAGTCTCGCCTGTGTCCGAAGCTTCGCTGAGGCTCCCGGCCGCTACCACAAGGGGCGGTAGGGCGGCTCGCCCCCACGGAATCGCCCAAATCTGGCGCGAAGGTCGGCGCTTCGAGGGCCGAATATGTCCAGCCGGGACCTTTTCCTCTAGCTCCGGCGCATGGTTTGAGTGCGCGATGGTGATCCAGATCTGAGACCCGATAGCCGGAGAACGCCCATGGATCTTGATTCATTGGGTCATGGCAACGGGTTGGTCGCCGTGCTTGTGCGGCTGTATCGACCGCTCGTGCGCCGGGCTGCGCGCCAAGCCCTCCAAGGGCGTCGAATGAGTCCATCAGGCGCCGAGGTCAGACGCTTTCTCGCCGCCGATGTGGAGAGGCTCCTCCACGACGTGTGGACGCGAATACCTGAGATCCTGGCTGAGGAGGACCTCAGTTCGGTCCCCACAATCGGGAACCGGAACAACGTGTTTCTGGCGGCGATTACCATCGCTTCGTATCAGACCTTGCTCGGGCTCGGACTCGAAGGAACGTACGCAAGGGAACTGTGTTCCGACGTTGGATGGACGCTCTAAGAGAAGATGCTCGGTTTCCCACTTTCGATCGCTCGTCTTACGACCCACGACCCTCAGCTCGGATGGAGCGGGTACTCAGATGGCTGATGTGGTTTCCTTTCAGTGCCCCAGGGCGTCCTGGCTACGAGGTGGCTTTGGGCTGACCCGGGGAGGTTCAACGCTCAGTGGACCTATTGCGCGCTCTTGGGATTCATCCAGCGTTACGTTGAGTGACACGGTGACGACGGGGGGTTGAAGCCTTCTATCGTTCGTGGTGTCTCTACGACTGGGCCGCCGCCGACATCCTCGCTGGAGGAGGAGCAGAACCCGGCACCCACTATGAGCGCCCCCATACGTTGTCGCGGGGAGACGCCGTTTGTAACATGTGTTGGCACGCGAGCCCGTCCTCGTGCATCGGACACGAAGATTGTTTCGCGAACCGGTGAGATAGCGCATACTCCTGGCCCGACCAGGCCAGGAGGGCCGGAGTCGCCCCCTAAGGCTCAGGCTGCGTGATCCCGGATGGCTGGGCTCCCTGCCCGCGTGCGCGGCCACGGCTCTTCTCGCCCTGCCCGATGCTATGCCCCCTGGCGCCAATACCGGGCAGCTTGGCCCCTATCGGAGACGGAGATCGCTGGTCTTGAACCGCGTCAAGTCGTAACGACCGCGTGCGCCGGGTATACCTCTGGCTGCACGTCGATGCCTAGCTCCTTCAAAATCGGCATCAGCGCATCGCCAAAGCTCTGAAAGGACTCCTCGGACTCCCACACGTCAACGACGCGGAATCCATTAGGACCTTCGCCTGCCACATGAACCAGCAGGCCGGTGACGGGCCAATCGGATGCTGCCTCCATTCGGCTCCTCTTGCCTCCGGTGAGCTGCTTAACGGACGCCTCGTACTGATCCTGGGTGAGAGTGGGCCCTTGAAAGACCGCGACGATCGCCATGACTATCTCCTTTGATCGTGCTCCGTGGCAGCCTACGTCCGTGAAGGTAATGGATTCAACATCGCCTGAAGGCGAACGGGTAACGCGGTCCTAGCGCGATCCTGAGCAGGTGGCCTTCCTGGTGGGTGCGAGGGATCGGCACTGTGCGATCGATCTATGCCGGCGACCGAAACACGCGTTCAGCGCAGGTCCTGACGGCATCGGCGAAGGCGTCAGGCTGCTCCGCGTAGGTCACATGCCCGCAGTCAGCGAACTCGACAAGCTCGGCGGATGGCACGGCGGAGGCAATGACCCTGGGCGTGCCCTGCAGGAAGGGATCGCTGTCCAGTCCAGCTATTGCCAGGATTGGAAGACGCACCTCGGCAAGGTCGTCGAGAGTCACCAGGAAAGGCGGCTGCCCGAGGTCGGCTATCAGCATGGGTCCGCTCTGGCGGTAGGGCTCCTTGGCGTTGTCGTCGAGAACGCGCCAGAGTCCGGGGCACACGACCCCGAAGAAGGCATCCACCGCCCCAGGCAGATCGCCAGCGTCCAAGCGGGGCTGAACCTGGGGAACGACCTTGCCCATGAACACCTTCGCGTCCTCAGGGCAGAGGGAGAAGATCGGCGGCTCTGAAAGCACCGCCCCTGCGAGGAGTTCGGGGTAGCGCAGGACCACGTCCACACCGATCCGCGCTCCGCCACTTGAACCCACGTAGATGACCGGCGACAGCCCGAGGGCCTTCACCAGAGCGGCGAAGTCGTCTCCGTGAAGCGGCACACTATGCGTATCGGTACCATCGGTGCTCGACCCATGACCCCGCCGATCGTAGGTAACACACGTGAAGTGGTCCGATAGCCGTGCCACCTGCTCGTTCCAAACGGCGCCCCTGCCGCACATGCCGTGCACGAAGACCAATGGAGGGCCGTCTCCGGCAATCTCGTAGTGAAATCGAACACCGTTTGCCTCGACCTCCGACATGGGCCGCCCTCCGTTGTTCTTCGGGTGCCGAGGCACCAGAGGATTCCTCTTGATGCTGTCACGTCACGGCCGAAGCCGCCCTACTTTGCCGGGCCCGGGGCTCCCTGGCAAAGGCCAGGGCAGCAGCCAATGGGGATCAGGCCGACCTGAAATCGCGTGCCGGAGCTTCGAGTACCCGACCTCCGGGACCAGGTATCCGGGGTCGGCACTTGTCGAGCGGGGTCGATACGTGCGGTCTTCCGCGCGTTTCCGTGCGGTCGGAGTAGGCGAGACTCAAATTTAGTCCGTGAGACCCGGGCGCCTCCGCAGCCACAGTAGAAGAACAGCGGGTGGTTCCTCGCGGACGATGTACCCCGGGAGATAGGCCCTCGGTGCCACCCCTTGGGACGAGCCGACCCGGGAGAAGGTCGAACGTGAACTCTGGCGGCTCGCCCAAGAAATCCTCCGCCTTGGCGTGAGCGTCGTCCTCGATTTGGGCTCTGGGCGCGAATCGAACGAGACGAGATGCGATCCGTGGCTCGCGGTCTTGGTGTCGGCGTCGAGATGCACTACCTCGACGTGCCTGCCGACGAACTCTGGCTGCGTATTGAGGCCCGGAACTCGGAGCCACCCTGGGATAGGTATCCAATCTGGCGCGCGGACTTCGACAGGTGGCTACGCGTGTTCCAGGCGCCCGATACTGCCGAGCTGGCTTGTTCGACCCCCCGCCAACCTGACACTGAGCCACTACCCGGAGAGGGGAGCGGGCTGACCATCCTGATGACCCGGCCCCTTGAGCGATCCCGCTCAGTTGGCCGGTTTGGGATGCGACCTTGTTCGGTACGTCGAGGATGCCCGCCCAGCTGGACCACATCGGACGTGTCTCGGCGATCAGGCCTCCAGGCCGAACGCCTTGCCGGTCCCGGCACCAACGACGAGAGAGTGCCGCAAGAAATGACCTTCGCTAGAGGTTCCCTGGCCGATGGAGACCCTTACGGGGGGCACGGAGGAGGACGAAATGCCACGACTCTGCCTTGACGGCACCCGCGCAAAGCTCGCACGCATTGGCCGAGCCCTGGTTCCAACCGCAATCGCAGCGCTCGGGGTCATGAGCTGGGGTCTCACCATCGTCGCAACTGCATCTCCTGCCTCTGCTACGCCAACCGGATCGGGAACGGCGCTCGGCGATCTCGGCTATTTCCAAGGGAGCCCGAGCTATTGCTATTACTACAGCAACTCCATGTCCCTAGAAGGAACGCTGGACACCGGCGCTCTTGGAACGATCGATCTGGGTCCCTGGTCTAGCTATCCCTCGTCTAACTTCCATGGGTGTCTCTCAAGCGCCATCGCGAGCGTGACGTACGATGTACAAGCTATCGGGAGCAAGGTTTTCGTTGGGACGTGTTCCGGTACCTATTACTCACCGGTGCTTTCTCTTGCGTGCAGCGACGCCTCTGGAAACGGGCGACTTCATAATTTTGATCTGACGGTGACAGGAATCGTTTACGCGAGGTTTGGGTCTTCGATCGACCAACCTTTCTTCGGCACTTACACGATGACCTAGCTTCCGGCTGGGTGCCCGGCACCGCTTGACCCGCCCATATCTGGCCGAATTGGCTCGGATCAGTGGGACCGTCAGCGAGGCGAGTTAAGGTTGGAATCGCGAGAAGCTTGGGCTCAAAGGGTGACCGCGACATCTCCTGATTTGGGGGTGTCAGATGGGAATGACGCGGCGCTGTTCACAGGCGGATCTCGACGCGGCAGTCGAGGCGGTGCTCGCCGGAGCGAGCTATCGGAGTGCTGCTGCGTTGACGGGGGTCCCTCCATCGACGGTGAGGGACTACGTCTTGCGGTGGGGCTTCGTGCGACGGCGCGTTCCCCA
>DMNK01000036.1:16675-35867 GCA_003453695.1 Acidimicrobiaceae bacterium | reverse complement strand
ACGTCCGGTGTCCGAGCTGTGGCGGTCGGGCCCAGGTGAAAGAGCGCCCGGTGGTGTCCTACGTCGATCTCCCCGTCTACGGCACCCCCATGCATCTGGACAATCAGAGCAAGTCGTAAATCAAGACGTTCTCACTGTGGTGGATGATCAGACTGGCCAGAGCATCATCCAGATGATTGGAAATCCAGATTCGTCGGCTCAGCCGCCGCCGCCCTCGTAGCAAGTTAGGGAGTTCTTCATGGTGGGGCTGACCACTGGGCGAGGGTTCTTGGCCTCAGTATTTGCGCGAAAGCCGATCAGCGACATTCGCCCAAAGGTCTCGATCTAGTACTCGGGGTGAGATGACAGGCAGGGTCGCGACTCACTACGCCAAAGATTTCATCGCCGTTCTGTTCGCCGCCCGAGAGCGCATATCGACAATTCCCGACCGAGCGGTAACAACACGGCCCCTGCGCGCAACTGCCGGCTACCCCACCCCCCGGCGGCCGGGCCAGAGGCTGTCCAGGCCGCACGGTATCGATCCAGGAGCCGAGCAGATCAGGTCATCTCGAGCGGGCTTGTGAAGGGACTCTCAATCTCCTGGCCGCGCCCGAGTCGGCGATCTGTGGCCTACTTGGCCGAGAGTTGTTGCTCGCCGAATATCTGTTCTGGTGTCTCACTGCTCATGCACTTCGAAGCGGCTTGATCTCCTCCAGCTCGTGTGCCAGGCGGTCGCGCTCGAGTTCGATGTCGTAACGAGACTGAAGATTGAGCCAGAAGCGCTCACTGGTACCGAAGTACCGAGCCAAGCGCAATGCAGTGTCGGCGGAGATCCCACGCTTTCCATGGACGATCTCGTTTATCCGACGCGGGGGAACGCCGACGGCGACGGCCAGTCTGTGCTGGGTGACGCCAAGCGGCGAGAGGTACTCCTCCTGGAGCACCTCTCCCGGATGGATGGGAGCCATTGTCTTGCCCGTCATCGTGCCTCCTCAGTGGTAGTCGACGATCTCGACGGCCTCGGGGCCCGACTCGGTCCACCGAAAGCAGATCCGCCATTGGTCGTTGATCCGAATGCTGTACCGGCCGGCTCTGTCCCCCCGGAGCTTCTCGAGCCTGTTGCCCGGAGGTATGCGTAGGTCCACGAGAGCATCAGCGGCGTCGAGGATGAGGAGCTTGCGCAGGGCGACACGCTGCACAGCCTCGTCGAGCTTCCGCACTCGCTGTCGTCGCCAAACGCTCTCGGTGTCTCGGTTGGCGAACGACCTAATCACTAGGAGAGAGTATAACGAGCCACGTTATTAACGACAAGCGTTATGTTAGCCACGCCGGGCACCAGGTTTTGAACCGTGAACACGGGGCCAGAGTGAGGGCCCCCTTCCTCCTTTCTGGCGGGGCCAAGGCGTCGGCGGCACCTTCACGAAACGCGTTGCTGTCGCCACAGATACTGGGCTGTCTTCCGCAGAGCGCCGACCCAGTGAGGTTCTCGACCGGATCCGTGCCATAGGCCGCACTCTGACCGGATCACATCGCCCCAGGGACGCCCGATCGGGGACCAAAGTCCCTATTCGGCCGCCGCGAGTCGTGGTCGGCTGCAGAAATTGGGGAGGGAGGCGGCCTCTGATGTCAGTGGAGGCATCGACGGCGCTGGGCCCGACCGACGTCCTAGTCGTCGAGGACGACGATGGGGTGAGGACGTCCTGGGCCGCCATCCTCCGGACTGCCGGGTGGTCGGTCGAAGAGGCCTCCGATGGCTTCGTCGCCCTGCGGCGCCTTCGGGAGATACCGGTTGGCGCCATCGTGCTCGACGTGCGCATGCCCGTTCTCGACGGCTTCGGGCTCCTCGATCGTCTCTATGACCCTCCGCCCGTCGTGCTGATCTCCGGGAACGACTACGACACCGAGGTCATGGCGAGGCGGGACAAAATTCACACCTTCTTCCTCAAGCCGATCAGTGCCGCTCGTTTGATCGAGGCTGTCGCTGCCGCGCTGGAGACGAGCTTCTCGCAAGGTCGGTACAGAGCCGCCGTCCACGGGAAGGGACGTGTTCGAGTGCCGTCGAACATGTCAGCTCCTTCTGCTGACGCATAGCGCCGGGCCTAGGCTTCGAACCGTGGCCACCTTCGACACCCCAACCGATCTGATCCACAACCGCGGCCTGATCGACGATCCGCCCGCATTCGCCCGCGATCACCATGCAGCGTCCTGGTTGTTCCTCTGCGGTGAGGCCTTCGCCTCGATGGACGGAGGCATGTCGTACGGGGAGGTGCAGGCCGCCGTCGATCGATCCGCCAACGTGGTGTCCGACCCGCCGGTCCCCCTCGATATGGACCTTGCCCGCCGCCAGGTCGCCGCCCTCGACGAGCTGCCACGACCGACCCTCGTCACCTGCCGGACAGGTCCCAGGTCATCGGCGTTGGTGTACCTCTACGCCGGGTTGCGTGCTGGGGCGCCTGCCGATGAGGTGGTGGCGCGGGCGGAGGCCGACGGCGCCCCATGGGCGCAATCAGACGAGCTCAAGGCATGGGTGCGGCAAGGCCTCGCAGAACTCGGCTGACCGGGCGACCCGTCGACGGGTGGGAACCGTAGGAACGTCCAGAGCGGGACTGGCCAGGCGAGGGAGGGCACAGATGGCCAAGATCGACATTTGGCCGACCGTCCAAGCGGAGCGCACCTCGCTCGCTGCGGACTTGTCGGGGCTGAGCGACGAGCGCTGGGACACGCCATCGCTGTGCGACGCATGGACGGTCCGAGACGTCCTGGCGCACATGACGGCTACGGCCAAGATCACGCCGGCCAGCTTCTTTCCCAAGCTCATGGGCTCGGGGTTTCGTCTGACCCGATTGCAGGCAAGGGACATCGCTGCTGAGCGCGGCGCCACACCGGGCGACACGCTGCGCGGCTTCGAGGGGATCGTCGCGTCGAGGAAGGGCCCTCCCGGACCGCCGCTCACCATGATGGGCGAGACCCTCCTGCACGCAGAGGACATCCGAAGGCCGCTCGGCATCTCGCATCAGTACCCGACGGAATCGCTCGTACAGGTCGCCGACTTCTTCAAGGGGTCCAACCTGATCATCGGGACCAAGCGACGCATCGCCGGATTGTCTCTGCAAGCTACCGACACCGCCTGGTCGCACGGGAGTGGCCCCGAGGTGTCGGGCCCGATGTTGCCGCTCCTCCAGGCCATGACCGGGCGCAAGGCCGCCCTGGTCGACCTGCAGGGGGCCGGCGTCGACATCCTTCGGCGCCGCCGCTGAGGCCCACGCCATGCACGCGCCCGCACAGTACGCGCCGGCTCTCGAAGAACATCCGGTGCTGCCCGAAGGCGACGGTGAGCGGGTCTCCGGCTACAGGGTGATGGGGCTGACCTTCTCGTCGGGTCACGTCCTCGGCCTGCGCCGGTGGACGGCCTCCTCGGTGGGAGACGAAAGGACGAGCAAGATCAAGGCCACAGGTTGATGGCCGGTGAGCCCGGCGCCCATGTGGTTCGGGCCACGGCGGACGGCGAGCTCCGGATCACGGTACGAGGGCTCTGTGACGGGTCCGCCGATACTCCCGCCAGGTCAGCCAGATGATGAACAGATCGAAGGCCGTCAACAGCGCCAGTCCCACCGAAGGTGCGTAGGTCAAGCGGTAGACCTGGTAGACGACGAACCCGCCCAGGAAGACGAAGGCCACCGGGTAGGCCCACCGCTCTCTGCGCAGGAGCCCGACCACGATGGCCAGCTTCACCGCCCCGTGGGTGAGCAAGTACACAGCGCCGAAGACCTGCGTCTTGTGGAGATCGCCGGTCAGATGGAGCAGGTGACGGGCCCAGAAGTCGTGCGGGTCCTGCGAGAGCTCGTGGGTCGTGAGCCGCCGGGCGAGAGCGTCGATGCTGGCAGGCGAGAAGGCCAGCAGGAGCACGCCCCCCGCCAGCTCGAGCAGGCCGTCGAGCCCCTTGAGGACGAGCGCGATGTCGAAGGTGGCGTCGAGCGCATCACCCCCTGCTCCACGCCGCCGTCGGAGCTTCATCGTGGGCAGCCAGGGGGCCGGTGCCCCCCTTGCGCCCTACCCGCCCAGTGGAAGGTCAGCCTCCGGGCGGCGAGTAGTCGGCGCCCACCTTGCCGGCGGCGTCGATCTCCTCCGGCGTGAGGAGAACGGTGGTGCGCAGGCTCACCTTCCCACTCGACCCGACGAGAAGGGCGATCCCTGCAGCCGTGACATTGTCGGGAAGGTCCAGGATCGTCACCACGTCAGACTCTCCGAAGGCGAAATAGAAGGCTTCGACCGATCCGCCGACACTGGCGCACGCCTTCTCGAGAACGCTCCGCCGCGCCGAACCGCCCTCCTTGCGGAGCCCTTGGACGCCATCGCCGACGTACGACGCCTCTACCAGATACTTCGGCATGGTCCCTCCTTGATCGGTGTCGAGACCGAGTCTCGCACCGGCGTCGAGGACAGGCAACGGGTCGTCCATGCGTCGCACGTCCTGTCGAATGCGCCGCCGGCGCATCCCCGGCTGCCTCAGGGGGAGCCGGGATCAGTTCGAAGGTAAGGGTGCGGCGGGGGCGGCGGCGAGGCCGGCACGACGCATGCGGCGACGCTCGTAGGGGGTGGTGCCGCCCCAGATCCCCTCGCTCTGCCCGGTCTTGAGGGCGAAGGCGAGACACTCGGCTGAGACCGGACACGCCCGGCACACCGCCTTGGCCCGCTTGGCGTCCTGCGGGTTCTCGGGGAACCACGCACCCCGGTCGGGATGCCCGGCGCACAGTGCTTGCCGTGTCCAAGCATCCCGTCCCACGGTCCCGACGAGGGTCATGCGAGAAAGATCGTCACCGAACGCCCCGCGCTTGAGCCTGGCCTTGCATCCGAGACCCAGGTCAATGGGGCGTTGCCGGTCGTTCGGGCTGGTCGGGGGGCTTGCTCCCGAGCAGGGCGCGCAGGGGCTGGGCCAGGCCGTCGACCACCGAGCCGAGGCTCCACGGCTCGCGTTCCGCCCGCTCCCGTGGGACGACGGCGGCCACCGGGACCTGCTTCGTGAAGCCGCGGACCTCGAGGTTTCGCTTGTCCTGGACCGTGACCCATCCCGGCAGGCGCAGGCCCTGGCGGCTGGCGAGGACCTCCCCGGGCCGGGCGCCGTCGCAGAGGCGCGCCGCCAGGTTGACGGGCCGCCCCACGTAGCCGTCTCCTTCGAGGAGCAGGACCTCGCCCTCGGCGATCCCGGCGCGCACCGGGAGCCCTCCCTGGCGCCGATGGAGCTCGCTGACGGCGACGACCGAGCCCACGAGCGACTCGCTGTCGGCGCCCACCAGCATGGCGCCGTCTCCCAGCCACTTCTCGACCCGCACGTTGAACAGAGGTGCCACCTCGCGCACGGACCTGCGCAGTGTGGCGAGCTCCTCAGCGGCGGCGTCGTCCCCGCGGCCATCGGCGAAGTCGCAGAAGCCGCACAGGTCGATGAACGCGAACGAATGGCGCACCCGACGGGTGCTCGTCATCGAAGCGAGTTGAATTGGGTCCACGACCATCGGCCTCTCGACGCAGTGCAGGTGCTGCCTCAGCGACAATAGGGGCTGCCGCCTTCCGGTCGTCCTCGGTCAGGTCGCCGAAACGAGTGGAAGGTTGCCTGGGGGTTACCAATCGATGAACTGACGGGGCACTGCGCGAGGCGCGCCCGCTTCCTCGCATCGCGTGGTAGCCGGGTGAACTCGGCAGGACTATCGTGCCCGCCCGTGCACCGGCTCCGATCGGCCTGGCAGTCCATGGCGGCGTTCCTCTTCGGTGTCCTGCTCGCCTTCACGATCGTCCGCACTCGTGAACGGCTCGCCTTGGTCCAGAACCTGGTGGCCAAGGGCAACTCGTCGCTGTTCTCCGTCCATCACGCGGTGGCGATCTTCGGCGACGACGACCGGGACAACCTGCGGCGGCTGATCGACGAGCACCTCACCGACCAGATCGACGACCGCTTCGTCGACTACTACCGGGCCACTCCCTCGTTCCTTCGTCTGACCGATGCCGTCTAAGCCCTCGAGCCCGTGAACGCCCAGCAGGAAGGCGTCTACAAGGAGCTGGTGGCGCTGAACATGGCCATGACCTCGGACCGGGCCTTGGTCGAGGCGGCCACCGGCCAGGCGTTGTCGCCGGTGGAGTGGACGGGGTTGCTCCTGCTCTTGCTCTTGCTGGTGGCCCTGTTCGCCGTCCTCCCCGGCGGCACCGTGCTCGGTGCCGCGGTCGCCGGCGTGCTGGCCAGCACCATGGTCACGTTCATGGTGCTGCTCCGCCGGCTGGACCGCCTGCGCTGGCACGAGCAGGTGACGATCTGGGAGCCCACCACCCGCCTGTTCCGGAGCATGGGCAGCCACCCCTAGGTCCCCCGAGAGGTGATCGTGAGCGGCCGGTACCGGCCGACGGGTCGGGTGCGGGTCGTCGACTACCCCCGACCCGTACCCCATGCGTTCCACGAAGATCGTCCGTGTCGAAGATCTCGACGGGAACGGCGCCACGGCTGTCGCTGGCGCGAGCCGTCCCGCCGCTGAAGGTGAAGACGGGCTCTCACCGGTGAGCCCACGGCGGTAGTCAGTCGGCGGTCGCCGTCAGGTGGTCGCCCAGGATCGGGCCGACCTCGCCCGCTGCGGTGGTGGGCAGCCAGTGGGTGCGGCCCTGGAGGACCACGAACCGGTAGGGCGCGTTCACCCAACTGGCGCAGGCTTCGGCGGCACGACGCGTCACGAAGCGCTCGCGATCGCCCCACACGAACAGGGTGGGCACCGTCACCGGGCCGGGCAGGCTCCCTGCATCGAAGGGCATGGCGCGGTACCAGTTGAGCGGGCCGGTCATGGCGCCCGGTTCGGCGCCACGAGAGGCGAAGCGGCGGGCGGTGGCGTGATCCAGACCGCTTCGCTCCAGTCCGCGGGCGAGAAGGCGCCCTCCGCTCCCGGCCAGCACGTGCTCGGGCAGCCTCGGCAGCTGGAAGAACAGCACGTAGGAAGAGGCGAGCGCCTGGGTGCTTCGGATCATGGCGTGGCGCACGGCACCTGGATGGGGGACCGACAAGGCGCACAGGGATCGCACCCGCTCGGGACGGCGATCGGCCAGCGCCCAGCCGACGAGCGCTCCCCAGTCATGCCCCACCACGTCGAAACGGCGGGTTCCTGCCGCGTCGGCCAGTGCCAGGACGTCGTCGATCAGTTCGGCAATTCGATATGCCCGCCGGCCCTTGGGGGAGGCTGACGGCGAGTAGCCCCGCTGATCGGGGGCCAGGACCCGATAGCCGGTGCCGGCGAGGGAGGTGGCCAGGTCCGACCAGCTGAAACGGTCCTCCGGGAAGCCGTGCAACATGATGACGACGCGACCCTCGGGCGGTCCCACGTCGGTCACCTCGAATTGCAGCCCCGCTCGCTCGAAGGAGCTGAGGGCTCCGGTCCCGGGGTGGCTCACCCGTTTTGGGGCGGCGTGTCCGAAGGGGGTCGTGCCGACCACGGCGGCGGGGGCGGAGGCTCAGGTGGCGTCGGCTCGGACGGCGCCTGCAGACCCGACGCCTGCTCGGGTTCGGCGGCCGGTGGCGGATGCGGGCCGGTGGGTGGCCAGGACGCCTGGGCAGGACCGGCGGGAGGTGACGCGCCGGACGCAGACGAACTGTGATGGCTCCACATCCCTCCGTCCCACCACCTCCAGGCGGTCGGGTCAGCCGGATCGGGATACCACCCGGCCGGTGCGCCGTGGGCGGTGGCGTGCGCTCCTTCGTGCCAGGCGCGTCGGACGAGCGGCGGCACGGCGAGCCCGAAGAAGGCGGCCAGCACCACAAGCGCCAAGGCGTCCACCATGCGGCTGTTCGTGGACGCCTGGCATTCTCCGACGAAGGCCTGCCACTGGTAGTTCTGCAAGGTCCCGCCCGGTGGCTCCGCACCGGCGCCGATGCTGACCGGGTCGAAGAAGGCGGCGATGGCCGGTTCGGCACCCCGGCCCGGTCCGCACGTCCCGCCGGCAGCCGGGTTGGGCAGCGGCAGGACGACGATGACGATCGCTCCGGCCACGGCCAATCCGGCCAAGCCGATGCACGCCCAGCGCAGGACGCGCCCGGCTCCTCCTGCAGCGCTGAGGTCGTGGCTGGCGGACGGCATCGTCATTCGGTAGTCCCTCCTTGGGCGGGCGGCGCCATCAGCTGTGCCCGCCGGCGGTCTCCTTCATGTGGCGGCGGCTTCGCCAGGCTAGGAGGACGGCGTCGACGGGGTCGTCGGACTCGCCCAGCCGGGCGCCACAGGTCCGGCACCACACCCTGCGCCTGGCCTGCATGGGGATGGCCGGGTCACGCAGCGGGGGCTCGAAGGCCACCCACCGCCACCACCCGCCGTGTCCCCGATCTCCCGGGCCGGACCCGGCTCTCTCAGGTCGGCGACCGGCGAACGCGGGCGAGATCGACATGCCGACCAGTCGACCGGAACAGCCTTGCCCCCGGCTGTGGGGCTACCGTGACCAGGCTGTGAAGGAGGCGGAGGGACCAATCCAGCCCCTGGTCCCGGCCGTATCCTGATGGTGAGCACGGGAGGCGACGTTGCCCTGATGCGGCGGAGGCCGGCGGTAGACGACCTGTCCGACGAGGCCCTCCTGAACGGCCTGGCCGTGGGCGAGGCCGGCATGGACGTCGCCTTCATCCGCCGTTTCCAGCGCCGGGTGTACGGCTTGGCCTTCAACCTGGTCGGCGACGCAGCGTTGGCCGAGGACGTGGCCCAGGAGGCGTTCCTCCGGGCATGGCGCCATGCTCCGGTGTTCGACTCGCGGCGGGGATCGGTGGCGACCTGGCTGCTGGCAATCACCCGGAACCTGGCCATCGACGCCTTGCGCCTGCGCCGTGCCGTGCCCACCGACCCGGAATCCCTCGTCGGGCTGGAGGACGACGCTCAAGGTCCGGACGGCGCCGCCGTCGCCTCCGACGCCGCCACCCGGCTGCGGCGGGCCATCGCCACCTTGCCCCCGGACCAGCGCCGCGCCCTCGTGCTGGCCGCCTTCTACGGCCGCACCGCCGATGAGATCTCGACGTCGGAGGGCATCCCGCTCGGCACGGCCAAGACGCGCATCCGGGCCGGGATGCAGAAACTGCGCCTGGCCATGATCGACCAGGGGAGCGGGTCGTGAGCGGCGCCGGTCACCTGGGCCGGCTGTCCTGCGCCGAGGTGCAGGACATGGCGGGCGAGATGGGAGTCGGCGTGCTCGTCGGCATCGAGCGGGCCGCCGTGCTCGAGCACCTGGAGGACTGTGGGTCGTGTCGGGCCGTGGTGGAGGACATGGCGGAGCTGGGCGACTCGCTGCTCCTGCTCGGCCCCGAGGAAGAGCCTCCCGCCGGCTTCGAGAGCCGCCTGCTCCAGCGGGCCCAGGAGGGCGGCCCTGCCGTCGCCCGGCGCCGTCGCCGGGTCGCCGTTTCGCTCGCCGGCCTGGCCGTGGCCGCCCTGGGGGCCACCGGCTTGGCCCTCGGGCTCGCCGTGTCGGGCGGTTCCGGCTTCCAGGTCGTGCCCGCCTCCGCACTCCACCAGGTGGGTGGCCGCAAGATGGCGGTGGCGGTCCTCTCCGACCACGGTGCCGCTGTGGGACAGGCGTTTCTGTACTCGGGCTCGCCGTCGTGGCTGTTCATGACCGTGGACAGCGAGGTGGTGCACGGGCCGGTGACCTGCGAGGTAGAGACCACCTCGGGTGCCACCGTCGTGCTCGGCACCTTCCAGGTGGGGGGCTCGTACCACGCCTGGGGCTCGACCCTGGCGATGGCACCGGACGACATCAAGACGATTCGCCTGGTCGACGCCACCCATCGCCCGGTGGGAAGCGCCGCCTTCTGATCCGGCACACCTGAGCGGCGGCAGCGCCGCCGTCTCGCGCCGTCAGTGCACGGCGTTGGCCGACGGCGACACCGCGTACCACAGGCCGCCGAAGTTGTTGAGGCCTTCCCCGGTGGCCACCCCCGGTCTCGTGTCCCCGACCCAGCGGTACAGCGGCCACCCCCCGTAGGTCACCTGCACAGACCCGTCCGAACGCCTGGCCGTTCCGAGCAGCGCCGGCAGGGCGCCCGATCCCGCCCTGGGTGCCGCGACTCCGCCCGAAAGCAGCAGAGGCGGCCACGCCGCCGCGCAGGAGCCCGTGCACGTCGACGAGGAGTGGTTGTCCGGCTCGAAGAGATACAGCGTGTACCCCTGGCCGTCCACGATGACCGTGCCCACCCCGCCCACCGACGCCGTGCGCAGGTCGTATGGAGGTGCCGTGCCGCCCGAGCTCGAGCACCCACCCAGGACGGCGGCGGCCAGGGCGGCGCTCGACACCACGGACAGGGATCTCTTCGAGGAGGCGGTCCTCACCTGAGGCTGTCTAGCCTGCTCGGCCATGAGCGGGGAAGCGGCGGCCACCCGAGCCGTCGTGGCGGGCGGTCATGGCAGCTGAACGTCCCTTTCGGTTCGCGGTGCAGTTGTCACGGCCGGTCGAGCCGAGCGCCCGCTCCTGGTCAGAGCTCGCCAAGCGC
Organism: Acidimicrobiaceae bacterium; assembly: GCA_003453695.1. GTDB lineage: Bacteria > Actinomycetota > Acidimicrobiia > Acidimicrobiales > UBA8190 > UBA8190. Next base: position 25,405 of record DMNK01000036.1, on the reverse strand, counting down.
GCCGAGGACCTCGGGTTCTCCACGCTGCTCATGCCGGATCACTTCGGGGAGCAGCTCGCCCCGCTACCCGCATTGGTGGCGGCGGCGGGCGCCACCGACCGGCTCCGCGTCGGGACACTGGTGCTCGACAACGACTACCGGCACCCCCTGATGCTGGCCAAGGAGGCGGCGACCGTCGACCTGTTGACCGACGGCCGGCTCGAGTTGGGCATCGGCGCAGGGTGGATGCGCAGCGACTACCAGCAGGCGGGCATGGCCTACGACCCGCCGGCTCGGCGGGTGGATCGATTCGAAGAAGCCGTGCAGGTGGTGACCGGCCTGCTCGAGGCGGACGAGCCGTACTCGTTCGCCGGCGCCCACTACCGCATCGACGCCGCCGTGCCCTATCCCCGGCCGCGCCAGCGACCACGCCCGCCGCTCATCATCGGTGGAGGGGGCCGGCGCGTGCTGTCGGTGGCCGCCCGTCGAGCCGAGATCGTGAGCATCAACGTGAACCTGCGCAACGGAACGGGAGGACCGGAGGTGGCGCCTGACGCAAGTCCGGAGTCGACGCGCCGCAAGGTCGATTGGGTCCGGACCGCAGCAGGCGAGCGCTTCGAGTCCCTGGAGCTCAACACGCTCATCGGCTTCGCGGTGATCACCGACAAGGCCAGGGCTGTCGCCGAGTCGCTGGCCCCTGCCTTCGCCATGTCGGCTCGAGACGTGCTGCACGTGCCGCTCGCTCTCATCGGGACGCTCGAGGAGATGGAAGAGGAGCTTCGCTGGAGACGCCATGAGTACGGCATCTCCTACTTCTCGCTGGAGGCCGACTGCTGGGAGAGCCTGGCCCCGGTGGTGGGCCGCCTGGCCGGCTCGTAGCCTCCAGTCGACGGTATCGGGAAGGGAGCGACATGGCGGACGCACACGACATGACGGGGAAGACCGTCGTCGTCACCGGTGCCACGTCGGGCATCGGCGTCGAGACGGCGGTGGCGCTCGGACGCGCCGGAGCACGGGTGCTCGTCACCGGGCGGGACCGAGGCCGGGGCGAAGCTGCGGTGCAGGACATCCAGCGGCGCTCGGGCGCGTCGGAGGTGGAGCTCGTCGTGTTCGACCTGGGGGACCTGTCCTCGGTGCGGGCCGGTGCCGCCGAGATCCTGGCCCGCTGCCCGCGCATCGACGTGCTCGTGAACAACGCCGGCATCGTGCTGTCCGACCGGCGGGTCACGCCGGACGGGTTGGAGGCCACCTTCGCCGTCAACCACCTCGGCCCGTTCCTCCTCACCGAGCTTCTGCTCGATGGCATCAAGGCCAGCGCCCCCGCCCGCATCGTGAACGTCGCCTCCACGGCGCACAAAGGGGCGCGCCGTGGACTGGACTTCGACGATCTGCAGTCGGAGCGCTCCTACCGTTCGCTCCAGGTGTACGCCAAGTCGAAGCTCGCCAACATCCTCTTCACCACCGAGCTTGCCCGACGCCTGGCCGGCACCGGCGTGACCGTCAACAGCCTCCATCCCGGCACGGTGGCCACCGGCTACGGACGCGACGGGGACACGAAGGGGGTGTTCGCCTTCGGGCTCAAGGTGATCAAGCCCTTCATCCTGAGCCCCGAACGCGGGGCGCGCACCTCGGTGTTCCTGGCGTCTGCTCCCGACGTGGCCGATGTGACCGGTGCCTACTTCGTGCGGTGCAAACCGGCGACGCCCACCCGGGAGGCCCGCAGCAGCGAGGCGGCGGCCCGGCTGTGGGAAGCGAGCGAGAAGCTCGTCGCCGAGCGGTCGCCGGGGTAGCTCGCCGTCCCTGTGGACAAGCCTGTGGGCGGCGCCGCGGGCCTGAAGGTGGCCTCCGAGCCCCTCCCGGGCGTCGGTGCAGGCACGATGACCGCCCGTTGTTGAACGGGGCCCCAATCGGCGGTGACACCGCGGTTAGCGCAAAGTGACCTGGCGATGAACCAGAGGTGACGGCCATGTGAAATCGGGCCCGTCTCCGGCCTGGTGGCTGTGGATTTCCCCGGGGAAACCGGGAACGGTCCCTGTCAGAGCCGCCGTCCTGCCCATGTCCACGGGTAGTCGTCGTCGGCGATCTCGGCGGCGAGCGTGCTGAGGCGCAGCCGGTGGAACGTGTCGACCATCACGGCCAGTTCCTCGGTGCGGTCGGCGTCGATGGCCCGTTCCATGCTCCCCGGCTGTGGCCCGTGGACGAATCCGGGGGGGTGCAGCGAGATGGAGCCGGCCCCGATGCCCGAGCCGGCCCGGCTCATGAAGTCGCCGTGGGCGTAGAAGATGACCTCGTCGCTGTCGACGTTGGCGTGGTGGTACGGGACCTTGATGGCATCAGGGTGGAAGTCGAAGGGGCGGGGGACGAAGGAGCACACCACGAGGGAGGGCCCGGCGAACGTCTGGTGCACGGGCGGCGGCTGGTGCACGGCGCCCACCACCGGCTCGAAGTCGTGGATGGACAAGGCGTAGGGGTACAGACAGCCGTCCCAGCCGGTCACGTCGAAGGGGTGCTGAGCGTGCACGTGACGGGTGAGTCCGTCGGCGCTTCGTACCAGCACCTCCACGTCTGTGCCCTCGACGTGCAGTGGCTCCTCTGGGGCGCGCACGTCGCGCTCGGAGAAGGGGGCACCCTCTTTGAGCTGTCCCGTCTCCGACAGGTAGCGAGTCGGAAAGCGCACGTGGCCCGCCATCTCGAGCACGAGCGCTTGGAGCCGGTGCCCGTCCAGCCGCCAGCGGTGCGTGCAGGCGGCGGGGAGCACCACGTAGTCGCCGGGCCCGACGCCAAGGGCCCCGAAGCTCGTCTCGACCGTGGCTTCGCCGTCGTGGACGTAGAAGAGCTCGTCGCCGGTGGCGTTGCGATAGACGGCGCTGTCGCGCTCGGCCGCCACCCAGGAGATCACCACGTCTGCGTTCCCGAGCAAGCGGGCCCGGCCGAGCACCGGGTCGCCTCCGCCCGGGAGCTTGGTGGTGCGCAGATGGCGCGGGAGCAGGGCACCGTCCGCCGTCCACTCCACGGCGGCCGGGTCGGCCAACCGCTCGGCGGCGACGATGGCACTGGGCGAGTGGCGGTGGTACAGCAGTGCCGAGTCCGAGGAGAAGCCTTCTTCGCCCATGAGCTCCTCGAACAGAAACCGTTCGCCGTCACCGCCGTGTTGCGGCACCCGCAGGTGTCGCTTCCGGGGGACCTCACCCACCTTGCGGTAATGGGGCATGTCGCCTCCTCGTCTCGACGGCTAACGCGTCGGTGTCCCCGGCGACGCCGGCACCACGGTACCGACCACGTCGCCCAGCGCCACGGCTTCCCGCCTTCCGCCTCGGCCGTCGGCCTCGCACCGGCCCCGCAGCACCACGGTGTCGCCGTCCTCCAAGAAGCTCCGCCGCTCACCGCCGGGAAGCTCGATCGGCTGTTCGCCCCCCCAGGTCACCTCGAGGAGGCTGCCGCCTTGGGTGCGCGGGTCGGGACCCGACGCCGTGCCGGATCCGAACAAGTCGCCGGGCCGGGTGGAGGCGCCGTTGACGGTGGCGTGGGCCAGTTGCTGGGCCATCGACCAGTACATGGCCTCGGCGTAGCGCACCCGGCTGATGACGGCGGGAGGCGTGCCGGACGCCGCCATGGCCCGGCTCTGGAGCAGCACCTCGAGACGGAGGTCCGGCACCCACGGGTCCTCGGTGCGGAGGTACGGAGCCGGGGCCGGCTGCTGGTGGGCAGCGAGTCCGTGCACCAGGTAGGGGGCCAGGGCGTCGACGGTCACCACCCACGCCGAGATGGAGGTGGCGAAGGACTTGCCCAGGAACGGCCCGAGGGGCTGGGACTCGTAGGCCTGGACGTCACGGGCTGACCAGTCGTTGAGCAGCACCACGCCGAAGATGTGGTCGGCGGCGCGGTCGACGGACACCGGGCACCCGAGCGGGTTGCCCGTGCCGACCACGAAGCCGACCTCGAGCTCGATGTCAAGGCGGGCCGCCGGCACCAGGCGGGCGCCGTCGCCGTCTCCCACCTGCCCCCAGGGGCGGCGCACGGGATGACCCGAGACCACCACGGTCCCCGCCCGGCCGTGGTAGGCGACGGGCATCCGGCGCCAGTTGGGCGCCAGGGGCTCGGATCCGGGACGCAGCAGCCTGCCCATGTTGGTGGCGTGATGGATGCCGCCGTAGCCGTCGACGTAGTCGCCCACCGCCACCGGCCGCAACATGGAGAGCTGCTCCAGGGGCACGAGCACGTCGCCGGGAAGCGGTTCTCGGGCCCCGAGCGCGTCGGCCACGGTGGAGCGGACCGTCCGCCAGCTGTCTCGTCCCTCCGCCAACAGCCGGTTGAGGCTGGGCGCGGCGAACACCTGTGGATCGACACCGGTGTCGACGACGCCGGCGCTCGCTGCCGCGTGCAGGTCGACGGCGTGCTGTCCGTGAGCCACCACCACCCGCGGACCCGGCTGCCCGGGAACCGAGGCCACGCCGAAGGGGAGGTTGGCCAGGCCCCAGCCCGACGGTGTCCCCGGCACCTCTGTCAGAGGTTCCCCCGCCGGGCCTGGTCCCGCTCGATGGCCTCGAAGAGGGCCTTGAAGTTGCCCTCGCCGAAGCCCCGCGCCCCGCGACGCTCGATGATCTCGAAGAACAGCGCCGGCCGGTCGGTGATGGTCTCGGTGAAGATCTGCAGCAGGTGCCCGGCGGCGTCGCGGTCGACGAGGATGCCGAGGCGCTCGAGGTCCCCCCAGGGGAGGTCGATGCCCGCCAGCCGGCGACGGGCATCTTCGTAGTAGGTGTCGGGGACCTCCATGAAGCGGACGCCTCTGGCCCGCAGGGCGTCGACGGTGGTCACGATGTCGTCGGTGCGCAGGGCGATGTGCTGGACCCCGGGCCCGTCGTACGCCTCGAGATACTCCTGGATCTGGCTCTTGCGCCGGCCCGTGGCCGGTTCGTTCAACGGCATGACGATCTGCTTGCCGTCCCAGACGACCGTCGAGGCCAGGGCGGAGTACTCGGTGGCGATCTGGTCTTGGGAGAAGTGCAGCATGGGCTCGAGCCCCAGCACCTGGGCGTAGAACTGGACCCAGTCGTCGAGCCGTCCCTGTTCGACGTTCCCCACGACGTGGTCGATGGCCCCGATCCCCACGAGCGGGCCCACCGGCGCAGGCGGCAGATGTTCGGTGGCGTACCCGGGCTCGAGCCGGGTGCCGCGGTAGCGACTGCGGTCCACGAAGGTGTGCACGGTCTCGCCGTAGGTGGCGATCTGGGCCAGGACCAGCACCCCGTGGTCGTCGCGCTCCTCCCAGGGCGGGCGCACCGGGGTGGCCCCCCGGGACACGGCGGCGCTGAAGGCCGACCTGGCGTCGTCGACGAGCCAGGCGAGGTCGTGCACGCCGTCCCCATGGCTCCGGACGTGATGGGCGATGGGCGACGCCGCGCTGAGCGCCGCCGACACCACGAAACGAACCTCCCCTTGTTCGAGGACGTAGCTCGCCTTGTGCCGCACGCCGGTCTCGGGTCCCGCGTAGGCCGTGCACGTGAAGCCGAAGGCCGACATGAGGAACCCGGCGGTGGTGCGGGCGTTGCCGACCCACAGCTCGACGCAGTCCCAGCCGAGCAGACGGGCGGCCGGTGCCGTCGTCGTGGCGGTCACCGTGGCCCGCTCGCTCACGTGCTCATCTCCCGACGCGGGTCCGGTACCAGGCTTCGTCGTAGGCGGCGAAGAACGACCCGAGGTCGGCGACGAGGTCACCGAGCGATGCTGCCTCGAACAGCACCGGCTGGTAGTGGGTGATGTCGTAGTCGAGCGTGCCCATCGCCACCACGTCCCAGGGGCGGATCTCGGCGTGCCGGAACACCTCGAGCTCCCCGAAGCTCGACAGCAGGCCTGCCCCATAGGCCTTGAGCCCGCCCCCCTCGCGGACGACGCCGAACTCGAGGGTGAACCAGAACACCCGGGAGAAGAACTCGAGAGCCTCCGGCGACCGGGCACGGCGCGACGCCTTGCCGGCGGCCTCGTACAGAGAGGAAAAGGCCAAAGAGGCGAGCATGTTGGCGTGGCCGATGATCTCGTGCACGATGTCCGGTTCGGGTGTGTAGAACGGCACCGAGTGGTGGCGGACGTACTGGGTCGACATGAAGGTGCGCTCGGCGAGCGAACCGTAGAAGTCGCCGACCGGGACCAGACCGGGGACGGGCCGGATCCGGAATCCCGTCAAGGCGCGCACCCGCTGGTCCACCTCCCGGAGCTGCGGCACCCGGTCGGTGGGCAGCACCAGCCGCTCGCAGCCGCGCAGGTACTCGGCGCAGGCCAGGCGACGGTGCTTGGCGGCCAGCTCGCCCGACACCACCCGCCACACCTCGTCCTCCTCGACGCTGTAGGCGACGTCGGGGATGGGGTCGCCGGGGCGGTAGGAGGCTCCGACGGCGGCGATGGCCTGGCGGCGACGGCGGTAGGCGGGGTCGGAGAAACCCGGGTGGTCGCTGGCCAGCTCCAGGGTGACTGCCATCGCGCTGGAATTGTTGCCCGATCTGCGGCAAAACGTCCAGCCTCTCCGGCCAATGGAACACTTTATGACAGCAGAGGGAAGTAGAGATGCATAATGTCTTGTCGCAGCCCCGTCAGAGGAGGCCGGCATGGACGTTCTGCTCGACGACACCGACCGCCGCATCCTGAGCGATCTGCTCGAGGACGGACGAGCGTCGGTGAACACCCTGGCGCAGCGGGCGGGGGTGTCGCGCGCCACCGCCTACAGCCGCTTGGAGCGCCTCCGGGACGCCGGGGTGGTGACCGGGTTCCGAGCCGTGATCGACCCTGCCAAAGTGGGGCTGCCCATCACCGCCCTGATCCTCGCCAACGTCGAGCAGCACTCCTGGCAGGAAGCCCGCGACGAGCTGCTCCGGCTCCCCGGCCTCGAGTACCTCGCGTTCACGAGCGGGGGCTTCGACCTGGTCATGCTGGTGCGGGTGCCCGACGTGGTGGCCCTGCGTGACGTGGTCCTCGTGCGCCTGCACGGTTCCCCGCTGGTCCGCTCCACCCAGACCATCTTCGTGCTGGACGAGAGCCGCCTGCCCTCTCCGGCCGCCCCCGAGCTGACACCGCCGACGCCACGTGCGGCCCGAGCCGGATCGCGTCGGCGCTAGCCGGCGGGCCCCTCGGTGACCGGGCCGCCTCCGCTCAGGCGGCGCGCCGCCTCGAGGTTCGGCGCACCGGTCGGGGCCGGTGCCATTCGGCCTCCGAGGGATAGCCCAGCTCGGTGATGGCCTCCTGCCAGGCAGCCCCGTGGCGAGAGTTGGGGGCCAGGAGATGGGCGTATTCGTGGACCATCACCCGGGTGGGGCGGCGGGAGGCGGTGAACAGCGACCGCTCCGAAGCGACGCAGATCCAACCGGACCAGGGGTCGGCGTCGGTGTTGTGGGCGTGCGCCTCCACGTCCCAGTCGCTCGGACGCGGCCAGCGCCGGCCTGCGACGCACCCTCCCACATGCACCCCGCGACACACGCGTGGGTCGAATTCGAACTCCCGGGCCCGGTACCAGCCCAACTCCGATGCCTCCTTCGTGCTCGGCGGGGTGTGTGTGCGGCGCGAGGGTACATGCGCGGCGCGACAGTGTGAACGCAGTTCGGGTTACGTCCTTGTTTCCTTTCGGGCCAGCGCCTGTGTCTCCCGGGCCAGATCGCCGTAGCGGGCGAAGCCCTCGCCGTCAGGCGCCCAGGTGGCGCCGGCGAAGTAGAGCACCACCCGGTCGGCGAGACCCCCGAAGCGCTCGACGAGGAGCCCGGGCACCTCGGCGAAGGTGCCTCGCACCACGAAGTGGGCGAGCAGGTCGTCGTCGACGACCGCCGCCATGCCGGCCGTGTCGCCCGCCTTCTGGCGCTCTCTGATCCGGGCCGTCGTGTCGGGGTGACCGAGCAGCTCGAAGAGGAAGGCGTAGTTCGGTGTCGAGCCGTAGAAGGCGACCTGGGACCGGGCCAGCTCCCACCACCGGCTCTGTTCCTCGTCGGTGTCGCCCACGGCGGTGAGGACGGGGACGGTGAGCTCGAGCGCCGCAGGGTGGCGGCCCGCCCCGGTCGCCCCCGCCGCCACCTGGGGGCGGACCACCTCGGCCAGGTAGCGGGGGTGGTTGAGGGGGTGGACGTGGACGCCGTCGGCCACCTCGCCCGCCAGCCGCAGCATGTAGGGGTTGACGGCCGCCACGTCGACGGGGGGGTCGGCGACGTCGATGGGCCCCGGCGACCAGGTGGGCGGGAGCAGGGTGAGACGGTAGAAGTCGCCCTCGAAGGCCAGGCGCTCCTCTCCCCGAAAGGCCCGGAAACACGCCCGCACGGCGCCCACGTACTCGGCCAACCGGGCGGCGGGGTGCTCGAAGGGGGCGTCGTAGCGCCGGCGCACGTGCGCTTCCACCTGGGCGCCGAGCCCCAGCCGGAACCGGCCGCCGCTGACGTCGGCCAGCTCCCAGGCCACCTGGGCACTCACCATGGGGCTGCGGGGGAAGGCCACGGCGATGCCGGTGGCCAGTTCCAGGCGCTCGGTGGCGAGCGCCATGGCCGCGCAGGTGAGGTAGGCGGTCCGCCCGCCCTCGGTGACGACGGCGCCGGCGAATCCGGCCGCCTCGGCGTCGACGGCGAGCTGCTGGGCGCGCCGAAGCGGCATTCCGAAGGCCATGAGCTCGACGCGCATGCGGGCCGGATGGTACCGGCGGGCCCGTGGGGCGGCCGGGTAGCTTGTCCCGTCGTGTCCGGCCCGCCCGCCCCCGATGCCGGCCCGCGCGGGGGCGCGGGGGGGCCC
>DMNK01000036.1:2572-16497 GCA_003453695.1 Acidimicrobiaceae bacterium | reverse complement strand
CGCCCCCCCCCGCCGGGCCGGCCCCGGCTCCGAGCGCGCCCCAGTCGCCGCCGGCCGGCAACGGTCTCGCGGCGCGCGCCGAGCGTGCCGGCTTCGCCCATCTGCTCGTCTACGACCACGTGGTCGGGATCGACAGGTCGGCCCGCCCCGACTTCTTCGGGCCCTACGACGTGCACGATCCCTTCCACGAGCCCTTTGTCATGCTCGGTCACCTGGCGGCGCGGTGCCACCTGCAGCTGTGGACCGGGGTCCTGGTCCTGCCCCAGCGACAGACGGCGCTGGTGGCCAAGCAGGCGGCCGAGGTCGACCTGCTGAGCGAGGGCCGGCTCCGCCTCGGCGTCGGGATCGGCTGGAACGCGGCGGAGTACGAGGCGCTCGGCGAGGACTTCTCCGACCGGGCCGAACGCTACGAGGAGCAGATCCGGCTGCTGCGCCTGCTGTGGAGCCAGGAGACCGTCACCTTCGAGGGGAAGTACCACCGGGTCAGAGGAGCGGGCATCCAACCGCTGCCCCGGCAGCGCCCCATCCCGCTGTGGATGGGCGGCCTGCCCGTCACCCGGGTGCTCGAGCGCATCGGAAGGCTCGCCGACGGCTGGATCGCCATGACCCGCCCCGGACCGGAGCTCGACGAGGCCTGGGGGGTGGTGCGGGCTGCCGCCGAGCAGGCGGGGCGCCCGGCCGAGGGCATCGGGCTGCACGGCATCGTTCAGCCCGGCGCCGACGTCTCGGCCGACCGGGTCCGCCGGCAGGCCCAGCGCTGGCGGGACGCAGGCGCCGGCTACCTGTCGGTGAGCGGGATGGGTGCGGGGCGAGACCCGGCCGGGCAGCTGGATTTCGTCGACGCCGTCTCCGATGCGTTGGGACTCGGCTAGGGAGCAACATGCGACTGACGCGATACGAGGACTTCGAGCACCTGACCATCGACAGGCGCCCCGACGGCGTGGTGTTGGTCACCTTGAACCGACCCGATGTGCTCAACGCCGCCAATGTCCGCATGCATCGGGAGATGTCGCAGGTGTGGGAGGTCATCGATGACGACGAGGACGTGCGGGCCTCGGTGGTCACGGGAGCCGGCAGGGCGTTCAGCGCCGGTGGCGACCTCGACATGATCGAGGAGATGACCGCCGACTACGAGGCCACGCTCGTCCAATGGCGCGACGCCGGGGCGATCGTCGACCGGATGCTGGCGGCCCGCAAGCCCATCGTGTCGGCCATCAACGGCGTGGCCGTGGGGGCTGGTCTGGCCGTGGCGCTCCTGGCCGACGTGAGCATCATCGGGTCCTCGGCCCGCATCTCCGACGGACACGTCCGGCTCGGCGTGGCGGCGGGTGACCACGCCGCGGTGATCTGGCCCCTGCTGTGCGGGATGGCCAAGGCCAAGTACTACCTGATGACCGCCGACTTCATCGAGGGTCCCGAAGCGGAGCGCATCGGTCTCGTGACTCGTTGCGTCCCGGACGACGACGTCCTGTCCGAGGCTCTGGCCGTTGCCGGCCGCCTCGCCGGCGGCAGCGCCACTGCCGTGCAGTGGACGAAGCGGGTCATGAACCAGTGGCTTCGTCACGCCCTTCCCGCCTTCGGCGAGTCGGTGGCGCTCGAGATGCTCGGCTTTCTCGGTCCCGACGCCAAGGAGGGGGTCGAGAGTCTGCGCCAGCGCCGTCCGCCGCGCTTTCCCTCTACTGGACGGTGACGAGGGTCCCGAGCGGGGTGAACGGATAGACGACGGCGGCGTTGGCCGGCGGCATCTCGACGCAGCCCAAGCTCTGCGGGGTGCCGTAGCTGGAGCGGATGAAGCCGTGCAGGGCGTCACCACCGTGGAAGTAGCTCACCCACGGGACACCGGGGTCGTCGTAGTGGCTCCCGTCGGGGTTGGTCCCCGACATCGTCGTCGAGGTGTAGCGGACGTACACCGGCCACGTGCCCAGGGCCGTGGTGGCCCCTTCGATCCCGGTGTTGGCCGGTGTGCTGTAGACGGCGCCCCCGTTGCGCCACACCGTCACCGACTCGGGGACGCTCGTCGAGACGTCGACCCAGTCGTAGTTGGGGTCCGAGTCGTTCTGATGGGCGGCGGCGGCCGAAAGCAGTGCCTGCCACACGTGGGGCCCGGCGGAGCCGTCGGTGCCCAGACCGTGCTGGGATTCGAAGGCCATGACGGCTCCCGTCGTGATGGCATTGGGCTGACCCTCGTTCCACAGTGACGTCAGCGCCGCCGGGAACGTCGACCACTTCCAGGCGAAGGAGCCCGCCTGGTCACCGGGCCCCGAAGAGACGGCCGACGAAGCCTCGTCACCCGGCGCGGCGGCGCCCGCCGAGGAAGAACTGTCGGGGGTGAAGGTGAGCGGCAGGTAACCGAGTTCGGCGAGCAGCTCCTGGGTGCGCAGCGTCGACATGGGCGCCACCGTGAAGGGGATCGAGACGTCACCGAGCAGGTGCGAGCCGTTCGTCCCGGTCACGCCGTTCGACCCCCCGCGGATCGTGATGGTCTCGCTGGCACCGGGGGGCAGCGAGACGCTCGGTACGAACTGCAGCGTGTTGACCTCTTGGAGCGACCAGGTGCCGGTCACCGATGGATTGAGCGTCGGTTGAGCGGAGGGGTCGAGGATCGGGACGTCGAAGGACACTGTGACGGTGCTTCCGAAGGGCACGCCCTGGGCGCCGGCGCCGGGCGAGCTGCTCACCACCCGCAGGGGTGGCACGTGCGCTGAACCGCCGGTCGAGGCCGCTTCGGTGGCATTGGCGTGCCGGCTGGCCACGAACGCGCCCGCGCCACCGGCGGCGCCGAGCACGAGCACGACAGCGACGAAGAGGAAAGGGCGGCGGACGATACGACGCATCGGGATCCCACGCAGAGGCTACCAGCGGGTCGCGACGACGACCGGGCGAGTACACGGTCTGCGTGGGGCGCGCGCTCCCCGGCAACGACCGTGACCGAGCCGTCAGGCCGAGGCCTCCAGCTCTTCCAGGCTCCGGCGGACCGCCTGCTCGAGACGCACCCGTCGCCCGGGGTCGAGCACCTTGCCGCCACCGGCTCGGTCCCGGACGTAGAAGGCGTCGATCACTTCGTCGCCGAGGGTGGACACCCGGGCGGCAGTCACGTCCAGCCCTTCGTCGAAGAGGGCGCTCGTCATCCGGTGCAGCAGCCCCACCCGATCGGGTGCCCGGACGTCCACCACTGTGGAGGTGGCCGAGGCGGCGTTGTCGACCTCCACGGAGACGGGGCCCGGGTGGGCGGCCTGGGGGCGGCGCCTGGCGTAGGTCCGCTCCCTCTCCGCCAGGCGCTCGGACAGCGGCAGCGTCCCCCGAAGGACGGCGTCGATCTCGTCGCCCACGCGCTTCCAGTCGGGCCAGCGCCCTCTGGTCGGCTCCACGGTGAACACCTCGACGGCGAATCCCCGCTCGCCGGCGACGTCGGCCGACCGCACGTCGAGGCCCTGGAGGGCGAGGACGCCGGTGACCGCCGCCAACAAGCCGGGCCGGTCACGGGCGACCACGGTCACGACCGGGGGCTCGCCGGCGACCACCGTGCGCCCGAGTCGCTCGGCTTGCACCATGAGCTGACGATGGCGGTCGGTCACGAGGGCGGCGCTTCGGCCCATCACCTCCGCTCCCGAGAGCCGCTCGTCGGTCCGGCGCACGAGGTCGGCGACCAGCCCGGCCTTCCAGGGCCCCCACGCCGCCGGCCCGGTAGCGGCACTGTCGGCCGTCGTCAGGGCGGCCAGCAGCGCCAAGGTGGCGCGGTCGCCCACCGCTTCCGCCACGGTGTCGATGGTGACCGGGTCGTCGAGGTCGCGGCGCGTGGCAGCGTCGGCGAGAAGGAGGTGGTTGCGCACCAGCGTCACGAGCACCTCGACATCGGGGTCGGGCAGGCCGATGCGCCTCCCGATGCGCCCCACGACGTCGATACCCGCTTCGGTGTGGTCGCCGGGGAAGCCCTTGCCGATGTCGTGCAGCAGCGCGCCCAGCAGCAACAGGTCGGGCCGGTCCACACCGGCCACCAGACGCGACGCGTTGGCTGCCGTCTCGAGCAGGTGCCGATCGACGGTGAAGCGGTGGTAGGCGTTGCGCTGTGGGCGGTTTCGTACCGCTGCCCACTCCGGCAGGAGACGGACGAGCAGTTTGCGGTGGTCGAGGGACTCGAGGGCGAAGATGGCAGGGGGCCCCGCCGAGAGCACGCGCACGAGGGCCCGGCGCAACTCCTCTGGCCACGGCTCGGGAGGAGACCGCACGTCCTCGGCCAGCGCTTCGAGGGTGGCCCGGGACACCGGCAGGCCCCGTTCGGCTGCCACGGCGGCGAGCCGGAGTGGCAAGGTCACATCGGTCCCGGCAAGCGCACCGCTGGCGAGGACCACCTCGCTGGGCCCGGTGCCGTCGGCCTCCACGGCCACGCCGGGCTCCACCACTTCGAGCGTGCGCGCTTCGTCCTCGGGCCCTGTCTCTGCTTGCCGCTTGCGTTTGCGGGCTCGTCGGTTGTGCGCCGCCCACAGTCGGCGGCGGCGCCAGATGTCGTCGGCCACCAACGCCACGGTCCGTCCCGCCTCGGCTACCGCCGCCATCAGCGCGTCGGCGTCGGGATAGCCGAGGGCGACAGCCACGGCGTCCTGCTCCTGGAGCAGTAGCCGGTCGGTGGCGCGGCCAGTCCCTCGGTGCAACTCGACCCTGGCGGCGGCGAGCACCTGGCGGGGGCGTTCCAGCGCGCCCAGGTCGACATAGTCGTACAGGGCACCCACGGCGCGCGCCGCGGCCTTTACGGCGCCGACGTCGCGCAGTCCGCCATAGGACTCCTTGAGGTCGGGCTCGAGCAGGAAGGCGACGTCACCCTGTTCGGCCCGCCGCCGCACCACCTGTTCGGCCAGGACGGGCAGGTGCCGGGAGGCGCTGCGTTGCCACATGGCCTGGGCGTCGGCCAGAAGTGGCGTCACCACGGAGGCGTCACCTGCCACCAGCCGGCCGTCGAGCAGGCCCAGCTGGGCACGGAGGTCGTCGCGGGCGACGCTCAGGACCTCGGCCGGGCGCCGCACGGAATGGTCGAGCCGGACCCCTTCGTCCCACACCGGGTACCACACGGCGTCGGCCAGCCTCGACACGTCGCGCCGGCCTCGGTGGACCAGCACCACGTCGAGGTCGCTGTAGGGGAACAGCTCGCCCCGGCCGTACCCGCCCACGGCCATGAGCGCCACGCCCTGCTCGTCGCCGCCCGAGGCGTCGCCGAGGAGCCCCGCCAGCCACCGGTCGGCCGCCGCCGCCAGGGCACGGCAGAAGTCGTCACCGCGCAGATTGGTCTGCGCCAGCAGCTGGTCCCGGGCGGCGCGGAACGACACGGGCGACGGTAGCACCGGGCCTCTCGCCACCCGATCCCGTTCACACGGTAGACACACAGGGTGCGCCGGCGGTCGTGGTGGGGATGGGGCTACGACGGAGAAGGCCTCACCGACGCCCAGATCGACGCGCTGGGCGCCGCCTTGGGGGAGCGTCTCGGCCTGGACGGCCGGCGTCGCGACCCGCCCCCCATCGACACCATCGACCTGGCGCCGCCTCGGATATCGGTGCCGGCCACCTTGCGCCCCTTCACCTCGGACGACCGGCGCGAGCGGGTGTCGCACGCCTACGGGAAGTCCTACCGCGACGTCGTCCGCGCCTTGCAGGGCCGCATCGACCATCCTCCCGACCTGGTGGCCCGGCCCCGGGACGAGGGCGAGCTGTCGTCGGTCCTCGACTGGTGCGCCGAGCACGGGGTCGCCGTCATTCCCTTCGGCGGGGGGTCGAGCGTGGTGGGCGGTGTGGAGCCGGACGTAGGGGAGGCCTACCCGGGGGCGGTGACCGTCGACATGGGCGCACTCGACGCCGTGCTCGAGGTGGACCGGCTCTCCCAAACCGGCCGCGTCCAGGGCGGTGTGCTCGGCCCCGCCCTCGAGGACCAGCTCCGCCCCCACGGGTTCACCTTGCGTCACTTCCCGCAGAGCTTCGAGTGCTCCTCCTTGGGTGGCTGGATCGCCACGCGCGCCGGCGGGCACTTCGCCACCGGCCCGACCCACATCGACGACCTGGTGGAGTCGCTGCGGGTGCTCACGCCGGCCGGTGTGGTCGAGACCCGGCGGCTGCCCTCGTCGGGTGCCGGTCCCTCACCCGACAGATTGTTCGTGGGATCCGAAGGCACCCTCGGCGTCATCACCGAGGCGTGGATGCGCCTGCGCCGGCGTCCGCGTTGGCGAGCTGGAGGGGCGGTGCGATTCGTCAGCTTCGAGGACGGGGCGGAGGCGGTGCGCTCCCTCGGCCAGTCGGGTCTGTCGCCGAGCAATTGCCGGCTGCTCGACCCGGTCGAGGCGCTCGTGAACGGGGCGGGCGACGGCTCGTCGGCGGTACTCGTCGTGGGGTTCGAGTCGGCCGATCATCCGCTCGACGCCTGGGCCGCCCGGGCGCGAGAGCTCGTCTCGGACCACGGCGGCGAGGTGGACGAGGCGTCGTGGAGAGCACGCCACACCCCCGCAGGGCGCGCCGGGGGCGACACCGGGCCGGAGGGCGACGCCGATGCCGCTGAGGCCTGGCGCTCCTCGTTCCTGCGCGGGCCGTACATCCGCGACGGGCTCGTCCGCCTGGGAGCCATGTGCGAGACGTTCGAGACGGCGTGCACCTGGGATCGGCTCGGCGTCCTTCACGACGCCGTCACCTCGGCGGTGCGAGCCGCCCTTGTGGACGTGGGCGCCTCCCGGGGGTTCGTCACGTGCCGTTTCACCCACGCCTACCCCGACGGCGTGGCCCCGTACTTCACCGTCGTGGCCCCGGCGAGACCGGGAACCGAGCTCGAACAGTGGGACGGCGTCAAGACAGCGGCCTCAGAGGCGGTACTGGCGCACGGCGGCACCATCACCCATCACCATGCGGTGGGGCGCGACCACCGGCCCTGGTACGACCGCCAACGTCCGGACCTCTTCGCCGCCGCCCTTCGGGAGACGAAGGCGGTGCTCGACCCGGCCGCCATCTGCAACCCGGGCGTCCTCGTGGACGTGGCCCGTCGCCCCCTGGGGTCGCAAGGGCCGTAGCCTGGAAGGGCACGCCGCCGGAGGGAGCCGACATGGCCAGCTCGATCGAGCCCAGGAGCAAGGGACGGATGTCCACGCTGGACAAGGCGCTGGTCGGCGCCGGCGTGGTGGGTGGCGTCTTCGTCATCCTGTGGGTCGCCCACGCCGTGCTGGGGCTCGTCCTCTTCGCCATCAAGGTGGCGGTGTTGGTCGTGGCGGTGGCGCTGGTGGTGCGCCTCGTCCACGTCTTCTCCAGGCGCCGCTAGGCCCGGGGCCACAGGCCGGCCGGCAGGCTTCCGGACCAGGCGCTCAGGCGCGGCGGGAGGAGAGGACCCGCTCGTAGAGCGCGACGTGATCGGCCACCATGCGCTCAGTGGCGAAGTACCCCTCTGCCGACGCCCGGCAGTGGGCCCGGCTGAGGGACTCGACCTTCTCGACGGCCTGCACCATGGCTTCCTCGTCGACGCACAGGAACCCGGTCTTGCCGTCCTCGACCACTTCAGGCGCCGCTCCCTCCGGAAAGGCGAGCACGGGGGTTCCGCAGGCGAAGGCCTCGAGCATGACCATGCCGAAGGGCTCGTTCCAACGAATGGGGAAGAGCAGGGCCCGGGCGCCGGCCAGGAGCTCGATCTTGCGCTCGTGGGTCACCTCACCGAGATAGACAGCGTCGGCGCCGAGCAAGGGCGCCACCTGCTCCTCGTAGTACGCCCGCTCCCAGGCCTCGCGCATCTTGGCGGCGAGCAGCACCCGTATACCGGCCTTGCGGGCGATCTCGATGGCGCGGTGGGCCCCTTTGTCGGGAGCCATGCGACCGAGGAAGAGGAGATACGGCCCCTCCTCGTCCCCCTCCCCGTCGCCCACGGGGAACTTCTCGGCGTCGATCCCGTGATGGATCACCCCGGCGATGGGAAGTTGCGGCGCCGCCGCGTGCTGGGCACGGGAGATGCAGATCACCGGCACCCGGTCGGCGATGGCCGAGTAGAGGTCGGTCAGCTCCTCGTTGAAGGGCCCGTGCACGGTGGTGACCACGGCGAGCCCGGGGTAGCGCTCGGCGTGGAACGGCCCCACCACCGTGTGGTCGTGGACGATGTCCACGTCTCCCGAGATCTCGGCGTACGAGTGCAGGACATGACGGAGCTCGGGGACGGCCATGCCGATCCGCATGCCCTCTGCGTGCTCGAGGGCCCACTTGATCCTCACCGGCGACGTCGAGTCGCCGGTGGCAAACAGCGTGACGTCGTGACCGGCTGCGACCAGGCCCCGGGCCAGCTCGTCGACGACGAGCTCGATGCCGCCGTAGAGGGGAGGCGGGATCGGCGTCCATGGCGGGGCGATCACGGCGATCCGCATGGACTCGATTCAAGCATCTGAGAGCAGGGACGAAAGACCCGAAGTGGGCCTGCGACCAGCGATCCACCCCGTTCCGGGACCTCGGTTTCTCGATCAGTGGCGCGTGGTCACCGGAGTAGGCTCGCCCGACGCCGGCGGCGTGGCCGAGTGGTTTAGGCAGGGGCCTGCAAAGCCCCGTACGGCGGTTCGATTCCGCCCGCCGCCTCCAGAGTCCCTCTCTCGACGGTGGCTACCGGGGACGGGGCACCTGACTCCGCCGCCGAGACGGCCCGTCAGGCCGGCCAGGCGACGCTCAGAACCTGGCGATCTCCGAGTCCGGCCCCATCACCATGAGAGGGGAGGCAGCCGGGCTCAGCCAGCGCAGCAGTGCGTCGAGCTCGCCGAGGGGGAGGCTCACACACCCGGCCGTGGGCCCGCCCACATCGGCGTGGACGAAGATGGCGGAGCCGGCGCCCGGTGTGATCGGACCGGTGTTGTAGTCGACCACGGCGAAGCTGGGATACGCCGTGGTTTCCTGCCACAGCGCCTCGCTGCCTCCGCCGAACGGCGGCGTCTGGCCGCACGGGACGTGCTGGAAGGTGTTGTACTGCGGCGAACTCGGATCCTCGTCCCACCAATCGCCGCAAACGAGCTGATGGTAGGAGTAGCTCACGCCGGGGTTTCCGGCGTTGCCGTACATCACCGAGCCGATGCCGTAGGCGCCTGTCGGCGTGGTGTTGTCGCCTTCCGACTTGTGATCCGAGAAACCCGACGCGCCGATCCGTGCCGGCCACGGCCCGAGGGCCGCGACCCAGCACGTGCCCTGTCGGCTCCACGCCGTCAGCGTTGCGTAGGTGGTCGAATACCCCTGGCTGTCCACGGTGACGACCTGAGCAGCCGAGCCCGTGGAAGACAGCCGGCTCGCCAGAGCGGACGGACATGCAGGTGCGGCCGTGGCAGGGGCAGGGGCCACCGTGGCGGGCGGCGTCGTGGTCGACGTCGTGGTCGTGGTCGTGGTGGTGGTGGTCAACGTGGTCGTCGAGGTGCTCGTTGCCGGGTCGGCGGTGTGCCGACGCCATGCCTTGTCGCTGTTCTTCAGTGCTGCTGTCGTGCAGCTGCTGGCGACCAGGGCCACGACGGACACCCCGACAAGGGCCCTCCCGTACCGGGCCGTAGGCTCTGCGCCCATGCTCGGCCTCGGTCGGCGACGGTGGCGAGCGCTGGCGCTCCTGGCCGTCGTGGCGACGGCCGGAGCCGCCTGTGGGTCTGCTCCGGTCGCTTCGAGACATGGTGTCGGATCGGACGGCCTGGCTGGCAACACTGCGTCACGCGCTAGCACACCGTCCACCGCTACCTCGAGCATTCCCACCAGCTCGACAACGACGGTGCCCGCCTTCTCGTCCTCAGCGTCGGATGTCACGGCCGCGCAGCTCGGGGCGACGTGGCATGCCGGTTGTCCGGTCGACCCGGTACAGCTCCGTGCCCTGCAACTCGACTACTGGGGTTTCGACGGCCAGGCACACGTCGGCACCATGGTCGTGAACGCCTCGGTGGTCACGGCCGTGACCCAGGTGTTCGAGGCCCTGTACGCCGCTCGCTTCCCCATCCAGGAGATGGTCCCGCAGTCCGCTTACGGCGGAGACGACAACGCCGCCGCAGCTGCCGATGACACGTCGGGGTTCAATTGTCGCAACGCCGTGGCGGTGGGGCCGCCCCATTGGTCCATCCATGCCTACGGGGAGGCGATCGACGTGAACGACGTACAGAACCCGTATGTCGACGGCGCCACCGTCATCCCGCCGGCGGGAGCGGCCTACGAGGACCGCTCCGATGTCCGTCCCGGCATGGCTGTTCCGGGAGGCGAGCTCGTCGAGGCCTTCGCCGCGGTGGGATGGCAGTGGGGCGGGCGGTGGGCCGGTTCCCCCGACTACCAGCACTTCTCAGCCACCGGCGGGTGAGCGGACACGCCCTCCTTCGCTGACCCTGCCCGGGCCCTTCGCCTCTTTGTGCGCCGCCCGCCGGGCGTGACAATGCTTCCGAACAAGCCCGAGGAGTCGGTCGCATGGCCGAGAACCGCTTCATGAGCGACAGTGACGCGTTCGCGTGGTACATGGAAGAGGACCCGGCCCTCAGGTCAACGGTGGTCGGCGTCGCGTGGCTCGAGAGCGCCCCGTCGCTGGACGTGCTGAGCGAACGGCTCGAGCGGGCCACTCGCCTGGCGCCGTCGTTCCGCCGTCGTCCCGTCGAGCCT
This sequence comes from Acidimicrobiaceae bacterium, assembly GCA_003453695.1. Classification (GTDB taxonomy): domain Bacteria; phylum Actinomycetota; class Acidimicrobiia; order Acidimicrobiales; family UBA8190; genus UBA8190. Next base: position 5,901 of record DMNK01000036.1, on the reverse strand, counting down.
CCGGCGCGCCTGGCCACGCCCATCTGGGTGACCGACCCCGAATTCGACCTGTCCTGGCACCTCAGGCGGACGGCGGCGCCGCCCCCGCACACGCCGGCGGTGGTGTTGGAGATGGCCAGAGTGGCGGCCATGAGTGGCTTCGACCGGACCCGCCCGCTGTGGGAGTTCACGTTGGTGGACGGGCTCGAGGGCGGCGGGGCTGCGCTCGTGATGAAGTTCCACCACTCCATGACCGACGGCATCGGCGGGGTGCAGCTGGCCTATCTCCTCCTCGACGAGGTGCCCGTGACCGGTGCGGCGGAGCCCGTCCCCGCCCCTGCCGGAGAGGCCATGCCGGTGTCCCGCCTCATGGCGCGCTCGCTCGGATGGGCGGGCCGGCGATTGGCAACGGCTTCGGTGGGCGCCATGCGCGCTGCGCCGTCGCTGGCCATGGCAGCGGCGCGGCACCCCGGCCGGGTGCTCGGCCGGACCTCGGGGGTCGCTCTGTCCGTGGGCCGCACCGTCCGGCCGGTTCGGTCGACGCTGTCACCCTTGATCGTCAGGCGGGGGCGGGGGCGGAACCTGCACATGCTCACCGTCGACCTCCGCGCCCTCAAGCAGGCCGCTGCTGTCGCCGGGGGAACGGTCAACGACGGGTTCATGGCCGGCATCACCGGAGGCCTTCGCCTCTACCACGAGCGACACGGCGCCAAGATGGGTGACCTCTTCGTCACCCTGCCCATCAGCCTCCGGCGTCCCGACGACCCAGCCGGAGGCAACCGGATCACGCTCCAGAGATTCTCGGTTCCGGCCGGGATCGCCGACCCCGCTGGACGCATCAAGGCCATCGGCGGACGATGTCGATGGGCCCGGGCGGAGCCGTCGCTCGGACTCACCCAACAGATCGCCGGGACGCTCAACCTCCTGCCGTCGGCGGTGCTCGGCAGCATGTTGAAGCACGTCGACTTCCTGGCGAGCGACGTTCCCGGTTTCCCCCGTCGTGTCTATCTGTGCGGGGCCCCGGTAACCGGCTACTACGCATTCGGCCCCACCATCGGCGCTGCTCTGAACGCCACCCTGTTCTCCTACGCGGGCACCTGCTGTATCGGGGTGACCGTGGACACGTCCGCCGTGCCCGACGACGCCGTGCTCGCCGACTGTCTCCGCTCCGGATTCGACGAGGTCCTGGGCGTGGCGGAGCGAAGGGAACGGGCCGAGGAAGTGAAGGCGGCGGCGCCGTGTTGAGCACCGTGCTCGACGTCTTCCGCCTGCGCCAGTACTTCGACGTGATCACCCGCGCCCGCCAGTGGTCCGACGGCGTCCGGGACGACGCCGGGCTCTTGTCGGAGGTCAGGAGGGGAGTACTGCCCCTTCCGTTCGAGGGGCGGGCAAAGGAGGAGCGACACCCGTTCCCACCCGTCGAAGCCTTTCGCCTGCCGTGGGCAGCCGGGCGACGGGTGGCCGTGGTGGCCACCGGGGGCAGCGGGGCGCTGGCTTCAGTGGTCGGCGCCGCCCGAGCCCTGGAGGAGGCCGCTGTGCGTCCAGCCGTCCTCTCCCTCTGCTCGGGCTCGGCGCTGTTCGGCTTTCCCATCGCCGCCGGCATCCCGGCCGACGACGCGGCGACGTTCCTGCTCGGCCTCGGTCCCCGGGACTACGTGGATCCCGACTGGCACCGCCTGGCCAGGTTGGCGCCGACCCGAGGCCGGGGGTTCGCCGGCATGCTGACCGGCGAGAGGATCGAACGCGTCTATCACCGTCTCCTGGGCAGCATGACCCTCAGCGAGCTCCCCATTCCCGCCTATGCGCCGGTGTGGAACATCGAGGCGAATCGTCTGGAGTACATCGGGCCGCGCACGCATCCCGACATGCGGGTGACGCGTGCCGTGCGGATGGCCATCGCGCTGCCGCTCTTCGTCGCGCCCGTGGTCATGGACGGCGGGTGGTGGTGTGACGGCGGGATCGTCGACATCTTCCCCGTGCGCCCTCTGCTCGACATCGAGGAACCGTGCGACGTCGCACTGGCCATAAACGGCTTCTATCCACCGGGCTTCGCCGGTGAGGACGCCTCCGGATGGGAGGAGCGAGATGCCAGCATCCTGTACGTGGCCAGCCAGGTGCGTACGTGCCAGCAGGTCGAGCTGGCCCGGGTGAACCTCGACCGCCTTCGCACGCGGATGGAGGTCCTCATGGTCGAGCCGGTGCCCTACGACACCGTGAAGGGCGTCGGCTTCTACCGCCAGTTCCTGAACACTCGGGACTGGCCCGAGTTCATGCGCCAAGGTCGGCTGGCGGTTCGGCAGGCACTCATGGGGATGGAGCTGCGGCCGGGCGGACAGGAGCCGAGTCGGGCCTTGGGGCCGGCCGTCGCCTCGCCAGGACGTAGGCGCGCCGCGTCTCGACCTCGTCGGGATAGTTCTGCCGTTCGAGCCGCGTCTCGACGACCAGGCCCGCCTGCTCGAGCTGGGGGATGACGGAGTCCGGCTCGAGGAACCGGAAGTCGATGTCGACAGGGTGGCCCCACCAGTCGCTCAGGTGACGCACCTCGAGGCCCATGTGAAACGAGACGAGCAGCAAGCCCTGGGGCTGGAGCACGCGGGCGATCTCCTCGAACGCCGGTTGTAGCTCGTCTTCGGTGAGGTGGATGATCGAGTACAAGGCGATGACGGCGGCGAACTCGTCGTCCTCGGCAGGAAGCGAGAGCATGTCGCCTTGGCGGAACTCGACGCGCGGATAGCTCTGTCGGCCCAGGCTGACCATGCCGGGGGAGAGGTCGATGCCGACGACGCTGGCACTGCGGTCGGCGAGCCAGCCCGCCACGTGCCCCGGCCCACAGCCAACGTCGGCGATCGAACCCTGTGAGCCGACTTCCTCGACGATGAGTCCGAGCAGTGCCCGGTCGAGCGGCTTGTAATCGAGCTCGTCGCGAAGCCGGGCGAAGTACTCCTGGGCGACCTGGTCGTAGCTGCGGCGCACTGCATCGTGGCCGCCAACGTCGGACATGGGAACAGCTTGGCGCATCTCCCGCGCGTTACGTGCCGGTGAGGAAGCAGAAGCACGCTCTCTGCGCGCGGCACGACAAATTCCTCAAAATTGCACTGGGAGCAGCCGGTTCGGGCTTTATCCACAGGGCGTCTGCGGCCGCGCACCCTGCATCGGATGTGACCTGGACGCGTGCCGGTGGCTAGCTTTCATGTCGCTGTGTCCCGATGCGGAGGTTCGATCTCCGTTCGCCGGGCCCCCTGTCGATCACCGGTGGCGCGCCGCGGCGTAACGGCAGCAGTGGCTGTGCTGAGCACGCTGCTCGGCGTCGGCGCGCCTGGGGTCCTGAGCGCGTCGGCGGGGGGGGGGGG
>DMNK01000036.1:1854-2394 GCA_003453695.1 Acidimicrobiaceae bacterium | reverse complement strand
GTCCTGAGCGCGTCGGCGGGGGCGGCAACGCCGCCCACCTCATCCCAGTTGAGCACCCAGGCGGGCCAGCTGCAGGCGCAGGTGGTCAGCAATGCAGCCGCACTCCACGCCATGGCGGAGACGGTGGCTCAGGCCCGCCAGCGCTTGTCCAACGACGAGTCGGCTCTGGCCGCAGCTGAGGCCGCGCTGGTGGGCTTGCAGACGAAGCTCGCTGCTGCGTCCTCCACGTTGCGGGGCATCGCCGTGAATCAGTACATGCAAGACACGCAGACGGTGCAGCTGACGGCGTTCTGGGGCTCGCCAGACGTCATGGCCACCACCAACACCTACCGGCAGCTCGCCACCACCTCGGAGTCGAACGCCATCGGGGCGTTCAGCGAAGCCGCCGCTGCCGTGCAACAGGAGGAAGGCGTGCTGGCCGACGAACGAGCCGCCGCCTCCGCCGCCTACAGCTCCGAGGCCAGCCGGTATGGAGCCCTGCAGTCGGCAGCCCAGAGTTTGCAGAGCCAGCTGGCCAAGGTGCGGGCCCAGCAGGCGGCC
>DMNK01000036.1:1523-1688 GCA_003453695.1 Acidimicrobiaceae bacterium | reverse complement strand
GGTGCGGGCCCAGCAGGCGGCCCTGGCCGCCCAAGGCCCGCCGAGCGGTGTGCAGTTGTCCAACCTGGTCAGCTCGGACAGCTCCTTCGCCGAGGACCTGTACCGCTTGCGCGTGTGCGAGTCGGGCAACAACTACCAGGACGACACCGGCAACGGCTACTACGG
>DMNK01000036.1:1028-1360 GCA_003453695.1 Acidimicrobiaceae bacterium | reverse complement strand
CGGCAACGGCTACTACGGCGCCTACCAGTTCTCCATGGGCACCTGGCAGGGTCTGGGCTACAGCGGTCTGCCCAGCCAGGCGCCGCCCGCCCAGCAGGATGCCGGCGCCACCACCTTGCAACACGAGCACGGCTGGGGCGAGTGGCCCGCGTGCGCCGCCATGCTCGGTCTCGACTAGCGGGGTGTCACGGTCCGGCTTCGGGTGCTGACCGGCCGGCGGCGGGTACTGACAGAGCAGTGACGTTCTCGTGGGCGACCGGCCCCATGCCCCCCGTCGATCCACCTCCGATAGACCCCGAGCCTCCGCCTCTGGTTCCGGACCCGGCCGGCCC
>DMNK01000036.1:447-715 GCA_003453695.1 Acidimicrobiaceae bacterium | reverse complement strand
CCAGGCAGGCGGCGATGGCGAAGTCGAAGGCCTCGTGCAGCCCTTTGCTGAAGGCACCGGAGATGAGGGACGGGAAGAAGCTCCGCCCCGTGATGACGGCAGCGTGTGAGGCCGGGAGCTTGGCGAGCACGCCGGCACCGAGCAGGTGCTGCATGGGGTTCTCGCCCAGGAACGCCGCGAACAACGTCGACACCGGCGGCAGGTGTGAGACTCGTGCCGCCACCGGGGTCGGCACCCCTTCGTGTACCAACCCGTGATAGAGGGCCGG
>DMNK01000036.1:0-145 GCA_003453695.1 Acidimicrobiaceae bacterium | reverse complement strand
CGGCGCGGTTGGGTGAGGCGAACAGGCCCATCACCAGCCCCATGACGGCGAGGACGACGGCGAAGACCCAGTACGAGAAGTCGATGGGCAGCGCCTCCAAGGCCACGAAGGAAGCGGCGGAGCCGAGCATCCCGCCGGTGGCGAA
>DMNK01000037.1:11748-16702 GCA_003453695.1 Acidimicrobiaceae bacterium | reverse complement strand
CTCCGAGGTGGTGCCGGGCTCCGAAGCCGGGTCGAACCTTGAGTGCAGGGCCAATACCTCACCGGTCGACCGGCGCCGCTGTTCCTCGAAGATGCGGTCGTAACCGGTGCGGCTGATGCGCCACCGGCCGCCCTCCTTGCGGTACTCGTCGTGGTACAGGGCGGTGCCGTGCAGCTCGAAGTCGTATTCGGCGACGATGACCCTGTCCTCGAGGTACCAGGTCCCCGTGGCGGTGGTGGGAGAGGTGAGCTCGATCTCGGGATGATGGCCTGTGTGCATCGTGATCCTGCCGGGATCACCGAGCACCTTGTGCAGGAAGGCGACGACGTCGACACGCCCTTGCTGCGACATGCTCCCAGAGTCGTAGGACGAGGAGACGTCGTCGGTCAGAAGCTCGCCCAGCTCGTCGAAGCGCTTCAAGTCGAGCAGGCGGAAGTAGGCATGCTTGACCCGTCGGATGGATTCGATCTCGCCAGGCGCTGCCTCGTCGTCCACGTGTCGTTCCCCCACGTCCCGGACGTCGCCCTGGGTACGACGTCGAGCAGATATCAAAGATGGCATCAAAAGGGCGTCGGCCCGCGGCGAAGTGTACGAAGCAGTCACCGTTGTCGTCACGCTGGGCGTCAATCGGTGTCCGGCCGTCCTCAAGGGGACCGGCGGGCGTAGGATTTCCCTCGTGGGGAGACGTGGAGTGCGGATCGGTGCCGCCCTGGGGCTGCCTGTCGCCGCCGCCGGCGCAGTGATCGGCGCCTTGGCGCTGGCGGGCCCGTCCGACGCCGCACATGGTCCGTCGTCGCACGTGCTCACACCGACAGCCGCGACGAACTCGACCACCACGGTCGTGGCGCCGCCTGCACCGACACCTGACCCTGCCACCGCCGCCAATTCGTCGCCCGCCTCCAGCACGACGACCACCGTGGCGCCGTCTCCGCCGGCACCTGCCATCGGCGCACCGGCCAACAGCGCGTGTGGCGGAGTGTGCGGGCCTGACAACAGCGGCACCACGAGCTCTTCGGGCAACGGTCAATAGGCGCTGCGCTGCCGCGATCGTTCGCCGGCCCACCGCGGACATCGCTCACGCCGTCATGTGATTGCAACGTGACCGCACCGAGCAATCAAATCCTTGCATCGGGTGCGCCCGCTTGTTAGAAATACAACCCATTGTGAGTGACGTCGGTTGTGCGACGCCACCGAGTTTGCGGCGCCGGTTGAGGGCGGGCCACCGGCTCCTCCCCTCAACTTTCGTTGCGGCGGCAGTGGCGGCTTCAGTGGTCTTGCCGTCCTTGCGCGCCGGCGCGGACCCCGTCTCCAACAGCCGGAGCCAGCTCAATCAGGTCACGAACCAGCTGCAAGGCGCGCAGGCGCAGGCGGCCCAGATCGAGAGCCAGCTCCAAGCCCAAGGGGCGCGCCTCGACATCCTGGCCCAGCAGTACGAGACGGACGAGCAGCAGCTCCAGACGCTCGACGCTCAGCTCACCTCGTTGAAGGCGCAGATCGCCGTGACCCAGTCGCACATCGCCGCCACCCAGGCCCGGCTCCGCCAAGAGGCGTTGCAGAGCTACATGACGGGGGCCACCGACAATTCCTTCGACAGCATCTTCTCGTCCGGCGGCGAGAAGGCAGCGGTGACCCAGGAGTACCAGAACCTGGTCGGGGCGAACCTGAACAACGAAGTCGACCAGCTCCACCAGGAACAGGCGGCACTCGGAGTCCAGCAAGCCCAGGTGCAGGCGACCGAGCTGCAAGCGCACGCAGCCGTGGACCAGGCGTCCGCCGCCCAGCAGCAGGCTCAGGCCGTCGCTGCGCAGCAACGGGCCGAGCTCAACCAGGTGAAGGGGCAGGTCGCCACCCTGATCGCTCAGCAGCAGCAGGCCAAGCAGCAGCTGGCCGCGGCGCAGTACCAGGCGCAGCTGGCTGCCCAGGAGGCCGCCGCCCGAGCTGCAGCCGCCGCCAAGGGCCCGAGCAACCAGACCTTCACCAACGTGGCGGTCTCGCCCGGCGCCTCGGGCGCCGTGCAGGCGGCCGAGAGCCAGCTGGGCGTCCCCTACCAATGGGGTGGCGAGTCCCCGAAGGGGTCGCCCGACCCCGGCTTCGACTGCTCGGGTCTGACCCAGTGGTCGTGGCGTCAGGCCGGCGTGTCCATCCCCCGCACCGCCCAGGAGCAGTACGACGCCATCCCGCACGTGGCTATGTCGCAGATCCAGCCCGGCGACCTGGTCTTCTGGAACGACGGCACCGACTCGGTGCAGCACGTCGGCATGTACGTCGGCAATGGCAACGTGATCGACGCTCCCCAGACGGGAGAGGACGTCCAGATCCAGCCCATCTGGACCAACGGTCTGGTCGGCGCGGGCCGGCCCTGAACCTGGGGACGACTCCACCCCGACTCGGGCGCCGATCACGGCCGCATGCGGCGACCCACCTGGCTGACGCCCGTTGACGGCGACCCGCTGACCACCATGTCCGAAACCCGCCAGAATCGGGTCGGGTGGCGTGCCACCATGGCGACGTGGAGGACTTCGACCGCTGCTACCGGGCCCTCAAGAGCCGCGACGCCCGCTTCGACGGCTGGTTCTTCACCGCCGTCACCTCGACCGGGATCTACTGCCGCCCCAGCTGCCCGGCGCTGACGCCCAAGCGGGAGAACGTCCGCTTCTATCCGACGTCCGCTGCCGCCCAGCAGGCCGGCTTCCGGGCCTGCCTGCGCTGCCGGCCTGACGCCGCCCCCGGCTCGCCGCAGTGGCTGGGCCGGGCCGACGTGGCGTCCCGGGCGGTGAAGCTCGTCCTCGACGGGGTGGTCGACCGTGAAGGCGTGAGCGGGCTCGCTCGGCGCCTGGGTTACGGGGAGCGGCAGCTGCACCGGGTCCTCATGGCCGAGGTGGGCACCGGTGCCCTGGCCCTGGCGCGCGCCCAGCGGGCACAGACGGCGCGCCTGCTCGTGGAGACGACCGACCTTCCCCTCGCCCAGGTGGCCTTCGCCGCAGGCTTCGCCAGCGTGCGCCAGTTCAACGACACCGTACGGGTCGTTTTCGCCCGGACCCCGGGCCAGCTGCGGGCCGCCGCCCGTCAGCGGGGCGGCAACGGGCGCACGCGGGACCGGGCTCGGCACGGGGCCGGGGACGAGGCCGTGGTGGCGCCCGTCATCTCGGTGCGACTCGCCCATCGGCGCCCGCTGCACGTGCAGTCGCTGTTCGCCTTCTTGGCCCGGCGGGCGGTTCCCGGGTTGGAGAGAGCAGACGGCGACAGCTTCGCCCGGAGCCTGCGCCTCGCCCACGGCCCTGGGGTGGTGCAGCTGGAAGCCGGCGACGGCTGTCTCGAGGCACGCTTCACGCTGTCCGACCTGCGCGACCTGAACAGCGCCATCGCCCGGGCTCGGCACCTCGCCAATCTGGACGCCGACCCTGTCGCCGTGGACCTGGCGCTGGGCGAGGATCCCCGCCTGGCGCCGTCGGTGCAGGACCGTCCTGGCCTCAGGGTGCCGGGATCGGTCGATGGCTTCGAGACGGCGGTGCGAGCTGTCCTCGGACAGCAGGTCTCCCTCGGCGGAGCGCGGGCGCTGGTCGCCGCCGTGCTGTCCGAGACAGGCACTCCGGCCGTGCCCGGTCATCGCCACCTGCACGTCTTTCCTTCCCCCGACGAGCTGGCCCAGGCCCTGGGGTCTGCGGCCCCTGCCCGGGAGCGAAGGCCCCGTCTCCCCGCCACCCGTCGGCGGGCGCTCCAGGCCCTGTGTGCCGAGGCCTCGAGCGGCCGCCTGGCCATCGACGCCGGTGCCGACCCGGCCGAGGTGACGGCGGCCCTGCTGGCCCTTCCCGGCGTCGGCCCGTGGACCGCCGGCTACGTGGTCATGCGGGGGCTGGGCGATCCCGACGCCTTTCTGCCCACCGACCTCGGCGCCCGCCGGGGCGCCGAGCACTTGGGCATCGAACCCACCCCGGCGAGACTGGCGGGCCACTCCGAGCGCTGGCGCCCGTGGCGGGCTCACGGACTCATGCATCTGTGGTCGGTCCCGCACAGCGATGGCAGCCGGACAGGGCGCCGAACATCACGCACACGAGAGGAGAGCGCAGCATGACTGCCCCCACCATCCGACGCACACTGCTGGACACCCCGATCGGCATGCTCGTGCTCGAGGCCGACGACGAGGCGCTCGTCCACATCGAGCTGCCCGGTGCCGACTCGGCCAGCCGCCGAAACGGCGCGCACCTGGCGCCCGACACGCCGAACGGTGCCAGGAAGGACACCGGAGCACGGAGCGGACCGCTCGCCGACGCCGTGGCGCAGCTCGGTGAGTACTTCTCGGGCCGCCGTCACCGCTTCGAGCTGCCGCTCAAGCTCTCGGGCACCGACTTCCAGCGCCAGGTGTGGGGTTCTCTGGCCGAGATCCCCTACGGGACGACAATCAGCTACGCCGAGCTCGCCGCCATGGTGGGGCGGCCCACTGCCTTCCGGGCCGTGGGCCAGGCCAACGGCGCCAACCCGCTGCCGATCGTGCTTCCCTGCCACCGGGTCGTCGCCAGCGGCGGGCGCATCGGCGGCTACGGCGGCGGGCTCGACATGAAGCGGCGCCTGCTGGCGCTGGAGGGCTTGGCCGGGATGTGAGGGTCCCGCTCAGCCGGAGGCGGGGCGCCCGGTCGGAAGCGGGACCGTGAGCTCGGGGGGAACCATCCCCCGTTCGAAGAGCCCGGTTTCGATGTCGGCGGCGGTGGCCGGGTAGCCGAGCAGGTAACCCTGGACCCGGTCACAGCCCAGCCGGTGCAGCTCCGACAGGGCGAGCGGTGTCTCCACCCCTTCGGCCACGGCGACGAGACCGAGGGAATGGGCGAGGGCCACGATGGCGCCCACGATCACGCCTTCGTCGGATTCCTCGCCGAGGCCGTCAACGAACGCCCGGTCGACCTTGAGCGAGTCCAGCGGGAAGTGCTTCAGGTACGACAGCGACGAGTAGCCGGTGCCG
>DMNK01000037.1:411-11580 GCA_003453695.1 Acidimicrobiaceae bacterium | reverse complement strand
CCGGTGCCGAAGTCGTCGATGCACACGCGCACGCCGAGCCTGCGGAGCTGGCCCAGGATCTCGGCGGCGGCGCGCTCGTCGTGCATGAGCGATCCTTCGGTGATCTCGAGACACAGGGACTCGGGTTGGATCCCCGTGGTGGCGATGACCTCCTGCACCGTGTCGGGGAACTCGGGGTTGGCCAGCTGCCGGGGCGAGATGTTGACGTTGACCTCGATGGGATCGGCCCCGGCGGCCCGGGCCACCGCGTTCCACAGGGCCGTCTGCCGGCTCGCCTCCTCGAGCACCCACGCCCCCATGGGCACCACCAGCCCGCACTCCTCGGCGGCGCGGATGAAGTGCTCCGGAAGGAGCAGCCCTCGTTTGGGGTGCTGCCAGCGCACGAGCGCCTCAACGGCCACGACGGTGCCCGTGAGCAGGTCGACGATGGGCTGGTAGTGGACGCGGAACTCACCGGCCGCCAGGGCGTGGTGAAGCTCGTTGATGACGTGCAGGTTCTCCAGGGCCACGGCCTGGGCCCGGCCATCGAACACCTCGACGCGGCTTCGCCCCGACTCCTTGGCCATGTACATGGCGGTATCGGCGTCGCGCAGCACCGTGGCCGCAGGGGTCTGGCCGTCGGTGACGGTGATCCCGATGCTGGCCGTCACGTACACCGGCGACCCGTCGAGCTCGAACGGCCGCTTGAGCGAGTCCAGCAGCCGGTGGGCCACCACCACGGCCTCGTCGTCTTCCTCGAGCGTCTCCCACAGGATCGTGAACTCGTCGCCACCGAAGCGCGCCACCGTGTCCTCGTCGCGCACCGCCTCGTCCAGCCGCTCGGCGACGGCCCGGAGCAGCTCGTCCCCGGCTGCGTGCCCAAGCCCGTCGTTGACGAGCTTGAAGCGGTCGACGTCGAGGAAGGCCACCGCCACCCGGCTCCGGTGGCGGGCGGCTCGACTGAGCGCCATGGTCAGGCGGTCGAGGAACAGCACCCGGTTGGGGAGTCCGGTGAGGGGGTCGTGGATGGCGGCATGGGCGAGGCGCTCGCGCATCTGCCGCTGCTCGGTGACATCTTGGACCTGGGCGATGAGATAGAGGGGACGGCCACCGGAGTCCCGCACGCACGACACGTGCACGTGCGCCCAGACCTCGCGTCCATCGGAGTGGATCAGCCGCTTCTCGAGCTCGTATCCGTCGGAGTCCCCGGCGGCCATGAGCCGGCGCTCGTTGTTCCCGATGCCGGCATCCTCCGGGTGGGAAAGCGCCTCGACGCTGCGCCCCACGACCTCCTCCGAGGAGTAGCCGACGATGGCGGCGAAGGCCCGGTTGGCTCGGAGGACGTCACCTTCGAGGGTCGTGAGGGCGATGCCGATGGGAGCGTCGTCGAAGGCGGACCGGAACCGCTCGTTGGCGTCGAGCAGCTCGGTGATGTCGTGCAGGTTGCCGACGATGCCGCGCACATCGGGGTCGTCCATGCGGTCCGTCACGGTGGCTTCGAAATGACGCCAGTGGCCGCTCGAGTCGCGGATGCGCAGCTGGGTGCGGAGCACCTCGTTCTTGTCGCCGGCCAGGCGGGGGAACTCGCGGTTGATCTGCTCCAGGTCGTCGGGGTGGATGAAGGCAGCCGCCGAGGACTCGAAGTAGGGCGCCGGCGAGATCCCGAGGACGCGCTCGAAGGCCGGGCTCACGTACTGAAGCACCCCTTCGGCATCGACCACGATGATGATGTCGGCGGCGTTGGACACGAGCGCCTTGAAGCGGCGCTCGGATTGGCGCACCTCCACCTCGGCCCGCTCCCGCTCGCCCGTGACCCGGCCGAGGAGGTTCATGGTGAGCACCGTGCCCAGGAGGCTGAGGGCGGCGAGGCCGTGCACCAGGGGCTGGCGGATAAGGGTGGGGGCGATACCGAGGGCGATGGCCAGCTGGCCGAACGTCATGCACACCACGGTGGAGACCGCCGCGAAGCGGGTCACGCGGGAACCGAAGAGCTGGAAGGCGGTGCCCGATCCGAAGAGGAAGCCCACCGACAGGATCGGGCCCCATCCCGTGGCGTAGGCCACCACGGTGATGATGACCATGTTCACCGCCACGTAGACCGGCATGTCCCAGTGCCGGCGGTTGTCGCCCCACAGCGCCGCCGACGCCACCGCCATGGTGCCCCCCGCGAACACGATCACGATGAGGAGCCAGTAGGGGAGCGGGGCGATGAGGTGCCGCCAGCGCAGCAGGCAGAACGCCGCCGCCACCGGCGGGTTGGCGGCGATGGAGGGATCGTGCGCCCGTCGCCACAGGCGCCGGCCCAGGGGCTCGACAGCCGTCTCGTCTTCTGGCGCCTGAGGTCCGCCTGCCACCTTGGAGGCATCGGCGCAGGCCACGCCCCCCTTGAACGTGGCGCGTTGTCCGGCCACGGACCGTGCCTGCGGCAGTCGTGGTGGCGTCAGCCCGTCACTCCTCGCGGCGCTGGCGCTCCCAGGTCCGACCCGGGTCGCCCCGGAGCTCCTGCCCGCCGCTCAGCGGGCCCGAAGCGTCAGTGGCGCCGGCGGAACCAGGACCCGGGGTCGAGTACCAGGCTCAGGGCGATGCCGAACATCCACACGTCCTTGGCCAGCGCCCTGCCGTCGGGAGTGGGCCGCACGCTGTCGGGCCGGTGCATCCCCGGCGTGCGCAGGTAGAGGTTGAGCAGGCCGCCCGAGAACCCGGCGAGCCCGGCCCCGGCCAGCCAGCTCGGGACGAACGGTGCGAGCAGCGCGCCGCCCAGGATCATCTCGCCGATCCCCAAGGCTTTCACGAAGGTCCTGGGCTCCATGTCGGCGACGAACGGATACGTCTCGGCGGCGAAGTGATGGAGCTGCTTCACCGTCTCGTCGTCGGCGTCGATCTTCCCCATTCCCTCGTTCATGATGTAGGCGCCCGTGGCGACGCGCTCGGGAAGGTGACGCACCTTCGTTCGCTTCTTGAGGACGATCTTCGATCCCATCATCTCGCCCGCCTCCATGGTGTGTCTGGCCTGGGGTCCGGCGGCATCCCGTCGTCCCACCCGTGCGCACGTGCTGTTGCATGCCCGTCGGGCCGACTCCGGGGATGCCGGCACCGAGTTCATACCCGGGCGCCGAGCGGATCAGTCGGGGAAGGTGAAGACGAAGACCTGGGTGCCGTAGGCGACGAGTCGCGGCGTCTCGGTCCCTGAAGTCCCGCAGTCCCACACGGCCATCTCGGCCGAGGCGTAGCCGTCGTCGGCGTGACGGGTCCGGGAGCGGGCGAGCACCCAGGGGGAGCGGCACGGGCCGAGCAGGTGGACGGTGAGGTCGATGCTGGGAGAGAACCACCGCGTCGGCCCCTCATGCCCGAGCTTCTCCCGCACCGACCCCGGCATGGTGTCGACCAGGACGACCATGGCCAGCGGGTCGACCGTGCCGTCGTCCAACCACGGCGTGTCGTCGAAGCGGTACCACATCACCGTCTCGGCGCGGCCCGGCTCGAAGCTCTCCCACGGGGCATGGCCGGACACGGTGCGCCCCTCCACCTGCTCCGACCAGAACGGCATCGGCGTGAAGCCCTCGACGCCGGGGGGAGGCGGCGTCCGCCATGACAGGCACTGGTCGGGCGGCGGCGCGGCGGGAGGGTGCAGATCGTCGAAAGAGAAGCCCCGTCGGGACGAGCCGAAGGCGGCCGTGGTCACATGACCCGTCTGCGTCTGCTCGTTGTGCACGTCGGCGCGCAGATGGGACATGGAACGGCCCCGTCGCAGGGTCTCCACCTCGACGCCGAGCGGGCCGTCGGTCACCTGGCTCACGAAGGTGGTGTGGAGGGTGCGCAGCCGCTGGCCGGTGTCGTCGAGCTCGCTCTCCATGGCCCGGGCGGCGATGGCGCTGACCACTCCTCCCTGCGGCAGGGGGAGCAGGTTCCAGCTCGGCGACAACGCGGCGCGGTACCTTCCGTCACCGACGCCATGGACAGCCGTGTCCTCGGCGAACGCGCTGCCCATGGGCGGCCATTGTGGCCCAGCAGCCGGCCATGCTCGACAAGGTCAGCTGTCTCGGCCCACTCCGACCGTGGCGTCGGCGGGGGGCGCCGGGGCGCCGACCAGTGCCGTGTGCTTGTCGTCCAGCGCCACCCCGAGCTCGGCCGCCTTGGCCTCGGCCTCGTCCGGGAAGATGTTCTTCACGATGAGGGGGTCGGAGGTCACCGTGTAGTCGGGTGCGAGATGGCGGGCATAGCGGTCGATGTACAGCAGCTGCTTGGCGATGAGCACGAGCTCCCGGGGGGCGGTGGCGTCGAACGCCTTCAGGAGGTCGAGGGACTGGGCGACGAGCTGGCCGATGTCGATGGAGCCGTAGCCGGCCAGGAGGATGGGGCGGAGCATGGCGTTCAAGAAGGCGCCGATCTCCTCGTCGGTGCCCGCCCCGGGTGGGAACACGCCCACCCGCCGGTAGGCGGTGGCCACGCGGGTGAAGTCGAGGTCGAAGCTGCAGGTGTAGAAGAGGTCCTTCAGCACCTGCTGCCACTCTCCGGACAGCTCGCCCATGATGCCGAAGTCCAGGTAGCACCCCCGCCCGTCCTCGAGCGCCCACACGTTGCCGGCGTGCATGTCGCCGTGGAAGGGCCCGTGCACCATGACCGCCTCGGCCCACACCTTGGCCCCCCAGCGCAGGATGAGCCGCCCGTCGATGCCCATGGCGGAGAGCTGATCGAAGTCGTCCATGGGGATGCCCCACACCCGCTCCATGCAGATGACCCGCGGCCCGCAGTAGTCCCAGTAGACCTCGGGGGCGGTGATGACCGAGTTGTCACCGAAGGCGCCGATGTTCTGCCGGAAGCGGTCCTGCTGCCATGCCTCACGGGCCGGGTTCAGCTCCTGGAAGGTCACGGCGTGGACGTCCCGGATGATGTCGCGTGCTCCGGAGGTCCGTCCCCACGGGGTCCGCTCGACGAGCCAGGCCAGGCGGTAGCTGTTGCGTAGGTCACGCGCCATCTGTTCCCGGATGGCGGGACGCTGCACCTTGACCACGGCCTGCCGTCCGTCGGCCAGCGTGCAGGCGTGCACCTGCCCGATGGACGCCGCCGACAGCGGCTCGTCGTCGAAGAAGCGGAACAGGGCCTCGATGGGCGCGCCCAGGTCGGATTCGACGGTGGCCCGGAGCGTCGCCGTGGGGAAGGGTGGCACGGCGTCCAGGCAGCGACGCGCCGCCGTGGCGAGCACAGCGGGGAACAGCGGCCCCGAGCTGGCCACGATCTGTCCCGCCTTGACGAATGTGGGGCCGAGGCGGATGAAGCCGTCCACCAGGCCGTCGCACACCACCTGCACCACCCCGCGGCGCCGGCGGTGGAACGCCCAGGTGGCCACGGCGCGCACCACCGACCACCCGAGCACGAAGAAGACGACCACCATGCGCCCGACGTCGCCGGGGCGGAACTGCTCGAGGGGCGGGGCGTCGACGTCGAGGGCGCCCGGGGGCGGCCCGTCGGCGAACGGGCCGCGTGGCGCATGGCGGTGCGACCGGTCGGAGTCCATCGGATGTGGTGCGCTCCCGGCGATCGGGCTTCCTCGCTCTAGCGGGCGGCGGCCTGAGCCCGCAGCCGCCGATAAGGGTACGGGAGCATGCGCAGCCGGTCGGGCAGAGGGTCGGTGAGCACCCGCAGGGCCCGCAGCTGCGCTTGGTACTCGAGCTCGTGCAGCGCCGACCAGCGGATGTCCCACCGCTGGCGGATGATGGGAGGGAACGATCCCGCTAGGGCGATGTGGACGGGGTGCGAGACGGGGACGAGGGTGGGCTCCCACACGCCGAGGGCCAGCGCCCGCCGGACGGGGGCGGGAAGGCGCAGCGGCGCCGGCAGGTGCCGCAGGCTGGGCACGAGCTCCACCGGCGGCTTGTGGGTGAGCTTGGTCTCGATGCCCTCTTCCACGTAGGCGCGCAGCCCTTCGACGTCGCCGGGCATGTCCTGCGCCCGCACCCCGTACAGCTCGCCCACGGCGCGGGCCTCGGCGTAGAGGGCATCGAGGTCGGCGGGCGCCAGCGCTCCGTGGATCTTCTCCAGGGCGAAGAGGGTGGCTTCGAAGGTGGTGAGGTGCACCCAGGTCCAGGCGTCGCGGTTCCAGGCGTGGTACGGCCGGCCGTCCAGCCCGATGCCCTTGATGTGGCGGTGCAGCTCTCGGATCTCGGCCGCCGTCTCGGCCCGGTGCGAGCCGAAGGTGACCCGCTGGCCGTACACGAAGGTGCGCCGGGCCCGACGCCACGGGTCGGTGAAGATGTCCGAGTGCTGGTAGATGCCGGCGGCCACGGTGGGATGCGACCCCTGCAGGGCGAGGACCCGGCCGGTGAAGGGCACGAACAGCCGCCATTCGGCCAGCTGGCGGGCCAGCGGAGGCGGGCTCGCCGTCGTCGGGGATTGCGACACTTGCTCGGCATTCTGTAGCGTTTGTCGCACACCGGAAAGCTAGCGACCGGGCGGCCCGTCGGCAAGGCCCGTCGCCGGTGGGCTTTCCGCCAGGGTGCTCCGACGACAATCGGGGAGGCCGGCCGACCGGCACCCCCGATACGACGCAATAGGAGAGGTGAGCATGGCCGAGACCGACTCGGTCTTGAAGCTCCTCGAGCGGCTCCCACCCCGGCCCGACCCGGGGCTCGACCGGCTGCTCGACGCCACGGAGCGGTGCCTGGCCCGCTACGGCATCAGGCGGACGTCGATGACCGACATCGCCCGCGAGATGCACGTGGCCCGCACCACCTTGTACCGCCAGGTCAGCTCGGTGGAGGAAGCGGTGGCGCTGGTGGCGTCACGACAGTTGCACCGGATGCTCGACGACCTGGTGGCGCACCTGTCGGCTCCGGGCGGGGCCGGTGCAGCAGGGTTCATCGAGGCCGTGGCCGCCACCGTGCGCTTCGCCCGCTCCAACCCGGTGTCCCGGCGGGTGCTCGACGACGAGCCGGAGATCCTGGGGTCCCTGCTGGCCCGGGACCTGGGGCCCTATGTCTCCCAGGTTGCCGAGGCGCTCGTGCCCGTCGTGCAGGGCGCCATGGACGCCGGGCTCATCGGTGGCGACGACCCCCTGCTCGTCGCCCAGTGGCTGGTGCGTGTGGTGACGGTGCTCGTGGTCCTGCCGCCCGAAGACGACCTCGACGCCATGGTCGGCTACGCCCTGAGCCCGCTCCTGGCGAGCTCAGGGCCCGGGGCATGAGGCCGGCCCGCCCGAGGCCCAATTGCGTCTCTGATCCTCACTGACTCACCAGTCAACTGCGCCTCCGGCGTTATCCCTGCGTGGACGTGGGGGAGCAGGGGGCGCCACAGGCGGAGCCCGTCGGGACGCTGGGGGCACGGCGAAAGGGGCCGGGCATCGAGCGTCCCACTGGCGCGCTCACGGCCGACAAGGCGTGGGAGCTGGCCAAGCGCTACGTCCCGTTCCTGATGGTGATGGGGGTGCTCCTGGCGCTGGTGGCGCAGGCGCCCACCACCCGCGCCCCGCAGTCGGCGTTGTCGTCGCCCGCTGCCAGGGGCCTGGGCGGGTCGGGCTCAGGACCGTCCACGGCGGCGTCGGGCACCTCGACAGCAGCGAGCGCGGCCGCGGCCCAAGCAGCCGCCAACGCGGCGGGAGCCGCCGCCGCCAACGGCATCGCCCGCAGCGGTGTCAAGTGCGGGGCGGGGGTGCTCCAGGTGCCGTGGTCCCCGTACGCCCCGCCGTGTGTGCCGGCGTGGTCGGGCAACAACGGCGGTGCCACCGCGCCCGGCGTCACCGCCTCCACCATCACCGTCTCCTACCGGGAGGAGGGCGAGTCGAGCGACGTCAACGCCGTGCGCTCGATCATGCCCGGCGTGCTCCCCACCGACAGTCAGGTGCTCTACGACCTGAACGTCTTCCTGCAGGCGTTCAACAAGGAGTACGAGCTCTACGGGCGACACGTGGTGCTCAAGCCCTACACGGCCCAGGGCGACGCCATGCAGGAGATGGTCGGCCAGGACACCCAGGGGGCCCAGGAGGACGCCGCCACCGCCGCCAGCCTGGGCGCCTTCGCCGACCTCACGCCGCTGCCCACCACGCCGTACGCCGAGGCGCTGGTGCAGAACCACGTGATCTCCATGGACAACCTGCTCACGTCCAACCAGTTCCTCCACAACTCGGCGCCCTACGCCTATTCGATGATCCCCACCCTCGACGACCTCGGGCGGCTGCTCGTGACCATGGGGTGCAACATCGGCGCCAACAACGTGAGCTTCGCCAAGGACCCGAGCCTGAACGGCAAGCAGCGCGTCTTCGGCGCCATCCTCCTCGAGGACCCGCAGTACCAGGGCCTCGAGAACGAGATGGTCAGCGGCCTCAAGCAGTGCGGCGTGAAGATCCCCGTGGTCGTCAACTACACGCTGGACCTGTCCACCATCCAGCAGCAGATGCAGAACGCCATCTCGCAGATGAAGGCCAACAACGTGACCACCATCTTGTGCGGGTGCGACCCGGTCGGCACCATCTACGTCTCCCAGGCAGCTGATCAGCAGAACTACGGGCCCGAGTGGTTCTCGGAATGGCTGCCCCCGCAGTTCGAGCGGCTCTACTCCCAGGACCAGTGGGCGCACTCGGTCGAGGTGGGCCTGGGGCCGTCGATCCCGGAGCAGAACGAGGAGTCCTACAAGGCCTTCCAAATGGTGGACCCCGGCGGTCAGCCCCAGGAAGCGCAGTTCTGGTACATCTACTACCAGCTGCTGTATCTGTTCAACGGCTTGCAGGCCGCCGGCCCCGACCTCACGCCCGCCTCCATGCTGGCCGGCTACCAGCATCTGCCCCAGAGCCCGTTGGGCCAGGTGGGTCAGTGGACCTACGGATCGGGGATCTACTGGCCCTTCTCCGAGGCCCAGGTCTCGTACTGGGTCCCGTCGAAGACCAACTCCTTCGACAACAAAGCCGGTGACTACAACCCGTGCTTCGGTGGGCAGTGGTTCTCGCTCTTCCAGTCGAGCGCCTTCCCGAAGGGGCTCGATTGCCCCGGGCTGTCGTGACGCGCCCCTGCGCGCCCGGAAGGTGATGGCGTCATGACCGCTCCGGGCTCATGACTGCTGCAGGGTCGCTGCTGGAGGGGTTGAACCCGCGTCTGCGGACGGCGGGGGGCTGGGTGCTGGGCGTCGTGGCGCTGGTGGTGGCGGGGGAGGTGTTGCTCCCCAAGGGGCTCGACTCGGGCGCCGTGGCGCTCGGTGTGCTGTTCGGGTGCCTCGACGCCTTGGTGGCCATGGGGCTCGTGCTCGTGTTCCGGGCCAGCCGCGTCATCAACTTCGCCCAGGCCAGCTTCGGGGGTCTGGCGGCGGCGGTGATGCTGCTCATGGTCGTCGCCTGGCACGTCCCCTACCTGCTGGCGGCGCCCGTGGCGCTGGCCGTGGCCCTCGGGAGCGGGGCTGTCACCGACCGGCTGGTGGTACGCCGCCTGTCGCGCTCACCGCGCTTGTTGCTCACCGTCGCCACCATCGGCGTGGGCCAGGTGGTCGCCGCGCTCCAGCTCGGCATCCCGGCGCTGTTGGCCAAGAAGTTGAACGCCTTCTCGACGTACACCACACCGCTGCACGGGCTGCACTTCTCGATCCACACCACCTACTTCACCGGTGACGCCGTGCTGGCCGTCATCGTGGTCGTGGCCGTCCTCATCGGGCTGGCCTGGTTCCTGGGACGCACCGACCTGGGCCTCGCCATCCGCGCCGCCGCCGACTCCAACGAGCGCGCCCTGCTGCTCGGCATCCCCGTGGGCCTGCTGTCACTCGTCACGTGGACCCTGGCGGCGGGGATGTCGGGGTTGGGCACCATGCTGGCCGTCCCCGTCGAGGGCCAGAACCTCGGTCAGGTCATCGGCCCCGAAGGGCTCCTCGTCCCGCTCGCCGCCGCCGTCATCGCCCGCATGGAGAGCCTGACCACGGCGTTCTTCGCCGCCGTCGGCATCGGCGTCTTCGAGTCCGTCGTGTTCTGGAGCTATCCACGCTCCTCCAGCGTCGACCTCGGGGTGTTCCTCGTCATCCTGGTGGCGCTGTTGCTGCAGCGCCGGCGTATGGGACGCATGCAGGCGGCCATGGGCGACCTGCTGTCGGTGAAGCCCATCCGGCCCGTCCCGGCCCAGGTGCGCCAGCTGGCCTCCTACAAAGCCGGTCGCTTCTCCCTGGGCCTGTTGGTGGCGCTCCTGGCCGTGGCGGTGGTGCCGCTGGCCCTGAGCAGCGGGCAGCTCTTCGTCGCCGCCTCGGCGGCCATCTTCGGCATCGTGGCGGTTTCGCTGGTGCCGCTGTCGGGATGGGCGGGACAGATCTCCCTGGGACAGTTCGCCCTGGCCGGGGCCGGAGCGGGGGCGACCGGCGCCCTGCTCGTGCACTTCGACGTCGACCTCTTTCTGGCCCTCGGCGTCTCGGCCGTGGTGGGGGCGGCGGTTGCCGTGGCGATCGGACTGCCGGCGCTGCGCATTCCCGGGACGTACCTGGCCGCCGTGACCATGGCCTTCGCCGTGCCCGTCTCCACCTACTTCCTGAGCCAGATCTACTTCCCGGGCATCGCCGAGACCGACGTGGTGCGGCCCGTGCTGTTCGGCAAGGTGAGCCTCGAGTCGCCCCGCACCTTCTACTGGTTGTGTCTGGCCCTGCTGGTGGTGGCGCTGCACCTGACGCGCAACCTGCGCGACAGCCGGGCCGGGCGGGTGATCCTCGCCACCCGCGACAACGAGATGGCGGCGGCGAGCTTCTCCATCTCGCCGCTTCGGACCAAGCTGTTCGCCTTCGCCTTCTCGGGGGCGATGGCGGCCATGGCCGGCGGTCTGTACGTCGTCGCCAACCGGGGACTCGGGTTCTCGGGCATCGACCCCCAGCTCAGCGTCGACGTCTTCCTCATGGTGGCCATCGGCGGGCTCGGGTCCACGACCGGTGCCGTCCTCGGCGTCGTCTACGTGGAGGCCATGCAGTACCTGCTGCCCGGCTACGCCCAGCTGCTCGCCACCGGCGGAGGTCTGCTCGTCCTGCTGCTCGTGGTGCCCGGGGGCCTCGGCCAGATCGTCTTCGACGGTCGGGACCGCTTGCTGGCGGCGTTGGCCCGGCGCAAGGGCATCGAGAGCTCGGCGCTGTGGGAGTCGGCCCGCTTCGAGCCCTCGACGGCCCCCGGCGGCGGCGGCCCGGGTGGGAGCGGCGGCAGCGGCGGTGACGACGGAGACGGACGCCGGGGCGACCGCCTCGACCGCGTCG
>DMNK01000037.1:0-233 GCA_003453695.1 Acidimicrobiaceae bacterium | reverse complement strand
CTCGACCGCGTCGGCGCCGGCGAGCGACCCATGCTCGAGTGCGCCGGGGTCGGTGCCGCCTACGGCCCGGTGGACGTCCTCTTCGGCGTCGACATGGCCGTCGACCAGGGAGAGATCGTCGGGTTGCTCGGCACCAACGGGGCAGGGAAGTCGACGATGTTGCGGGTGGTCTCGGGCCTCATGGCCAACAAGGGCGGGCGCATGCAGTTCGAGGGTGACGACCTTGCCGCCAT
>DMNK01000066.1:5466-5922 GCA_003453695.1 Acidimicrobiaceae bacterium | reverse complement strand
TTGGCCGACTCGCACGACGCCCAGATCACCTCGGCCTATTTCGTTCGTGACGTACAGAGCGCCGACCGGATCTGGGCCCCCACCACCTCGTCTACTCCCCTGTGCGGTACGGGCAACCAGGTCCTCGGGCTCGAGTCGAACCTCAACCCGGGTCCGGCGATCTACGTCTCCTACGTGACGGAGATGCTCGGAACATCACCCGCCCTCGTTCGCAACTTCTGCACGGGAGCGACCCGGACGGCTTCGACCGTCTCCCACGATCTGGGCGGCACATCGGACGCCGTCACAAACCTCGCATGCACCCCGAACTACCCGAGCTGCGGTACTGACGCCGCCACTGCGCCCACGCCGTCAGTCGAGATCGCCACGGTCCAAGTCACGGTGACACAGCAGAGCGGCTACCAGTACAGTTTGACGGCGGCGCCCCGTCAGGTTGGATTCGGCGGGAATGGCGCC
>DMNK01000066.1:0-5291 GCA_003453695.1 Acidimicrobiaceae bacterium | reverse complement strand
TAATGGCGCCTCCCCGCCCGGCAGCTCACCTCCCACGTTGTTGTTACTCGGGTCAGGTCAGGACGTGAACTGTCAGGGAGGAGGGGTTAGCGGGAGCCTGACTGTTAATGGCATCGCTGCGACGGATTCGGCCACCTCGAACGATGTCACTTTTACGGGTAATCCCAGATACAAATTGACGGGCGGCGAAGTGTATACGGAGAACAGTTCTACTTCCATAGGTTCTGCCTACACACCCACGTCGGCCACGGCTTACGCCTCGGGCCCTCCCCTGCCGGACCCATACGCCAACCTGCCTGATCCACCTACGACCGGACCCGGCGTTAACGGAACCTTCAACGACAGCAACATTTTCTCTGATGGTCCCGGTGTGTACACCTCACCTGTTTCGATCACCTCAGATAACGCCGGGAACCCTAACATTTTGCCCGGGATCTACATCTTCGAGAATGGGATCTCCTTCTCGGGAAATGGTGCAGTCACTGGCAACGGCGTGATGTTCTTCATAGGGATCCCAAACCAATACATCCAGCCGTCGGATGCATTCTTCAACAACTCCGGAAATGGAAACATCAACCTAACGGCTCCTACGTCGGGCCTTTACACCGGACTCGTCATCTTCCAGTCCCGCTACGACAGCGACGTCCTGCAGATCGTAGGAAACGGAATGAGCACCACGTATAACGGTGTCATCTACGCCCCTGATGCCCAGGTGAATACGACCGGGGGCGGGACGAACTCGACTGGCGGCATCATCTCGCAGTCCTTGGCCTGCGGGGGCAACGGCGCCGTCACGATCGGATCGCAGGTGGCGACGACGATGACGTTGACCTCGTCGAACTCCAGCCCGACCTCGGACCAGTCATTGACCTTCACAGCGGCGGTTTCTGCCACCGATGGGCTCATTCCTGCGGGGAGCGTCACTTTCAGCGAGACGCCCAACGGGTCGGCCACCGCGGTGGTTCTTTGCTCGAACAAAGCCCTGGCCGCCAATGGCAAGGCAACATGCACAACATCGATCATGACGGAATCCGGTTCCCCGTACACGGTCACGGCCGCGTACGGGGGGAACACGACATTCAAACCTCAGACGGCGACACTCAACCAGTACGTCTACACCGCCACGACGACGACCGCTACAGCCCTGCCCTCGTCTCCCACGACAGGTCAACAGGTGGTCTTCACGGCTGCCGTGGTTCCCGCGCCGGATTCCGGCACGATGGCCTGGACCATTACCTACGGTTCAAGCGGCGGTTCAAGCGGTTCGCTCAGCTGTAACAGCACCACCGCCCTTTCGGCCGGGTCGGCCACGTGCACGGTCAACGCCGGAATACTGCAAGCGGCCAACTCCCCATACACAGTGACGGCGGTGTACAGCGGCGACACCTTCTATGCGACGTCAACTGGAACCCTCAACCTCGTAGTGGGCCAAAGTACGTCCTCCACCGCAGCCGCTGCCACACCGACGAACAATGCAGCCACTGATACCGCCACCGTTACCGGAAATGGCAATGGGATTGGCCCTACCGGCAGCGTGACCTTCTATGTCTGTGCCAACACCACGACGGGTTGCACCTCTACCACTGCCGGAGCAACACAGGTAGGCAGCGCTACAAGTCTGTCGGCCGGCCAGGCGACCTCGGGATCGTACCCAGTGACGTCCGGCACCTCCTACTGCTTCGCCGCCTATTACAGCGGCGACATGAACTACGCCAATTCCTCCGACACCACAGCCGACCAATGCTTCACGGCAAGTTGATTCGTCCGAGCATGGGGGAGTGCGGGGACACCCTAGTCGAGCTGCTGATCGCCATCGTCATCATCGCACTGTCGGTAAGTGCTCTACTCGGGGCGCTCATCACCTCCCTCACGAGCTCGGCCGAGCACCGGAGCCTGGCGAACCTCGACACGGTGGTGAAGGGATTCGCGGAAGCCGCTACCTACCAGCTCGAGCTTCAACCGAATCGCACTGACACAGCGACGGTTACCAGCGGCAGTGACTCGGTGGCCGACAGTTCGATCTCGGTGGCCGATCAAGGAAAGGCCCTCACCGGTACTGGCATTCCTACCGGGACTTACGTGGGAACTGTGATCGTGGGGACCAGCTTCCTCCTGTCGTCTTCGCCAGGGTCCCAAGTGGACGTGAATGCCACGGGCAACGGCACATCGGTGACCATGCCGACGTTGTTCGCTGACTGCGCCTCGGCGACGGGCACGAACTACAACGGCAGTCCGATCAATTACGTTCCTCCTCCTGGCTATTCGGCCACAGTCAACTTCAAGAGCATCCAGTATTGGAACAGCGTCACAGACGCGTTCGATGTAACCTGCTCGGATTACCAGCTTTTGACCATCACGGCCACGGCTCCGAGCGGTGTGAGCGAGACGATCTCGTTCGGCGTGAGGTCACCGATATGAGGCACCGGGACAACACCGCCGCCATCGGAACTGATGCGGGTGCTGCTCTCGTCCTCGCTCTCGTCTTCCTCGTCGCCATCGGTCTCGTGCTGTCGGCGTTGGTCTCACTGGCAGGCGCAAACCTGTTGAACACGTCCAATCTCCAGGGCGAGCGCAACGTCGAGTACGCAGGGGATGCCGCGGTCGACGGCGCCATCCAGTCCGTCCGCCACACGGCTCCCGGGCCCTCGTGCCCCACGTTCCCGTCCGGTCCGGGCCAGTCACTCACGGTCAACGGGGTGACGGTGGTGGTCCAGTGCACGATGTATCAACCACCGAACTCGTGGGGGCGCATCGTCGAGTTCGATGCCTGCGAGACCGTGGGGGCTCCGTTCGCAACGTGCCAGGCCGATGCCATCGTCAAGGCCGACGTGACCTTCGACGACCTGCCCAGCGGCTGCACCAGCCCGACGTCACCGCCGGGGTGCTCCTACGGAAGCTCGTGGGGCACGAGCATGACCATCTGGAATTGGATCGTGGAGCGTGCCGTCGGCTGAGCCTCCCGGCTCAGCGCGAGCCCCGCCCGAACACCCCATCGTGCAAGGCCGTCTCCGACCGGCCCAGGGGTTGGGCGGACATCGACGCCATCGCGTGGGGCACCCAGGTGAGCAGAGACGACGTCCTCCGTTGGACAGCCGACGGCCAGAAGCGGACCCCTCCTCCTCGATGACCGCTTGGAGGGTATGGCGCACCAGTCGTCCGCCCTGTTCGGGCACCATCCGCCCCGGCGTCACAGCCGTCCGCGACGATCGGACACGAGAAGGAACAGCGGAGGTGGACGATGGCCAAGGTGGGACGCAACGAGACTTGCCCGTGCGGGAGCGGGAGGAAGGCCAAGCGATGCTGCTACTCGGCCGAGCGCCTCGAGGCCGAGGTGCAGGTGCGGCGGAGGTTGCGGACCCTCGTCGCCCAGTCGCTGCCCGACCTTGCCGACGTGGACGGTGACGAGTTGCGGGAGCTGGTCCACCAGGCGATCCACCTTCCCGAACGAGACCTCTCGCTGCAGGTGCGCCTTCCTGCCCTGGCGTCGCCTGAGGTCGAGCGGGCGGCCGCCGCCCTTCTGGCCGACGACGACTACGAGTTCGATGATTGGGTGATGAAGGTGGCCCTCCAGCTCGCGACGCCGGAACGCCGTCTCGAGGTGGCGCAGGCCGTGGCCGACCTGCGCGATCAGGACAAGATCGACCGCAGGGTGGCCGCCGTGGCGCTGCTCGACCTGGGTGAGGCATCGGAATCCGCGGTCTGTCTCGCCTCGGTAGCCGAGTCCATCGCGGTGAGCGCGGGGCGGGAGCGAACCCCGAGCGGCCTGCTCGTCGCCAGCTGACGTTCGTTACGCCAGCTGGACGGGCACGACCTCGAGGTCGTCGATTCCCTCGAAATCTGCAGGGTTCGAGGTGTACAGCGGCAGGTCCTGTGCCAGCGCCGTGGCGGCGATGAGCGCGTCGAAGGCGCGGGCGGCCCGCTTGCGGCCGCTCCGTCGCAGTCCCGCCGCCACCCGGGCGAAGGCCCGTGCGGCCTCCACATCGAGAGGCAGCACGTCGAAGTCGGCCTCGGCCTCCTGCAGGTGAGCCTGCCGGCGAGCCCGTTCGTCGTCGTCACGGGCGACGAGCGGGCCCACCGAGAGCTCAGCGAGCGTCACCGTGGTGATGAGGGGGATCCGGGGGAGGCCGCTCACGTCGGCAACCCGGCCGAGGGAGATGACCGTCGAGGTGTCCAGCACGCCATGCTCGTGCCCCTGCGCCGTCACCACAGGCTCTGGTCCACGACCTCGTCGATGTCACGGCGCAGGGCATCGGGGTCCACGACCGGCAGCCGGCGCCAGCGGCGCACCAGCTCCTCGGCCGTCAACCCGCCCCTGGGCAGAGGTCGGAGCTCGGCCACGGGCCGCCCGTTGCGGGTCACCGTCACCGTTTCCCCCTGCTCCACCCGAGCGAGCACTTCCCCGCCGTGGTTGCGAAGGTCCCGGATGCTCACCACGACCCGAATGTATCACGTGTGAGACAGACATTCCCTGAAGGTCCGAGAACTTCTCATATTTGGTAAGCTGGGCGAGGTGGAAGGGCTCATCCCGGGCTTGCTCCGGACGTCACTGAGGGAATCGGGACTGACCGCCCGCCAGCTGGCGGCACGCACCGGGATCAGCGAGGGGCGGATCAGCGACTACCTGAGTGGACGCCACACCCCCGGCTCGGCCCAGCTGCAGCGCATGCTCGCCGCCACCGGCCACGGGTTGCGCGTCGTCCGCGACCTCGACGCCAACGGGCTGATCCTTCCGGAGCTCCTGGACCTGTCCGACGCCGTCGCCGTCGACCGAGGCCGGCCGGGGCGGGCCGAGAAGCTGCCACTGTTCAGGGAGTTGGTCGCCCCCGGTGACTGAACCCACCTCCCTCGTCGGGCTGGTCATCGAGGTCAACGACCGGCTCACCGGCGCCGGGATCGGGCACGGCTTCGGGGGGGCACTGGCTCTCGCCTACTACGTGGCCGAGCCTCGGGCCACGCGGGACATGGACATCAATGTGTCGGTACCGGTCCAAGAGGCGCGGCGCATCTTCGAGCTGCTTCCGGACGGCGTGGTGTGGACCGACGACGATGTCCGGCGATGCGTCCGCGACGGGCAGATCCGCCTGTGGCATGGGCTGCCCCGACAAGGAATCGTCATCGACCTGTTCTTCCCCCAGCACGAGTTCCATCGGGCCGTGGCCGGGGCGACATCACCGCGGCCGTTCGCCAGAGTGGATTATCTGCTTCCGGTCATCGCCGCCGCGCACTTGACCGTGCTCAAGGTCCTCTTCGACCGGCCCAAGGACTGGGTGGACATCGGGGCGATGATCGAG
>DMNK01000117.1:962-4374 GCA_003453695.1 Acidimicrobiaceae bacterium | reverse complement strand
CGCTCCTCGACGTCGACGGTGAGCGGGAAGAAGTCTGCGCCCTCGCGGACCGACCGCGCCGCCGTGGCCGTGACGAGCACCACGGTGTCGCCGATGCGACCCACCACGGCCCCGTCGGCCTGACCGGCCAGCTTGCCTGCCTGGAAGGACAGCGTGCGGTCGGTGTCGCTGATCGGACCCGACACGCTGACGGCTTGCGCCATTTGGGATCTCCTGTCTGTCACGAGCACCGTGCCAGGCCAGTTCCCAGTGGTCGGCCACCTCCCGCACCCGGGCTCCAAGTCCCGGTCCGCCGCGTGGGGCGGCAGTAGGTAGTCGGCGACTGGCAGCTGACCGCTGACCGGTGCTGCTTGTGCCCCGGGCCGTTGTGGCCCGGAGGTTGCCTAACGGCGAATGCCGAGCCTGCCGATGATGTTCCGGTAGCGCTCCACGTCGTTGTTCCGGACGTAGTCGAGGAGCCTGCGGCGACGGCCGATCAGCTTCATGAGGCCCCGACGCGTGTGGTGGTCGCCCTTGTGCATCTTGAGGTGCTCGGTGAGATGCGAGATGCGCTCGGTCAGGAGCGCGATCTGGACCTCGGGGGAACCGGTGTCGGTGTCGTGAAGCCGGTAGTCGGCGATGGTCGCAGTCTTGTCAGCCATGTTCGGGAAACGCTCGGGAAGGGCTCGGGGCGCACGACGATGCTCGCCGTTTGCCCCCCGGATCACCGGGACGGCGCCCCGGCTGCGCTCGATGTTAGCAGGAGGCCTGCTCCGGACGCCTTGGCATGCTCACGGCGCCTGGGTGAGCACGGCGTCGGCCCGTTCCACGTCGGCTCGCATCTGGGCCACGAGGGCCTCGACCGAGTCGAAGCGCTCCTCACCTCGGAGGCGCTCGACGAAGGCCAGCTGCCCCTCCTCCCCGTAGAGGTCGCCGCTGAAGCCGATGAGGTGGGCCTCCAGCATGGGCAGCGCTCCGTCGGCGTAGAAGGTGGGCCGCCGTCCGTACGAGGCGGCGGCCCGGTACACAGACCGGTCCGGCCGCCGATAGGTGCAGGCGTAGATGCCCTCGGCGGGCAGGGCGATCTCGGGCGGCACTGCCAGGTTGGCGGTGGGCAGGCCGAGGGCAGCCCCGCCGCGGCCGTCGCCGCGCACGACCGGCCCTCGCACCTCATGGGGCCGGCCGAGGAGGCGTGCCGCCTGGCGCACGTCGCCGGCGGCCACCAGCTTGCGGATGCGGGTCGACGACACGGGCTCGCCGCTCGAGTCGTCCTCGAGCGTCACGCCCACCGTGTCGAAGCCCGAGCGCGAGCCCATGTCCTCGAGCATGGCGACGTTCCCCCGGCGCAGGTGCCCGAAGTGGAAGTCGCGGCCGACCACCACGAGACGGGCCCCGAGCGCGCCCACCAGGACCTCGTTCACGAAGTCCTCGGCGCTCTCGTTGGCACGCCCCTCGTCGAAGGTGAGCACCACGGTGCGGTCGATCCCGACCTCGGCCAGCAACTCCAGCTTCTGCTCGAGGTCGGTGAGCAACAACGGCGCCGTCTCGGGACGTACCACCGACGCCGGGTGACGGTCGAAGGTGACGACGGCCGTGTCGAGGCCTCGTGCTCGAGCCATGTCCTGAAGCAGGCCCAGCACGTGGCGGTGGCCGAGATGGACGCCGTCGTAGGCGCCGATGGTGACGGCCGAGCCCCGCTCGGGTGCGACGACGTCGTCGATACCGCGCACCACCTGCATGGCGGCAGGTTACCGGCCGGGGACGCCGTCCCTCCGACGCCGCTTTCCTCAGGCGCTCTCGAGGACGCGAGCGGCGACGAGACGGTCGGTGTCGGTCGCCTCGTACACGGCCAGCAGGCGCCCGCGTCGGTCGAGCACCGCCCACGGACCGCTCCCAGCCGCCCCCACCGACACTCTGTCGAGTGCCAAACCGTGCGAGACCGTGCGCGCCATCTCGGTCCCGACGACCACCTGGGGCAGGTCGCGCAGCGCTTGCGCCGGGCTGAGCACGTGGGCGGCGACGAGCTGCTCGAGGCGGTGGGCCTCGTCCACGGTGAACGACCCCACGCCGGTGCGCCGCAGGTGACGGACATGGGCTCCCCCGCCGAGCGCCGCCCCGAGATCCGCCGCCAGGGAGCGGACGTAGGTCCCGGTCGAGCACACGACGGACACGGCCAGCACGCCCGGTTCAGGCCCGGGGTCCACGTCGAAGCGCTCGACCGTCACCTGTCTGGGGGCCCGCTCCACCTCGACACCTTGGCGTGCCAGCTCGTAGAGCCGGCGACCGTCGACCTTCAAGGCCGACACCATCGGCGGGACCTGCTGCAGCGTGCCGGTGAGCGTGGCCGCCGCGGCGCGCGCCTCGGCGAGGCCGATCGACGACATGTCCCAGGTGCCGGTCACGACTCCCGAGGCGTCGAGCGTCGAGGTGGCCGTGCCCAGCACGACCTCTGCCGTGTACGCCTTGGGAAGGCCGGACAGAAAGCCCAGGAACCGGGTGAAGCGGCCCAGCCCCAGGAGCAGCACACCGGTGGCGTCGGGGTCGAGGGTGCCGGCGTGCCCCACTCGGCGCTGGACGAAGATGCGCCGGCACCGGGCCACCACGTCGTGCGACGTCCAGCCGGCCTCCTTGTCGACCACGACGAGCCCGGTCGGCCCGGCCGGCTGCTCAGCTCGAGCTGCCACCTCGGTCCCCGCTCTCGCGTTGGTCGACGCCGCCGGCCTCGGCGCCGGGTGCAGGGTCGCCGGGCTCTTCGCCCCCGGCCCCGCTGTGGTGGACGTCGCGCTCGTGGATGTGGCGCAGGATCTCCTCGACACGATTGCCGGCCGCCACCGCCGGGTCGGCGGCGAACTCGAGCTGGGGGGTGCGCTTGAGCCGCACCTGGCGCCCGATGGCCTGCTGCAGGTGGGCGCGGTGCTCGGCCAGCGCCCCGGCCGAGGCCTCGGTGAGCGAGCTCAGGTACACCTTGGCGTGGCGGAGGTCGGGCGCCACGTCGACGGCGGTCACCGTGACCAGGCGCAAGCGCTCGTCACTGTCGGCGATGCGCTCGAGGGTGTCGGCCACCACTTCACGGAGCACTTGGTTGACCCGGGCCGTCCGGGGGAAACGCCCCGGCGCCGGCGGCGGGCGACGTCGAGCGGGGCTCAGGTGCGGGGCACCTCTCGCTCCTCGTACGTCTCGATCACGTCGCCGTCCTTCAGGTCCTGGAAGTCCGAGAGGCCGATGCCGCACTCGAAGCCGGACTGGACCTCGCGCACGTCGTCCTTGAACCGGCGCAAGGAGGTGATGGTGCCCTTCCAGATGACGACGCCGTCGCGCAGGAAGCGGACCTTCGACCCGCGGGTGATCGTGCCCTCACGGACGAAACAGCCCGCCACGGCGCCCACCCGGGGCACACGGAACACGGCACGCACCTCGGCCTCGCCGGTGACGA
>DMNK01000117.1:0-702 GCA_003453695.1 Acidimicrobiaceae bacterium | reverse complement strand
CTCGTAGGTCCGGATCTCGACGTTGTGCGCCGAGGCCAGCTCGCGAGCACGGCGATCGGGCCGAACGTCGAAACCGATGATGGTGGCGTTGGAGGCGGCGGCCAGCTCGACGTCGTACTGGGTGATGCCACCCACCGCCCGGTGCACGAAGCTCAGCTTCACCTCGGGGCGCTCGAGCTTGCGGATGCTGTCGGTGATGGCCTCCAGCGTGCCCTGGACGTCGGCTTTCAGGATGAGGTTCAGCGTGGCTGCCTCGCCCCGCTGAATCTGCTCGAACAGGTCCTCGAGCTTGGCGCCGGGAGCCGACGGCGCCGGGGCGTGACCGGCCACCCGGTAGCGGCGCTCGCGGGCCTCGGCGATGGTCCGGGCCGTCGAATGCTCGTCGGTGACCCGGAACTCGTCTCCGGCGGCAGGGGGCTCGGAGAACCCGAGGACCTGGGCGGGCATCGACGGCGGGGCCTCTTTGACCTGGTCGCCGTGGTCGTCGATGAGCGCCTTCACCTTCCCCCACGCCGCTCCGGCCACCACCGAGTCGCCCACTCGCAGCGTCCCGGACTGCACGATGACCGTGGCCACCGGCCCGCGCCCGGCCTCGAGGTTGGCCTCCAGCACGACGCCGCGTGCCCGCCCCTCGGGACTGGCCCGGAGCTCCTCGAGCTCGGCCACGAGCCCCAGCTGCTCGAGCAGGTCGTCGATGCCGAG
>DMNK01000144.1:4817-9911 GCA_003453695.1 Acidimicrobiaceae bacterium | reverse complement strand
GTGGGCCCGCTGGCCGTCGGCACCGTCGGCGCTGTCGGCCGCGTCGGGGAGGTGGCCCACGTCGACGAGCTCGTACTCGCACAAGCCGAGATGGACGACCGTGATCCCGCCTGCGCTCACGAACCGCTGGCTCGAGAACGTCGGCAGGCCGAACTCGTCGGGACGCCCCTCGGCCACCAGCGGGCGCCGCACCACGGCGAACGCTGACTCCGCCTCCGAGAACTGGGCCGGGCGGGGGAGCGGGAAGTGCGCCCGCAGCCGGTGGTCCCGGCTCGGGTTCACGAAGCTCGTCGTGGCGAGCACGTGGCGTTCCTCGGCACAGAGCTGCAGGGTGGTTGTCACCGTGACGTGCTCTTCGCCGCTTCGGGCCCGGGTGGAGCCGTCCACGTACGAGGGCCACACGTACCGGGCAGTGATGCGCACCTGACCGCGCACCGGGCCCTCCTCTTCCACCGCTACCTCGACCGATTCCGGTGCGTCCACCAGCCGGTCCTGAGCGGGAGGCGAGTAGTTGTACGAATCGCCGTGGTCGCCGCCGTCGACGAGACGGCCCAGCCCGGCCACTCCGTCCAGCGAGAACGTCCCGTCTGCGGCGTCCACCTCCACGGTGCACACGCCGTTGGTCATGGTCACGCCGCCGTCGTGGCGGCGAGACACCGCCACCGGGTCCTCGAGGGGACGGGGAGCGAGCGGCCGCCATCCGAAGGCGGGCACGTCGTCGCTGCGCACCAGGACGCGCTGCACTGGGGGCTGGTCGATGCGGATGCGCACCAACGAATCCGGCCGGGCCCCCAACCGGGTGTACAGGTCCTGCTTGATGGAGGCGATGGGGACGTCGAAGCGCTCTTCACTCCCGAAGGCGATGGTGATGTCGATGCCGCTGTCGTCCTCCTCGACCCGCACGTCCTGGATCCAGGTGTGGGTGTCGATCTGGCTGCCGCCCGGCAGCATGCCCAGGATGGTGCGCACCGTGGCGGCGTCCAGGGTGAGCGGGCCCAGTCCCCGGGGGATGCCGAAGGCGCCCGGCTCGTCCGGGAGCACCTGGGTGCCCTGGGGCGGTTCGTCTCCGGGGACGACGATCTCGGTGACGCCCCGGCGAGGGCGCGCCGTCACGTTCACCGCCACGGGGCCTGCCTCGCTGAGCGAGCGCGAGAAGGCGGCCAGCACCTCCTCGCTCACCCCGTCGGCGATGCGCCCGGCCTCGGCGTAGCGCGCCAGCACGGCGTCGGTGACCTCGTCCACCGAGCAGGCGCACACCGAGTCGTGGGCGGAGTTGCGGATCACCTCGCGCCAGGCCAGTTCGAAGAGGCGCTCCGGCCACGACGAGGGCTGGCCCCACAGCGCCGCGTAGGGCTCGGCCCGGCGCTCCAACGACAGTGCCACCCGGGACAGGGCCTGCTTCACGTCGACGCGCGTCGAAGCCACGCCCATGAGCACGTTGGCCCGCGCCCCCGAGCGCAGCTCGCCGCGCCAGCGGGGCAGGCCGTCGGTGGGTGCCCGCTCCAGGTACTCGGGCAACGAGGTGATCTCGAGCTCGAAGTCGTCCTGGAGGTCGTTGGCCTCGGCCACGACCCGGCCCAGCCACGGCTGGGGCGCCTGGTGGTCGGTGCCGTTCATGAACAGCATGCCGTCGACGAGGAAGCTGCCGACCTCCTTCTCGTGGTCGGCGATGCGGCGGACCAGCGCCTTGGCGTCGTCGGGGATCGACGAGCCGTTGCTGTAGCCCACCACGAGGTACTCGGCTCGCACCGCGGACCCGTCGGGCGCCTCCCACCAGAAGGCGCTCTTGTCGACGGCCGACGGCACGCCCCGCCACACCACGGCGTGGCTGAGCCCGGCCTGGCTCAGCAGCTGGGGCATCTGGGCGATGTGGCCGAACATGTCCGGCAGGTAGCCGACAGCCATGGCGCCCCCGAATGCCGAGGCGCGCAGCACGCCCAGCTGCAGGTCGCGCACCATGGTCTCGCCCGTGGCCAGGAACTCGTCCATGAGGATGTACCAGGGGCCCATGGACAGCCGCCCCGATGCCGCCAGGGCCCGGAGGCGGGCCTCGTTCTCGGGGCGGACCTCGAGGTAGTCGTCCACCACCGCCATCTGGCCGTCGAGAAGGAAGCGCCCATAGGACGGGTCGTCCTCGAGCAGCTCGAGGAGCCCGTCGACGGTTCGCACCAGCATGAGCCGGAAGCTCTGGAACGGCTCGTACCACTCGCGGTCCCAGTGGGTGTGGGGGACGATGCTGACGCGCCGGCGGCTCACGGGCATGCAGGCTAGGGGCCGGCCACCGCTAGCGTGGGCCGACCGTGGCCGGGCATGTCCAGGTGCAGTTCACGGCGCCCACCGCCGAGGAGGCTGGCCGGCTCGGGCGCATGGTGGTCGAAGCCCGTCTGGCGGCGTGCGCCCAGGTGTCGGGGCCGATCACCTCGACCTACTGGTGGGAGGGCGAGGTCACGAGCGCCTCAGAGTGGGTGTGCACGCTCAAGACGACCTCCCGCCGTGTCCCCGAGCTGCTGGGCGCGCTGCGGGACGCCCACTCCTACGAGGTGCCCGAGCTCGTGGTCACCGAGATCACCGACGGTGATCCGGACTACTTGCAGTGGCTGACAGCGGAGACGGCGTCGACCGACTGACTCCCGCTGTGGCAATCCCGGGCCGGGCCGGCGGCCTGCGCCCCTGGTGGGCCGGTACGGCGGCACGCCGCCGGGCCGGTGGCCTACCTTTCCCCCATGTCGACCTACTTGATGCTGTCAACCCTCGGGCCCGACGGCATGGCCACCTTGCGCCAGCATCCCGAGCGGCTCATGGAGGTGAACGCCGAGGTCGAGGCCATGGGCGTGCGGGTGGTGGCGCAGTGGGCCCTCTTGGGGCCCTACGACTTCGCCACCGTCCTGGAAGCCCAGGACGAGCACGCCGTGACCAGGGTGGCGGTCGCCCTGGGGGCGCGTGGCACGCTCAAGACGAGGACCATGACGGCGGTACCGATCGAAGAGTTCCTCGAGGCCCTGCGGGGCGGCTGAGGTGATCTGGGGGAGGACGACGGGATGGCCCGTCGGCTAGCAGCTGCTCAGTGCCACCAGAAGTCCTGGCGGCGGCGTTGGGGCCGCACGTCCTGGTCGTCGAACACATCGGGGAGGACGGTGTCGTCCGAGAGCCTCCGCACCCGGTACCCCTGGTCCTCGACACGCTCGGCGACCTCGAAGCCCCGGCTCCAATCGCCGACGAACCGGCTGCGCACGTCGACAGGGGTGCCGGCGCGCAGAGCGTCGGCGGAGCGCTTCGAAGTCATGACCGTTGCGTCAGGCATCTCCCATCCCTCCTCGGACCCCCTGGCCCCCCTGGGAGTACTGAGCGGTCCGTGCGGCAACCACCACACCTCGGCCGGCGGTCCGCCACGGCAGGCGGTGACAGAGGGGGTGCGCCACCCATGATGCGCCCATGGGGCGCACCGCTCAAGGGGTCGTCTGACAAATCTACAGGACAGCGTCGCCGTCTTACACAGCGCGTGGCCGAAGACCCGTTGCCGAGGCCGGCGGGCGAGACGGTTGCGCAGAGCAACGTCGTCGTGGGCCCCGCCGGGACGCCGTACGACGTCGGCGAGGAAGGCGGCGAGGCCCCGCCCTCGGGCGCGGCCGCCGCCGAGCCCGGCGCGTCACGCAACCCCCGTTCGGTGCCGGGGCCCCCGCCCCGGCTCGTGGACGAGCGCCGCCTGTGGCGCCAGGGCCATCACCTGGTGGCTGGTGTCGACGAGGTGGGCCGGGGTGCCTGGGCCGGCCCGCTCTCGGTCGGAGTGGCCGTGATGGAGTCGGCCGTCATGAAGGTGCGCAGCCGGCGCGTTCCCGCCGGCCTGCGGGACTCCAAGTTGCTCCCCGAAGAACGGCGGGAAGCCATCTTCGAGCGGGTCGGCTCGTGGTGCGCGGCCTGGGCGGTCGGGCACTCGGATCCAGAGGAGTGCGACCGGCTGGGGATGACCGCCGCACTGCGCCTGGCCACCCGCCGTGCCTTCGCCGCCTTGCCCGAGGAGGCGCGGCCCGACGCCGTCGTCCTCGACGGCAACTTCGACTACGTGAGCCCGACGGCGATGCCGACGCTGTTCGACGACGAGCCCCCGGTGTGCACCCCGGTGGTCCGCACCATGATCGGCGCCGATGCCCTCTGCGCCAGCGTGGCTGCTGCCTCGGTCCTGGCCAAGGTGACCCGCGACCGGGTGATGCGCGGCCTGGCCGAGTCGTTCCCCCCCTTCGACTTCGACCGGAACAAGGGCTACCCCTCACCCACCCACAAGCGGGCCCTGTGCGG
The DNA here is from genome assembly GCA_003453695.1 of Acidimicrobiaceae bacterium. GTDB lineage: Bacteria > Actinomycetota > Acidimicrobiia > Acidimicrobiales > UBA8190 > UBA8190. Next base: position 5,618 of record DMNK01000144.1, on the reverse strand, counting down.
CTACGGGATGACCGCCATCCACCGCCGCAGCTGGGTCTTCGCCGAGCACCTTCCCTGGCGCTAGGCGAAGCCCCGCTACTTGGTCGCCTTGGCCGGCGACGGCTCCTTCGGCAGCCCCAGCACCCGTTCACCGATGATGTTGTGGAGGATCTCGTCGGTGCCACCTGCCACCCGCATACCCGGGATGCCCAGGATGAACTGGCTCCAGGCGTAGGTGCCCCACTCACCTGAGTCCGCCACCAACTTCGGGCCGAGCACGGTGGTGAGGAGGTCTCCCATCCGCCGCATGTTCATGGTGAGCGAGAGCTTGGCGATGGACATCTCCGGGCCGGGGAGCTGTCCGGCGGCGATCTTGGCCATAGATCGCAGGGTGGTGTACGAGGCCACCTTGCCGTTGATGACGATGTCGGCCACCTGCTGGCGGACGAGCGGGTCGAGGTCCTTGCCCTGGTGGCGGACCAGGTCGATCAGGCGTTGCGTGCTCATGTTGCCGCTCGACGTCCCCGCCATCCCACCGCCGATGGCGGCACGCTCGTTCATGAGGGTGGTGAGCGCCACCGTCCAGCCGCCGTTCACGTCCCCGAGCCGGTGGCTGTCGGGGATGCGGACCTCGGTGAAGAACACCTCGTTGAACGACGCCCCACCGGTCAGCTGCCTGAGGGGTCGGATGTCGACTCCTGGCGCGTGCATGTCGACCACGAATCCGGTCAGGCCCTTGTGCTTGGGCGCATCGGGGTCGGTGCGGCACAGGATCTCGCCGATGTCCGAGAGATGGGCGCCCGACGTCCACACCTTCTGGCC
>DMNK01000144.1:0-4642 GCA_003453695.1 Acidimicrobiaceae bacterium | reverse complement strand
CTCGTCGCCGTCGCGCACGGCCTTCGTCTGCAGACTGGCGAGGTCGCTTCCCGCCGCCGGCTCGCTGAAGAGCTGACAGGCGACGATGTCGCCCCGCCACATCGAACGCAGGTAGCGCTCCTTCACCTCGTCGGTGGCGTGGGCCAGGATGGTGGGCGCCACCATGCCCAGGCCGATGCCGTAGGCCGTCATGGCCGGCGCCGCGAACCGGGCTTCGGCTGCTTCGTAGGCCCGCTGGTGGTCGCGGCTGAGCCCGCGCCCCCCGTACTGCGCAGGTCCCGTCACCCATCCGAAGCCGGCGTCGAAGCGCTTCTGGGCCCAGGCTCTCGCCTTGGCCAGCTCCTCGAGCTCCTCTTCCAGGGTGCGCTCGGGCAGCAGGGTCACTTGGTCCGAGCCCTCCCCCCACCGCTGTTGCACCTCGACTCGCGGCTCGAGGTTGTGCTCCAAGAAGGCGAGTGCGTCCTTCTCGAAATCCGCTACCGAGATCTCGTCGACCATGTGGCCCTTTCCTCGCCGAAGCCCATCGGCTCGACCGCCGGGAGCGTACCGAGGCCCCGCAGAACACCGCCAGGCAGGGGGCCATCGGCTAAAACGGTGGTGATGGCCTATGTGCTGGCCGTCATGGCCGCGTTCTCCAACGCCATGACCACGATCCTCCAGCGGCTCGGCGTCGAGACGGCGCCCGCCGACACCACGCTCAAGTTCAGCCTCATCACATACGCCATGCGGCGCAAGGTGTGGCTCCTCGGCTTCCTGGTGCTCATCGCCGGCTTCCTGCTCCAGTTCACCGCCCTGCACTTCGGGCGGCTCACCGACGTGCAGCCCATCCTCACGCTGGAGCTGCCCTTCCTGGTGGCCATCCTCGGCTTGTGGTTCCGCCACCCCCTGGGATGGCGCGAGTGGGCGGGATCGGTCACCGCCGCCGCCGGCCTGGCCACCTTCCTCTTCCTCGCCGCTCCCAGCGGCGGCAGCGAGCTCCCCGATCTGGCCGACTGGCTGTTCGTGTCGGGAGGCTGCGTGGTCGCCGGGGCCGCCGCCATCCTCCTCACCCGGATCGGGTCACCGGCGTGGAAAGCCGCCATGTTCGGCGTGTCGGCAGCCATCGCCTACGCCTTGTCCGCCGCCTTCATCAAGGAGATGAATCTCCAGATCCAACAGGGGTGGACCACGGTGTTCGTGCACTGGGCCCCCTACGCGCTGGCCGCCGCCGGCTTGGCGGGCGTGTTCCTGTCCCAGAACGCCTTCCACGCCGGGCCGATCACGGCGTCGCAGTCCACGCTCGTGATCGTGGACCCGCTCGTGTCGATCGCCATCGGCATCTCGCTGTTCGGCGACCACCTCGCCACCGACGGGGTACGCGGGCCGGGAGAGGCCTTCGCCCTCCTCGTGCTGTTCGGTGGCGTCTTCTGGCTGGCCCGGTCGCCACTCGTGGCCAACGTGAAGTCGGAAGCCGACATGGAGCAGCACATGCTCTCGCGGCGGCGACGCAGCGAGCCGGCCGGCGCGGTGAGAGCGCCATGACGGCCGTGTCCCGCCATCCCGACGGAGACATGGGAGCGGCCACGGAGGTGTCGAAGGACGGGTACGACCCCTGGGCCGCTGTGCTCCAGCGCATCGACGACGCCGCTGCCCTCGTGGGCCTCGATCCCGACGTCCACTGCATGCTGCGCATCCCCAAACGGGTGCTCGAGGTGTCCGTGCCGGTGCGGATGGACAGTGGCCACGTCGAGGTGTTCACGGGCTGGCGCATTCATCACGACACGACCCGGGGCCCGGCCAAAGGCGGCATCCGCTTCCACTCGGGCACGACCGCCCGGGAAGTGGCGGCGCTGGCCGCCGACATGACGCTCAAGACGGCCGTGGTCGACATCCCCTTCGGCGGTGGCAAGGGCGGGGTGCGCTGTGACCCCCGCACCCTGTCCCTGGCCGAGCTGGAGCGGCTCACCCGCCGCTACACCTTCGAGATCTCCTCGCTCCTCGGGCCCGACACCGACATCCCGGCGCCCGATGTGAACACCGACGAGCGGGTCATGGCGTGGGTGCTCGACACCATCGACATGCTGCACGGACGCTCGCTGCCGGGGACGGTCACGGGCAAGCCGCTCGCCGTCGGCGGGATGCGCCTGCACTCCGGCGCCACCGCCTCCGGGGTGGTGCGGTGCGTGCGGGCCGTGTTCGCGGGCCTGGACATGGAGCTGGCCAGGGCGCGGGTGGTGCTTCAGGGATTCGGCAAGGTCGGGGCGCCCCTCGCCTTCCTGCTGTGGTCGGCGGGGATGCGCGTGGTCGCCGTGGCCGACCTGGGGGGTGCCGTGTACAACCCGGGCGGCCTCGACATCGGGCTGTTGTCGGACCACGTGACGGCCACCGGGACGGTGGCCGCCTTCGACGGCGGACAGCCCATCCCCTCCTCCGAGCTCTGGTCGGTCGAGGCGGAGCTCGCCGTGCCCGCCGCCCTCGAAGGGGCCATCGACACCGACGACGCCTCGAAGCTCACCGCCCGCGTGGTCGTGGAGGCCGCCAACGGCCCGACCACTCCCGCCGCCGACCGGCTCCTCGACGAGCGGGGCGTGACCGTGGTGCCCGACATCCTGGCCAACGCCGGTGGGGTGACGGCCTCCTACTTCGAGTGGGCGCAGAGCCGCCAGGGCTACGCCTGGGACGAGGACCTCGTCGCCACGCGCCTCGGCCGGACCATCGACGACGCCTTCGCCGCGGTCTGGGCGAAGTCCGACACCCTGGGCGTCTCCATGCGACGGGCGGCCGGGGCACTGGCCGTCCAGCGCGTGGCCGAGGCCATCGCGGCGAGAGGCCTCTTTCCCTGAGCCTCTTCCTGGGCGTTTCCCTGGGCCCTGCGCTGGGCCGCCGTCCCTGGGCGCCGCTCGCTGACGGCCCGCTCACCAGCCCCGGTCTATCCACTCCTGGAGATGGGGCCGTTCTGTCCCGATGGTGGTGTCGGCCCCGTGGCCGGGCAGCACCAGGGTGTCGGGGCCGAAGGCCGAGAAGATGCGCTCCTCGATGGAGTGGATGATGGTGGGGAAGTCACCGCCGGGGAACTTCGTCGCTCCGGGGCCACCGGGGAAGAGGGTGTCGCCCGAGAGCAGCACCGGCGTGCCTTCGACGGCGAAGCACATCGACCCCGGGGTGTGGCCCGGTGTGGCGATGGTGTGGATACGCAGGTCCCCGATCTCGATGACCGACTTGTCCTCGAGGATCTCGTCATAGGAGGGCAGCATCTCGGCGTCGGCGGCGGTCACGGCGACGCCGAAGCCGGCGTCGCGCACCGCCGGGACCGCTTGGATGTGGTCCCAGTGGCCGTGGGTCTCGATCACCTGCCTGACGCCGAGCTCCCGGCACAGTGCGAGGAGCTTCTCGTGCTCGTTGGCGGCGTCCACCAACACCGCCTCGCCGGTCGACCGGCACCGGACGACGAACACGTTGTTGTCGACGGGCCCCACCACGACGCGGTGGATCTCGACCAGGCTGTCCTCGTAGTGGAGGGGCACGGTGCCAGCTTATTGACTAGCTGGTCAACATCTCGTCGGGTCTGGTAGACAACCAACGAAGTCGCAGCTCGGCGGCGTCCGGACCTCCCGGAGCCTGTCCGGGCCACCTCCGGAGCGACAGGGGGAGACGACCATGAACTTCGCCTTCAGCGAGGAGCAGGAGGAGCTGCGGCGCGCCGTGCGCCGGTTCCTCGAGGACAAGTCCCCCATGACCGAGGTGCGCCGGCTCATGGAGACCGAAGAGGGCTACGACCCGGCTGTGTGGGAGCAGATGGCCAACCAGCTGGGACTGCAGGCCATCACCATCCCCGAGGAGTACGGGGGCGCCGGCTTCGGCTACGTGGAGCTCATCGTGGTCCTCGAGGAGATGGGTGCGTCGCTGCTGGGCGCGCCCTACTTCTCCACCGTCGGCCTCGCTGCCAACTGTCTGCTGTCGTCAGGTGACGAGTCGGCGAAGAAGGACTACCTGCCCGGCATCGCCGCGGGCGAGACCATCGCCACGCTCGCCCTCACCGAGGACAGCGGCCGTTGGGACCTGGACGGGGTCACCCTGCAGGCCACGCCGGCGGGCGAGGGCTGGTCGCTCGACGGGCACAAGATGTTCGTCATCGACGGGCATACCGCCCAGTTGATCCTGGTGGCGGCCCGAACCGGTGCGGGCGTGAGCCTCTTCGCCGTGGACGGCGGCGCAACCGGGCTGACCCGCACGTCTCTCGCCACCATGGACCAGACGCGCAAGCAAGCCCGTCTCGAGTTCGCGTCCACGCCTGCCCGGCTCATCGGAGAGGACGGGGCCGCCGACGCCGTGCTCACCCGCACGCTCGACCTGGCTGCGGTGGCGCTCGCCGCCGAGCAGGTGGGTGGTGCCCAGCGCTGTCTCGACATGTCGGTGGACTACGCCAAGACCAGGATCCAGTTCGGCCGCCCCATCGGCTCGTTCCAGGCCATCAAGCACAAGTGCGCCGACATGCTCCTCGAAGTGGAGTCGGCCAAGTCGGCGGCGTACTACGCCGGCTGGGCCGCCGCCGAGGACTCCGAAGAGCTCCCCGTGGTGGCCAGCCTGGCCAAGTCCTACTGCTCGGAGGCGTACTTCCACGCCGCGGCCGAGAACATCCAGATCCACGGCGGCATCGGCTTCA
>DMNK01000086.1 GCA_003453695.1 Acidimicrobiaceae bacterium | reverse complement strand
GGCGCCGTTCGGCCCGACCAGCCCCACCGACTCGCCACCGGCCACCGCCATGCTCACGTGGTCGAGCGCCTGGATGCCCCCGAAGCGCACCGAGACCCCTCGCACGTCGAGCAGTGCGTCGCCAGGTGGTTCCGTGACGGTGCGGCCCGCGCCGTCCACGTCACCCACGACCCGTCACCTCGGCGGCGCGCCCGGCGGCGGGGGCCGGTGGAACACTCTCGACGGCCGGCGACGACGGTCCGGCGCGACCTCGCCGGGCATCGTGGGCGGCGAGCAGCTTGGACACCCGGTTCAGCCACTTGCGCTTCTGGTACTCGACGATCCCTTCCTGATGACGGGCGTAGGTCATGGCCCCGAAGGCGAAGAGGACGGGGGTGATGCCGCCGAACCGTTGGGGAGCGTAGGTGAGGAGCAGCGTGATGACGGCGAAGGCCATGCCCGCCTGCAGCGCCCCTTCGATGCGCCGGGCCCCGGTCGTCACCACCACCACGACGAAGGCCAGCGAGTAGGCGTAGTTGAACGACGAGGCCGACACCGAGTGGTACAGCGACCCGAACATGGTGCCGCCCACCCCGGCGATGCCGGCCGACAAGGCGAACACCGTCACCCGGGAGCGCAACAGGCTGATGCCGAGGCTCGTTGCTCCCGGTTCGCTGCCGCGCACGGCGGCCAGGTAGCGCCCGGTCGTCCCCCGCTGCACCAGCGCCACGATCCCCACGAAGACCACGAGGACCACGAGCGCCAGGACCAGAAAGCTTCTGTCCGAGCCGAAGTTGAACGGGCCCACCGTCGGACGCGGCACAACCACCCCGCTCAGGCCGCCGCCCGACCACGAGTACTGGAAGAGGAACTGGTCGGCGAAGAGGGCGAAGGCGAGGGTGAGCAGCGTCAGCAGCAGCCCCGAGATGCGCACCGCCACCAGGGCGACCAACGCTCCCGCCGCCGCGGCCATGGCACCCCCGATCAGGGCGCCGAAGAGGACCCCGAGGCCGAGGTGGGCCGCCAGCTGGCCGGCGGCGAAGGCGCCGATGCCGGCGAAGGTGGCCTGGCACAGCGACAGCTGCCCGCTCATGCCGGTGATGAGCGTGATGGACAGGAACACCGTCGACAGCACGAGGCCCTCGGTGAGAGAGGTCACCCAGAAACCGGGCACCCAGGTGAGGCTGGACACGACGAAGGCGACGATGAGGGCGCGAAAGCCCCAGCGCGTGATGGGCTCGAGACGGGGGTCGCGCACGGACACGGCCGGCGGCTCCGGGGGCGGGTCGACTCCTGCCAGCGGGTCGGTCTGGCGACCCAGCACCCGCAGGCCGCGGCTGCCGAGGAGCGTCGCGAAGAGCACGACGAAGGGAAACGCCGGTACGACGGCCTGGGCCAGCAGCCCCGAGGGCAGATAGCCCCGCAGGACGCTCTCGGCCACGCCCAGGCCCACCGCCGCGCCGAGGGCCCCGGGCACCGAGCGCATCTGGGCCACGGCGGCGGCGGTGATGCCGGCCAGCAGCAGCGACGTGAACTCGAGGGGATCAGACGGGGTGAGCTGGGCGGTGAGAGGCAGCAACAGCACCCCGGCCAGTCCGGCCAAGAAGCTCGACAGCGCCCACGCACTGGCCGACACCCGGCCGGCGTCGACTCCCTGGAGCTGGGCCAGGCGCCTGCTCTCGACCACGGCGCGCATCTCGAGCCCGATGGGCGTCCACCGCAGCAGGGCCAGGAGCGCCAGCACGGCGACGACCGTGATGACGGTGGTCGACAGCTGCCCCCCGTTGACGGGCGTCGAGGACAGGTGGAACTCGACCGTGCTCGGACTGAGCCACAGGCTGGGCGGGTTGAGGCGGGGCGTGCCGCCGAAGAGGATGGGGAGCGTCGTCGGGATGGCGACGAACAACCCCACCGACGACACCAACTTGGCCGTCGTCGAGGCCGTGGGGATGTGACGGAACAGGAACCGGTCGAAGGCCAGGCCCAGGACGGGCGAGATGACGACGACCGACACGACGAAGGCGGCCCACACGGGCAGTCCCTGAGCCCGCACCAGCAGGTCGAAGACGAAGGCGGCGGCGAACGCCTGGGCACCGAAGGCCAGGTTGAACACACCGGTGGTGCGGAACGTCACCACCAGGCCCACGGCGATCAGGGCGAAGTCGCACCCGTAGGGAATCCCCGGGAGGGCGTACCCCAGGAAGGTGCTCATGCCGCTTGGCGGGTCAGGTGCCGGGCGTACCCGACTGCGGTGTCACCGGCGTGTCGCTTCCCTTGTCGAAGCACGTGAAGACACCGTGGGTCCCCTGCACGAACACGGGGACGAACTTGCTGTTCTCGGCCTGCACCCACGCGGAGCAGTAGGGCGGGATCGAACGGACGTGGTTGTTGCCCCCGGTCCAGTCCACGGGGGGCATGAGCCCGCCCCCGTTGAAATCGGTCTCGCTGTTGATGGCAGCCACCAGCTTGGCCTGGGTGAGGTCACGGCCCACGGCTCGAAGCCCCGTCACGAATTGCGCGGCGTTGATCCAGCCATCGAGCGCCACCTCGTTGTAGGTCGACGCCGGCTTGTAGCGCTGCATCTCCTGCAAATACGTGTCCATGGCCGGATAGACGCCCGGGAAGGCGGCCGACGCCTCGAAGGGCACGTGCTGGAGTCCGATGATGACGCCGTTCAGGAGCGCGCCGTACTGCTGCAGGGTCGGACGGTCGTAGCCGTTCAACCACACCTGATGGGCGTTGAGCCCATTCTGGGAGATGGCCCGGGCGAAAGCGATGTTCCCGGACACGTCCAGGCAGGTGAGCACCATGTCGACGTGGTGGGCCTTCATGGCCAGCACGTCGGGGGTGGGGTCGGTACCGATCCCGAAGGTGAGGTCCTGGTATCCGACGTTGACGCCGTAAGTCCCGAAGCCGGTGGCAGCGGCGGAGCAGGCAGCTGCCGACTGCTGCACCCCGTAGGCGACGATCCCCACCGAGGTGGCGTGCAACTGCTTGGCCACGTAGGCGTCGCTCATCTCCCCGCCGGTGAAGTCGAGGTACGACCCGTAGTCGGCGAACAGGCTGGGCCCGTCCTTCCAGTCGACCGACACCTGATAACCGAAGGTGGGCACCCCCTGGCGGGCGAGATAGCTGGCCCCGCCGAAGAAGGGCGTCCCCACCCCTACCACGGCGAAGACGTGGTTCTGCTCGACGAGCTGCTGGGCAACGGTGAGGTCCGTGGTCTGGCTCCCCTGATCGTCCTTCTCGAAGCCGAGCACGAGCTTGCGGCCGTCCACGCCGCCTTGGGCGTTCACCATGTCGAAGTAGGCCTTCACGCCGTCGACGATGGGGGCGAAGTCGGAGGACAGGATGCCGGTGAGGTTGGCGATGGAGCCAACCGTGATGCTGGTGCCGGTCACACCTGGTGCGCCCGACCCGCCCGAGCTGGAGGTGGAGGTGGCGTTGCTGCATGCCGTCGCCATCAACGCCAGTGCGGACATGGCCAGCAACGCCCGCGGTCCTCGCGTCATACCACGACCCTCCCCCTGCGGCCCCCACCGTCGGTCGCTTCGGGTGCGGACCGACGCCCAAACGTGCAGCGCAACAGCCACTGTAGCCTGGGCCCGCTCCGGAGTCGGGGCGCGCGGAACACAAGGAGGAGCGTCCAATGGGTGCCCGGTTCGTCGAGGACGCCGCCCAGGCGGTGCTGGCCACGGCCAAAGAGCTGCTGGCCAAGGGGCTTGTCGAGGGCACGGCGGGCAACGTCTCTGCCCGCATGGCCGACGGGAACATCTGCATCACGCCGTCGTCGGTCGACTACCGGGCCATGACCTCGGAAGACCTTGTCGTCATCGATCCATCCGGCGAGGTGGTGGAGGGGACGCGGGGACCGTCCTCGGAGAAGTTGCTGCACCTGGCGTGCTACAGCGCCTTCGAGGAAGTGGGATCGGTCATCCACTCCCACCCTGTGCACGCCACCATGTTCGCCGTGGCCCGCAAGTCCATCCCGGCGTGCATCGACGAGTTCACGGTGTACGTCGGCGGTGAGGTCGCAGTGACGCAGTACGCGCCGAGCGGCACCCACGACGTCGGGGAGGCCGCCGTGGAGTGCCTGCGCCAGCGGGGCGCGGCCCTGTTGGCCAACCACGGCATGGTGGCGGTCGGCAAGTCGCCGTCGGACGCGCTCCACGTCACGGCCATGGTGGAACGCGCCGCGCAGATCGTGGCCGGCGCCGCCGCCTTGGGCGGTGCGGTGCCGCTGCCCGACAAGGTCAACACCGACTTCGCCGGCGTCTACCAGTTCCTGCGCACGAACTGACGACGCCGCCCGGTCACCTCACTCGGGCACTCGAGCCCTAGCGCCTCTCACCACACCAGTCCCTCCTGTTTC
>DMNK01000091.1:5966-6314 GCA_003453695.1 Acidimicrobiaceae bacterium | reverse complement strand
CGGCTACAAGCCCGGGCGGTTCAGCTTCAATGTGAAGGGCGGCCGTTGCGAGGCCTGCCAGGGCGACGGGCTGATCAAGATCGAGATGCACTTCCTCCCCGACGTGTACGTGCCCTGCGAGGTGTGCGACGGCGCCCGCTACAACCGCGAGACCCTCGAGGTCGCCTTCAAGGGCAAGAACGTCGCCGAGGTGCTCGACATGTCCTGCGAGGAGGCCCTGGCCTTCTTCGCCAACCAGCCCCCCATCGCCCGCCACCTCCAGACCCTGGTGGACGTGGGGCTCGGCTACATCCGCCTGGGCCAGCCCGCCCCCACCTTGTCTGGGGGTGAGGCGCAGCGGGTCAAGCT
>DMNK01000091.1:4743-5640 GCA_003453695.1 Acidimicrobiaceae bacterium | reverse complement strand
GGCAACACGGTGATCGTCATCGAGCACAACCTCGACGTGGTGAAGACCGCCGACTGGATCGTGGACCTGGGCCCCGAAGGTGGGGACGGCGGCGGCCAGGTGATCGCCGAGGGGACGCCGGAGGAGGTGGCCGCCACGGTCGCGAGCGCCACCGGCGAGGTGCTCGTCGCCGTGCTCGGAGGTCGCCGTCGCGGAGCGTCCCGACGCCGCGGCACCCCCCGTGGCACGAGCCCGCGGGGCCCGGCGTCCCGCCCGCGGGCGGCCACCGCTGCGCCAACGGTGAAGACCGGCACCCGCCCGAGACGCGCCGGCTGATCGACCACCGCGGCCGGCGCGTGGTGGCGACGGCCGTTCTCGGGCGGCAGCGTCCCATTTTCCCCACGCAAGGCGGGTGGAGCGGGCTATCGTCGGAGCAGAAGTGGGGGAGGTGCGTGCGCATGTTCAAGACGATCGTCGTGGGGACCGACGGTTCGCCCACCGCCGACAAGGCGGTGTCGGCGGCTTCCGACCTGGCACGGCAGTGGGGGTCCAAGCTCCACGTGGTGACCGGCTTCCGGACGGGAACCTCGGGGATGGCCAGCCTGGCCGGTGCCGCCATGGTCGACACCGGGACGGAGCACGCCTTGCGCCACGAGGCGGCCACCGACATCGGCCAGCAGGCGGTGGACTCGTGGGGCAAGGGCATCGAGATCGAGCTCCACGCCGTGCCGGGCGACCCGGCCGACGCCATCTTGGACACGGCGGCCGCCGTGGACGCCGACCTCGTGGTGGTGGGGAGCAAGGGCATGCGGGGAGCGCGTCGCATCCTGGGAAGCGTGCCCAACTCGGTCGCCCACGGCGCACCGTGCGGCGTGCTCATCGTCAAGACCGACTGATCACCACCGCCTGATCCCGGCC
>DMNK01000091.1:0-4521 GCA_003453695.1 Acidimicrobiaceae bacterium | reverse complement strand
TGATGGCGAGCATGCGCTCCAGGGCCTGGCGGGCCCAGTGGGCCGTGTCGTCGTCGACGGTGATGCGGTTCACGACCACGCCGTCCACCAGAGACTCGAGCACCCAGCACAGGTGGGCGGCATCGATGCGGAACATGGTCGAGCACGGGCACACCAGCGGGTCGAGCGACACCACGGGTTTGTCGGGATGCTCGTCGGCGAGACGCTTCACCAAGTGGATCTCGGTGGCGACGCCGATGGTGGTGCCCGACGGCGCCTCCTGCACGGCGCGGATGATGCGGTCGGTGGAGCCGACCAGGTCGGCCAGCTCGACCACCTCGTGGGCACACTCCGGGTGCACCACCACCAGGCCGTCGGGATGCTCGGCTCGGAAGGCCTCGACGTGCTCGGGCCGGAAGCGTTGGTGTACCGAGCAGTGTCCCTTCCACAGCAGCAGGGACACCTCTTTGATGTCGGCTTCCTCGAGCCCGCCGTCGGGCAGCCGCGGGTCCCACACGGCCATGTCGGGGGCGCCGTAGCCGAGGGCGTAGCCGGTGTTGCGGCCGAGGTGCTGGTCGGGGAAGAAGAGGACCTTGTCACCCCGGGCCGGCCGCCCGCCCGAAGGGTCTCCGAGCGCCCAGCGCAGGACGGCGGCGGCGTTGGACGAGGTGCACACGGCGCCCCCGTGACGACCCACGAATGCCTTCAGGGCCGCGGCCGAGTTCATGTAGGTGATGGGCACCACCCGCTCCACGTCGGTCACCCGGGCCAGCGTCTCCCACGCCTCCTCCACGCTGTCGACGTCGGCCATGTCGGCCATGGAGCAACCGGCGTTCAGGTCGGGGAGGATGACCTGCTGCTGCGGCCCGGTGAGGATGTCCGCCGACTCGGCCATGAAGTGGACGCCGCAGAACACCACGTACTCAGCGTCGCGGCGCTGGGCGGCGATGCGCGACAACCCGAAGGAGTCACCCCGGGCGTCGGCGAAAGCCATGACCTCGTCGCGTTGGTAGTGGTGCCCGAGGATGAGCAGCCTGGGCCCCAGTTGGTCCTTGGCGGCGGCGATGCGACGGGCCAGGTCAGCGCCGTCGGCACCCGAGTACCGCTCGGGGAGGGCACGCTGGATGCGGAGCATGTTGTCGACCCCCTTCGGGGAGCGCTCCGCGTGCGGCCGGCGGGGACAGCCTGGTCGCCCATCCGCGGGGTTGTCGGCCACGGAGCGATATGTACGCCGGGGTACCAGGCCGGCGCTCACTGCAGTCTAGGCGGAGGAGGCTGCCCCGGGCCCCGGACCGGGCTCCGGGGCCGGTACGGCACAGTAGAGGTGTGCGCACCCGCCCCCCGGCCGCCTCCATCCCCGACACCCCGGGCTCGTACCAGTTCGTGGACCCCTACGGCCGGGTGCTGTACGTGGGCAAGGCCAAGTCGCTGCGGAGCCGGCTGTCGTCGTACTTCGGCGATCCGTCCACCCTGCCGGCCCGGACGGCCCAGATGGTCGCCGCCGCCGACCACGTGGAGTGGATCCAGGTGGCCAACGAAGTCGAGGCCATCCTCCTCGAGTACGCCCTCATCAAGCAGCACCGCCCCCGCTTCAACGTCCGCCTGGTGGACGACAAGAGCTACCCCTATCTGGCCGTGACCGTCTCCGACGAATGGCCCCGGGCGGCGGTGGTACGGGGACGAAAGCGCCCCGGGGTGCGGTACTTCGGCCCCTACGCCCACGTCGGGGCCATCCGCGACACCCTCGACCTGCTGCTGCGCACCTTCCAGGTGCGCACCTGCTCCGACGCCAAGCTGCAGCGCCACCAGAAGCTGGGTCGGCCGTGCCTGCTGTACCACATCGAGCGCTGTTCGGGGCCGTGCATCGAGGCCGTGGAGCGGGAGCGCTATGACCGCATGGTCTCCGACCTCATGGGCTTCCTGGCCGGCGACACCGACGACATCGAGGAGCGGCTCGTGGCCGAGATGGAGTCGGCTGCCTCCGAGCTCGACTTCGAGCGGGCGGCGCGGCTCCGCGACCACCTGGGCGTCCTGCGCAGCGCCATGGAGCGCCAGCAGGTGGTGACCGAGCGGCCGGAGGACCTCGACGTGGTGGGCGTGTCCGAGGACCCGCTCGAGGCGGCGGTGTGCGTGTTCCACGTGCGCCGCGGCCGGGTGGTGGGTCGGCGGGCCTTCGTGGTCGACAAGGTCGAGGAGCTCTCCACCGACCAATTGGTGGGCAGGGTGCTCGAGGAGCTGTACGCCGACGCGCCGGACGCCACCGCCGTCGCCACCAGGACGAGACGGCGCCCCCTCGACCCCGCCGGCTGGACCTCGGGTGCGGGTGATCCCGAGCTGCTCGCCGCCGCCGGGCCCGAGGCGCCCACCCTTCCTCGCAGCGTGCTCGTCCCCGAGCTGCCCGAGGAAGCCGAGGCGTGGGAGCGCCTGCTCAGCGACCGACGCGGTGGCCCGGTCGAGCTGCGGGTGCCGCGCCGGGGGGGCAAGCGGGCCCTCATGGAGACGGTGGCGCGCAACGCCGCCGAGGAGCTGACGCGGCACCGGCTGCGGCGCGCCTCGGACCATGCCAGCCGCGGCCGCGCCCTCGAGTCGTTGCGGGAGTGCCTGGGCTTGTCGCAGGCGCCCCTGCGCATCGAGTGCTACGACATGAGCCACCTGCAGGGCACCGACTACGTCGGCTCGATGGTGGTGCTGGAGGACGCGCTGCCGCGCAAGTCCGAGTACCGCCGCTTCCGCATCCGCGACGTCCCCGGCAACGACGACTACGCCGCCATGGAGGAAGTGCTCACCCGACGGCTCACCGCCCTGCTCGAGGCGCGCGCCCACCACGGCCGTGAGGGCGAGGTGGGGGAGGGGGAGCGAGGACGCTTGCGCCGCTTCTCCTATCCGCCTCAGCTGATCCTCCTCGACGGGGGCAAGGGCCAGCTGGCGGTGGGGTTGCGCGTCCTGGAGCGGCTGGGGCTGTCGGAGGAGATCCCGGTGGCGGCCCTGGCCAAGACCTTCGAGGAGGTGTTCGTCCCGGGCCGTCCCGAACCGGTGCGGATCCCGCGCGGCTCCGAGGCGCTGTTCCTCCTGCAGCGCGTCCGGGACGAGGCGCACCGATTCGCCGTGTCGTACCACCGGACCCTGCGGGGGAGGAGGATCGCCACCGACGCCTTGCAGGGCATCGCCGGCCTGGGCCCGGCCCGCCAGTCGCGCCTGTTGCGCGAGCTGGGCAGCATGAAGGCGGTGCGAGCGGCCAGCGAGGAGGAGCTGCGGGCGCTGCCCTGGTTGCCGGACTCGGTGGCCGAAGCGCTCCACCGGCGCCTGCACGACCCGCGCCCCGGCCAGCCGCCGCGCCCCGCCGGCGCCGACCGTGTGCGCTCGCCGGCCATGGTCGGCCCCTTCGAGCCCGAGGCGGGCGAGGATGGGGGAGCGTGATCGAGTACCTCGTCATCGCCGGGATGTCCGGGGCGGGCCGCTCCACGGCGGCCGCCGCCCTGGAGGACGCCGGTTGGTACGTGATCGACAACATGCCGCCGGCCCTGCTCAGCCAGCTCGACTCGGCGCTGGAGCGTCCCGGGGCCTCGCACGAGCGGGTGGCGGTGGTCATGGGCCGCGGCGGCGGGGGGCAGGTCGCCGACGTCCTGCCCGCTCTGGCTGCGCTGGAGACGCGAGGCCATCGCGTGCGCGTCTTGTACCTCGACGCCCCCCAGGAGGTGCTGGTCCGGCGCTACGAGGGCACCCGCCGGCGCCATCCCATCGCCGGGGCCGGCGTGGAGGAGGCCATCGCCGACGAGCGCCGGCTGCTCGAAGCGGTGCGGGAACGGGCCGACGTCGTGCTCGACACCGGTCCGCTCAACGTGAACCAGCTCCGCACCCGGGTCCTGGCGTTGTTCGGCGGGGACGAAGGAGAGGGGATGAGCACCTCCGTGGTGTCCTTCGGCTACACCCACGGCCTGCCTCTCGACGCCGACCTCGTCTTCGACTGCCGCTTCCTCCCCAACCCCCACTGGGTGGAGGAGCTGCGCCCCTATTCGGGGCTCGACGAGCCGGTGCGTGCCTACGTGCTCAGCCACAAGGAGACCGGGCAGTTCCTCGACCACGTGGAGGAGCTCTTGACCGCCTTGCTGCCCGCCTTCGAAGCCGAAGGGAAGTCGTATCTCACCATCGCCATGGGCTGCACCGGAGGCCGCCACCGCTCGGTGGTGCTGGCCGAGGAACTGGCCCGGCGCCTGGCGGGCCGGGGCGCCCGTCCCACCGTGTCGCATCGGGACGTGGACCGGTGAGCCGTTCGTCGCCGGCGGTCGCCGCCCTGGGAGGCGGGCACGGCTTGGCTGCCACCCTGCGGGCGGCCCGCCGTTTCGCCGGCCACATCACGGCCGTGGTCTCGGTGGCCGACGACGGGGGGTCTTCGGGCCGGCTCCGCCGACAGCTCGGCATCGCCCCGCCCGGTGACCTCCGCAAGTGCCTGGTGGCGCTGGCCGACGCCGAGCCGCTCGTGAAGCAGCTGTTCGAGCACCGCTTCACCGACGGGTCGCTGGGCGGCCACTCCTTCGGGAACCT
>DMNK01000124.1:50773-50926 GCA_003453695.1 Acidimicrobiaceae bacterium | reverse complement strand
CGGGGCCCCGCGGGCCGCCCGGGCACGCCTCCCACACCACCTTGTCGACGGGGGCGGCCTCGAAGCGCGCCGTCCACTGGGCGCGCTGTCGCTCGCCGCGCACCACGCAGGCGCGGTAGTAGCCCAGCACCTCGTCGGGCACCCAGAACTGCT
>DMNK01000124.1:44575-50440 GCA_003453695.1 Acidimicrobiaceae bacterium | reverse complement strand
GCGCAGCGCCGACTCGAGGGCGTCGGTGTCGTTGGCGATCTCGCCCAGCACCTCGGTGTGCCACCCGTAGGCGGCGAACCGCTCGGCCACGTTGTCGCTGTAGGCCAGCTCGGTGGCGCCGTCGATGGTGATGTGGTTGTCGTCGTAGACGTAGACGAGCCGCCCCAGGCCGAGATGTCCGGCCAGCGACGCCGCTTCGTGGCTCACACCTTCCATGAGGTCACCGTCGGAGCAGATGACGAAGGTGTAGTGGTCCACGACCTCGGGCCCGAATCGGGCCCGCAGCCAGCGCTCGGCCAGGCCCATGCCCACGCCGTTGCCGACGCCCTGGCCCAAGGGCCCCGTCGTCACCTCCACGCCGGGCGTGTGGTGGACCTCGGGGTGGCCCGGTGTCCGCGAGCCCCACTGACGGAAGTCCCGCAGGTCCTCGAGCGTCAGGCCGTAGCCGGTGAGGAACAGGAAGCTGTAGAGCAGGATCGAGGCGTGTCCGGCGGAGAGGACGAACCGGTCCCGGTCCGGCCACGAGGGTTCGCTGGGATCGTGGGACATGATCCGGGTGAACAGCACGTGCGCCAGCGGTGCCAGGGCCATGGCGGTGCCCGGGTGGCCGGAGTTGGCCCGCTGGGGCGCGTCCATGGCCAGGCCGCGCACCACGTTGATGCCGAGCTGCTCCAGCTCCGGGTCCCGCACCAGGTCGGGGGCACCGATGCTCACCTGGCCCACCGTACCCGTTCGCCCGGGTGGCCCAACGGGCGGGAGCTGGGCTGCTGCACCGCAGGCCAATGCGGTGTCACTGGGTGGGACGCAGGTCGCGCAGCAGGGCCACCGAAGCGGTGAAGCCGTGCAGGAAATTCTGTCCACCCACCGGCCCGAGCTCGCCGGCGGCGAAGAACCCGGTGACGGCGATCGGGCCCAGCTCGTCGGTGAGCACGCCCACGTCGTGGTCGGGCGCTTCGAACAGGCGCGTGCCGCGTCCGTTGCAGGTGAACAGGAGCGCGGCGTCGGCGTGCCGCCCGCGCAGCATGGCGCGCAGGTCCACATCGGCGCTGTCGGCGTCGCGCAGGTGGAACTGCACGGTGGTCCCCACCGGCACCACGTCGCCCACGGCGATGGCGCCGCTGCGCCGGTCGGCACCAACCACATTGCGCACCAGGAAGTCGCCGCGGACGAAGCTGTCGCGGTGCTCGTCGATGACGCGGCCCAAATGGAGGCCCCCGGTCTCGAGCAGCCGCACCTCTTCTTCGTCGAGCGTGTCGTGGGCCTGGCCGACCAGCCGCTCCAGCGCCGGCCGGCCGGCGAGCTCGAAGATGACGTTGCCCTCGGCCTTGGTGACGACGAGGGGATGGCCGAAGGGCCGGCATCCCTGGGACACCACCGTCTCGACGGCGAGGCCCGGGCCCAGCAGGGCGCCCACGGCGCCGGCGGTGCGCACGCCCGTGCCCAGTGCGAGACGGTTGCCCCCCGGACCCCGTCCCGCCGACGCCATTCCCCCCACAACCGGGAGGCCCGGGTGCCGGCGGTCGATCCACGCCAGGGACTCCTCGACCGGGAAGCTGTAGGGATCGGCGACGAGCACCGCCGCCTGGGGCTCGAAGGAGAGGTCGGTGGGCCAGCCGGCGAGCGACATCGTCTCGTCGACCCCATCGACCACCGCGTCGAGGTCCAGAGGGACGAGCGGTCCGGTGCGGGCCGCCAACAGCGTCACCGCCGCGCTCTGCTCCACCTCGCGGTGGGGCCCGGCCACCGACTCCGCCGCGCCGCCGAGGAGCACCAGGGGATGGAGCACGGCGTCGACGGCGCCGACCACGTCCTCCAGGGCGCCGGCGTGAGGCGGGGTGACGAAGACGAGGACCAGGTCCGGCCGCTCCCCGAGGCGCTCGAGCACCTGGCCGGTGACCTCGCCCACGGCATGGGCGGTCACGGGGTGCTCGCTCATGGCGGAGGCGAACGGCACGAAGCCGACGATAGGCGGGAAGACTTCGCAGGTCGACGCCGCCCGCCCGGGCTACCTTCGGGCCGTGGCGGCCGGGCGCATGCAGGTTCCCCCCAACTGCGACCTCACCCTGGGCATGGTGTGCCACGACAAGTCGGAGCCGGGGCGGACCGTGTGGCGCATGGCGGCCGACGAGCGCTTCTGCAACCCCGCCGGCGTCCTCCAGGGCGGGTTCCTGGCCGCTTTCTGCGACTCGGCCATGGGGGCCTCCAGCGTGACGTGGGCCCGGGGCCGCAAGGTGCGATCGGCCAACGCCGAGCTCAAGATCAGCTTCTTCGCTCCCGTGCGGCCCGGCGGCTCGCTCACGGTCACCGCCCAGGTGGTGGCGGGCGGCGAGCGCGTCGCCTTCGTCGAGGCCGAGGTGGTGGCCGAGGACGGCCGGCCGGTGGCCCGGGCCAGCTCGACCTATATCCTGGCGCCCCGAGCGGCACCCGAGAATGACGAGGAGCGTCGTGGCTGAAGGGGTGAGAAGTGACGCCGGCGAGGTGGTGGAGCTGGTCGTCGCCTACGCCAAGCAGGAGACCCTCGGCCCCCTGAAGGGGGTGGGCAGGTTCCTGCTCTTCGGCGTGCTGGGCTCGAGCTTCCTGGCCGTGGGCCTGGCCATCCTGCTCCTGGGGCTGCTCCGGGCGCTGCAGACCGAGACGGGGACCACCTTCGCCGGCAAGCTGACCTGGGTGCCCTACCTGGCCACGGGGGGGGCCGCCGCGGTGGTGGCGGCCCTGGCTGTGTGGCGGGTGGCCCGGGGACCGGCACGACGCCAGGGGCCTCGATGACCCTCACGGGCAGCCGGTCACGGCGCCGCTCCTCCTCGTCGCCGGGACGCATCACCCGCGACGACATCGAGGCCAAGCTGCGAGCCCTGGCCGGGGACGTCGACGACCGCGTCGAGGCGGCCAGGCCCCAGCTGCTGGTGGGGGCGGTGGCCGCCGTCGTGGCGGTGGGGGTGCTGTCGTATCTCTGGGGCCGGCGGCGCGGTCGCCGGCGCGCCGCCTGGGTGGAGATCCGCCGCCTGTGACCGCGGGGTGACGTGATGGAGCGGCTGCTTTCTTATGTGGTGTCGCGGGGACTGCGCCGTGGCCTGGCCGGTGAGCCGGCCTGGCTGGCCCTCGGGGTGGTGGCGTGGCTGGTGCGACGGGCCCGTCGCCGGGGGCCCGAGGTGGTGTGGAGCGGCCGCCTGCGGGCGGGGGAGCGGCTGGTGCTCACGTCCTGGGTCCCGGCAGAAGGCCCGAGGCCTGCCCCGCCCGGCTGATCGCCGAGTGGGCGACGACGGGGCCGCCCCGGCGCCGCTGGCGGCGGGCGAGCGCGTCCTGCTCGTGGATCCACGGGGCCGGCGCTATCTGGTGCGGCTGACGGCGGGGGGCAGCTTCCACACCCATTCGGGGGTGGTGAGCCACGACGACGTGACGGGTCGTGCCGAGGGCTCGACGGTGGCGGCCACGACGGGACGGCGCTTCCTCGTCCTTCGCCCCACCCTGGCCGACGTCGTGCTCAAGATGCCCCGGGGTGCGCAGGTCATCTATCCCAAGGATCTGGGCGCCATCCTCCTGGCCGCCGACATCGGGCCCGGGGTCCGCGTCCTCGAGGCGGGCGTGGGCTCCGGAGCGCTGTCCATGGCCATGGTGCGCGCCGGTGGCGAGGTGGTGGGCTACGAGGTGCGCGCCGACTTCGCCCGGCAGGCCCGGGCCAACGTGGCCGCCTTCTTGGGGGAGCACACCGCCTATCGGGTCGAAGAACGCGACGTCTACGAGGGCATAGACGAACGCGCCCTCGACCGGGTGGTGCTCGATCTGCCCGAGCCGTGGCGGGTGCTCGACCACGCTCGGACGGCGCTCCGGCCCGGCGGCATCCTTCTCGCCTACCTGCCGTCGATCACCCAGGTGTCCCAGCTGCGCGCCGCCCTGGAAGGTTCGGGGTTCGGAGTGGCCGAGACGTCGGAGCTGTTGCGCCGCACCTGGCACGTCGAGGCCCGCTCGGTGCGTCCCGACCACCGCATGGTCGCCCACACCGGCTTCCTCACCACGGCCCGGCGGCTGGCCGGGGAGGCGGACGCGTAGTCAGCGGGGGAGCGAGTCGCCCGAGGCCTGAGGGAGGCCGGCGCGCCGGCGAGGGACGCCTAGCCCTGTTCGATGAAGATGCACTCCCCGGGACACTCCTCGGCCGCCTCGGTGACGGCGTCCTCGAGGTCCTCGGGTACCGCTGCCATGCCGGCCGAGCCACCAGGGTCGTTCTTCACGGCGTCGCCTTCCTTCACGTAGGCGAGCCCGTCGTCGAGCAGCGTGAACACGGCGGGGGCGATCTCCTCGCACAGCCCGTCGCCGGTGCACAGATCCTGGTCGATCCAGACCTTCATCAGCTGCGTCTCTCTCCTCGTTGCTGGGAGAACGATGCCTCTCGGACGGTAACGACGTCCTGATCAGTGTGTCAACCGAGCCCACCGCTCCGCGGCGTCCACCCAGCGCCGTCCACCTCATTGTACCGGGGTGCCGGCGCTGCCCGGCCTTGACACAGGGTGCCGTGGGATTCCACCGGGGACGGGTCACGGGGCGTCACCAGCGCATCTGGGGCGCGCCGATTGTTCCGAGGCCCGGTGTATGGTCCCGAAAGCGGGTGCGTGGACCCGGCCGAGGGGGTGGTTCCGACGGCAACGTCCGACGAGGAGCATCTCGGGCTCACCGAGGAGCTGACCCGCCTGCGTGAGCGTTCCCGGCAGGCGGAGGAAGAGGTGACCGCCCTGCGCCGGCGTCTGTCCGAGGGGCCGGGGCGGGTGCAGTCGTTGGAAGAGCGTCTCCTCGAGACCAAGGGTCAACTGGCCCAGGCCGTCTCGCAGAACGAGAAGCTCACCTACACCCTGCAGCAGGCCAAGGAGCACATCGCCGCGCTGCGCGAAGAGGTCGACAAGCTCACCCAGCCGCCGAGCGCCTATGGGACCTTCCTGGGTGCGAACGAGGACGGCACGGCTGACGTGTTCTCCGGCGGGCGCAAGATGCGCGTCGCCGTGCACCCCGAGATCGACCCCTTCGGGCTGCATCGCGGTCAGGAGGTCGTCCTCAACGAGTCGCTGAACGTGATCCTGGCGCGCCAGGGCGAGGACTCGGGCGAGGTGGTGACGCTCAAAGAGGTCCTCGAGGACGGCCGGCGCGCCATCGTGTACGCCCGGGCCGACGAGGAGCGGGTGGTGGAGCTGGCCGACTCGCTGATCGGTGTGCACATCCGCGCCGGCGACGCCGTGCTCATGGAGACGCGCTCGCAGCTGCTCATCGAGAAACTGCCCCGCCCCGAGGTCGAGGAGCTCGTGCTGGAGGAGGTGCCCGACGTCACCTACGCGGACGTGGGCGGGCTCGACGCCCAGATCGAGGCCATCACCGACGCCGTGGAGTTGCCCTATCTGCACCGGGCGCTTTTCAACGAGTACAAGCTCCCTGCCCCCAAGGGCATCTTGCTGTACGGCCCCCCCGGATGCGGCAAGACCCTCATCGCCAAGGCTGTGGCCAACTCGTTGGCCAAGAAGGTGGCGGAGGTCACCGGCAACGTCAACATCCGCAGTTACTTCTTGAACATCAAGGGTCCGGAGCTGCTCAACAAGTACGTCGGTGAGACGGAGCGCCAGATCCGCCTCGTGTTCCAGCGGGCCCGGGAGAAGGCCGAAGAGGGCGTGCCCGTCATCGTCTTCTTCGACGAGATGGACTCGCTGTTCCGTACCCGCGGCACCGGCATCAGCTCCGACATGGAGTCCACGATCGTCCCGCAGCTCCTCGCCGAGATCGACGGCGTGGAGACGCTGCGCGACGTGATCGTCATCGGCGCCTCCAACCGGGAGGACCTGATCGACCCGGCCATCCTGCGCCCCGGGCGGCTCGACGTGAAGATCAAGA
>DMNK01000124.1:38758-44419 GCA_003453695.1 Acidimicrobiaceae bacterium | reverse complement strand
GATCAAGATCGAGCGGCCCGACCGCGAGGCGGCGGCGCAGATCTTCTCGCGCTATCTGACCGGCGAGCTCCCGCTCGACCGCCAGGAGGTCGACCGCCTCGGGGGCGGGGACCCCAACAAGACGGTCCAGGCCATGATCGAGGAGACCGTGGCCGAGATGTACCGGGCCGACGAGGAGAACAAGTTCCTGGAGGTGACGTACCAGAACGGCGACAAGGAGGTGCTCTACTTCCGGGACTTCGCCTCGGGCGCCATGATCGAGAACATCGTGCGCCGGGCCAAGAAGCTGGCCATCAAGCGTTCCATCGCCGGGGAGGGCGACGGGGTCCGCACGGCCGATCTGGTCCAGTCCATCCGCCGGGAGTACAAGGAGAACGAGGACCTCCCCAACACCACCAACCCCGACGACTGGGCTCGGATATCAGGAAAGAAGGGCGAGCGCATCGTCTACGTCCGGACCCTGTTGGCGGACACCGAAGAGACCCGTGGCGGGCGCTCCATCGAGCGGGTGGGCACCGGCCAGTACCTCTAGGCACTCGCCCGGTCGGGACGCGGTCCGGCCGCCAGTCGGGGACCCCGGAGCGGTAGGGTCAGGCCGGTGTCGGTAGCCAAGATCTGCGGGATCGAGACGGAGTACGGGATCCATCACGTAGGCGGTGAGGGCAACCCGGTGGCGTCTTCGTCGCTGCTGGTGAATGCCTACGTCGCCGATCTGGCACGCGCCGGTTGGGACTTCGAGGACGAGACACCCGGCAACGACGCCCGCGGCTTCGCCCGGGAAGGCGCGCTCCCGCCCGAGGTCGAGACCCATCTGGTCAACGCCGTGCTCACCAACGGCGCCCGCTACTACGTGGACCACGCCCACCCCGAGTTCTCCACTCCGGAGGCCGCCGACCCGTTGGAGGCGGTGTTGTACGACAAGGCGGGAGAAGAAGTGCTGCGCCGGTCGATGGTGGCGGCCGGCCGACTGCTCCCGCCGGGCCAGTCCATCGTCGTCTACAAGAACAACTCCGACGGCAAGGGCAATTCCTACGGGACGCACGAGAACTACCTCATGGACCGGGCCGTGCCCTTCGCCCGCATCGCCCACTTGATCACCCCCCACTTCGTCACCCGTCAGGTGTTCACCGGGGCGGGGAAAGTGGGAACCGAGACGCCGGGAAGCTCGGGGCGCGACGTGTGGTACCAGCTGAGCCAGCGCTCCGAATTCTTCGAGGAGGAGATCGGGCTCGAGACGACGCTCAAGCGTCCCATCGTCAACACCCGCGACGAGCCGCACGCCGACCCGCAGCGTTATCGGCGGCTGCACGTCATCGTGGGCGACGCCAACCTGGCCGAGGTGGCGACCTTCCTCAAGCTGGGCACGACGGCGCTCGTGCTGGCGCTCATCGAGGACGACGCCTTCGGCAGCCTCGACCTCACCCTGGCCAACCCCGTGAAGGCCATTCGCCAGGTGTCCTACGACCCCACCCTGCGCAGCACGGTGGAGCTGGCCGACGGCCGCAGCGCCACGGCGCTGTCGGTGCAGTGGGAGCTGTACGGCCTCGCCCGGAAGTACGCCGAGGACCGGGGGCTGGCCGTGCTGGGCGACGACGGGGTCGGCCAGGAGGTCCTGCGCCAATGGGAGGAGGTGCTGGCCGGGCTCGAGACCGATCCCGTCACCGTGGCCGGCAAGGTGGACTGGGCGGCCAAGCTCCAGCTGCTCGAGGGCTACCGCCAGCGCCACGGGCTCGACTGGGACGACCAACGCCTGGCCGCCGTCGACCTGCAGTACCACGATCTGCGCCCCGAGCGCTCGCTGTTCGCCCGGCTCGACACCGAGCACCTGGTGGGGCAGGAGCAGATCACCGAAGCCGTGACCGAGCCGCCCCGGCGGACCCGTGCCTACTTCCGGGGGCAGTGCCTGCGCCGGTGGGGATCGGCCGTGGCCAGCGCCAACTGGGATTCCCTGGTCTTCGACCTGGGAACCGATCCCCTGCGACGCGTCCCTATGATGGATCCGTTGCGCGGCACGGCCGACCACGTCGAAGAGTTGCTCCAGGCGAGCAGCTCGCCAGAGGACCTGTTGGCTCGGCTGAGCGGGTAGGAGAGAGTCGAGATGGCAGAACGGGAGTTGAAGCGGAAGCCGCAGACGGCTCCCCGCGAGGAGACGGCGCCTGAGGAGACCGAGGCTCCGGCGGGCGGTCAGGGCGAGAAGCTCAAGGCGGAGCTCGACGACCTCCTGGACGAGATCGACGAGGTCCTCGAGGAGAACGCCGAGGAGTTCGTCCGCAACTACGTGCAGAAGGGCGGCGAGTAACCGGGTGGGTCTCCCGCTCTTCCCGCCCGGGGACGACCCGGGCCCTAATTTCTCCGCCCTTGTCCAGCGTCCCGAAGCCCTCGGGACCACGCCTCTCGGGTCGGGGGCCACCGCGCCGCCGGGGCCCGGGGTGACCGTGCGCCACGCCACCACGGTGGCGGCCCTGCGCTACGCCCAGGGCGTGGTCATGGCGGGGGACCGGCGCGCCACCGAAGGCAATCTCATCGCCCACCGGGGCATCGAGAAGGTCTTCCCGGCCGACCGTCACTCGGCTGTCGCCATCGCCGGTGCCGCCGGGCCCGCCATCGAGATGGTGAAGCTCTTCCAGACCCAGCTCGAGCACTACGAGAAGGTGGAGGGCGTGGCCCTGTCCCTGGAGGGCAAGGCCAACCAGCTGGGCCAGATGGTCCGCGACCACCTGCCCATGGCCATGCAGGGACTGGCGGTGGTGCCCCTCTTCGCCGGATACGACCTGCGGCGGGGCACGGGCCGCATCTTCACCTACGACGTGACCGGGGGCCACTACGAAGAGGCCGACCACGGGGCCACCGGCTCGGGTGGCCGCGACGCCCGGACCACCATCAAGCTGGGCTGGTCGGCGGACATGTCACGAGACGCCGCCATCGAGCTCGCCGTCCGGGCGCTGTACGAGGCCGCCGACGAGGACTCGGCAACCGGGGGGCCCGACCTGGTGCGGGGCATCTTCCCGGTGGTGGCCACGGTCACCTCCGACGGCTACGAGCGAGCCGGCGACGACGAGGTCGCCGAGCGCTTCGCCGCCCTGGTCGGCCGCGACCGGAGGGCTGAGCGGCCATGACCATGCCTTTCTACGTGGCCCCCGAGCAGGTCATGAAGGACCGGGCCGAGTACGCCCAGAAGGGGATCGCCCGGGGGCGCTCCCTGGTGGCAAGCGTCTACGACGCGGGCATCCTCATCGTGGCCGAGAACCCGTCGCGCACCTTGCACAAGGTCAGCGAGATCTACGACCGCATGGCCTTCGCCGGCGTGGGCAAGTACAACGAATTCGACCAGCTGCGGGTGGCCGGCGTCCGCCACGCCGACTTGAAGGGCTTCGCCTACAGCCGCGAGGACGTGGACGCCCGCTCCCTCGCCAACCTGTACGCCCAGTACCTGGGGAACGTCTTCACCCACGAGATGAAGCCGCTCGAGGTCGAGATCCTCGTGGCCGAGCTGACAGACCCCGGCGACGGCGCGCAGATCTACCACATCTCCTACGACGGCACCGTCACCGACGAGGACCTCTTCGCCGTGCTCGGCGGCGAGACCGACACCATCTCCGAGCGCTTCTCGTCGGCCTACGCCGACGGTTGGGACCTCGACACGGCGCTGCGGGCCGCGGTCACCGCTCTGGCCGGCCCGGACCGGACGCTGGGCCCGGGCGACCTGGAGGTGGCCGTGCTCAGCCGGGCCAACGGGAGACGCGCCTTCCGCCGGCTGCTCAACGACGAGCTGGCCCGGCGCCTTCAGCCCTGAGGCCTGCCCTCGGCGCCCAGCACGCCCTGGAGCGATCCCACGAGATCGGCCACCACCTCGGGGCGCACCATGAGGTTGCGCCGCCGCCCCTCTCGGGCGTCGGAGACGAGACCGGCGTCGCGCAGCGTCTTCACGTGGTTGGACACCGTGGGCTGGGCCAGGGCGAACGCCTCGGCCAGCTGGCCCACGGTGCGAGGCTCACGGCGCAGGGCGTCCAAGATGGCGAGCCGGGTGGGGTCCGAGAGGGTCTTCAGCTGCTTGGCGAGCCTCTCGGTGCGGGCCCGGGCCTCGGCTCCGCTCACGTCGGTGCGCACGCTCACGAACATCATCCCGGGTAGGTCCACGTACAGCCCCTTGTGGGTGTAATAGGCAGGTGTCACGACCACCCGGCCGCCGGCCCCCATCTCGGCCACGTGGGCGGCGAGCCTGTCGTTGAAGCAGCCCACGTCGACCAGCTCCTGCCACGCCGCGCCGCGCGCCAGGGCACGTCGGCGGCTGTCCATGCCCATCTCGACCCCGGGACGCCCGTGGCGCTCCCAGTCGTGGCGTGCCGCCGCCCAGGCCCGCCCGACCACATCGACGTAGTGGGCCCGGCGAACCTTGGACTGCCGGAGCTGGGCCAGGCGCCCGCGCACGGCGGCGCGGTCCTCGTCGGTCTCGGAGATGAACGGGTAGCGGCGGGCGTCGGGCGAGAGCGTGGCCGCCGCCTCGGGCAGGGCGGCCACCAACTCGTCCCCGTCGGTGGTGAAGAGCAGCCCGGCATGGTGGGCGAGCACGACGAGCTCGAGGAACCCCCCGCACGAGATGGCCAGCTCCGGGCCCCACAGGCCGGCCACCTCGGCCTCCAGCTCCGGGTGCTGTTGGTAGACGGCGGGAAGGGTGGGGTGGTCGGCCCGCCAGTCCCTGCGGACGGCGCCGTTCAGGATCCACTCGAGCTCCGCCGCCACCGAGGCCTCGACGGCGGCGGCCGGAGTCTCAGGGGTCGGGGAGTCCTCCATGACTGGCATAGCTAGATGACTATATCAAGATATTGCTGGACTTGTCAAGGAAACGGAGTAGACTGGAGGCATGACGATCCTCCCGGTGGACATGGCCCGCCAGCTGGCGGCAGAGCGGCAGGCGGAGGTGCGGCGGGCGTTCGCGGCAGGCCGGCGTCATGGTGGCGCCAGGCGACACCCCGCCGTGATGCGCCGGGCCGGCCACGCGCTCATCGCCGCCGGACGGCTCCTCACCGGTCCGGAGCCCGTGGCGGGGGAGCCGCTGTGGGGAGGGTCGAGCTCCTAAGGGCGGTGCCTGCGCAGCACCGCGTCGAGCGGTCCCGGCACTACCGTGGGAAACGGTGGACAGGCGCATCTTCGGCTTGGAGAACGAGTACGGGGTGACCTGCACGCTGCGGGGCCAGCGCCGCCTGAGCCCTGACGAGGTCGCCCGCTACCTGTTCCGGCGCGTGGTCAGCTGGGGGCGCTCCTCCAACGTGTTCCTGGAGAACGGCGCCCGGCTCTATCTCGACGTGGGCAGCCACCCCGAGTACGCCACGCCCGAGTGCGACGTCATCACCGACCTGGTGGCCCACGACAAGGCCGGGGAGCGCATCCTCGACCACCTGGTGGCGGGCGCAGAGGCGCGGCTGCGGGAGGAGGGCATCCGCGGCGTCATCTACCTCTTCAAGAACAACACCGACTCGGCCGGCAATTCCTACGGCTGCCACGAGAACTACCTCACCAGCCGGCGCGACGACTTCGCCCACTACACCGAGGTCCTCATCCCCTTCCTGGTGAGCCGGCAGATCTACGCCGGCGCCGGCAAGGTGCTGCAGACGGCGCGCGGGGCGGTGTTCTGCCTCTCGCAGCGGGCCGAGCACATCTGGG
>DMNK01000124.1:37803-38558 GCA_003453695.1 Acidimicrobiaceae bacterium | reverse complement strand
CGAGCACATCTGGGAGGGGGTGAGCTCGGCCACGACCCGGAGCAGGCCCATCATCAACACCCGGGACGAACCCCACGCCGACGCCGAGCGGTTCCGGCGCCTGCACGTGATCGTGGGCGACTCGAACATGAGCGAGTACGCCACCTACGTGAAGGTGGGCGCCACCAGCATCCTCCTGCGCATGCTCGAGGATCCGGGCACCGTGCTGCGCGACCTCACGCTCGAGAACCCCATCCGGGCCATCAGGGAGATCAGCCACGACCTCACCTGCCGGCGCAAGGTCCGCCTGGCCAACGGCCGGGAGGTGAGCGCCCTCGACATCCAGTCCGAGTACCTCACCCGCGCCCTGCGTTTCCGCGACACCCACGGGCTGTCCCCCCAGGAGGACCGTGCCCTCGACATGTGGGAGCACTGCCTGAAGGGCCTCGAATCCGATCCCATGAGCCTCGACCGCGAGTGCGACTGGGTGGCCAAGCATCAGCTCATCGAGGCGTACCGCCAGCGACACGCACTGCCGCTCGGGCACCCCAAGGTCGGGCTGCTCGACCTGCAGTACCACGACGTCAATCGGGAACGGGGGCTCTACTACCGGCTGGAGGCGCGCGACCGCATGGAGCGGGTCATCGACGAAGCGGCGGTGACCGAGGCCGTGAACCGGCCACCGGGGACGACGCGAGCCCGCTTGCGCGGTGAGTTCATCCGCCGCGCCAAGGAGCGCCGGCGTGACTTCACGGTCGACTGGGTGCACCTCAAGC
>DMNK01000124.1:34328-37632 GCA_003453695.1 Acidimicrobiaceae bacterium | reverse complement strand
ACCTCAAGCTGAACGACCAGGCGCAACGCACCGTGCTGCTCAAGGACCCCTTTCGGTCGCACGACGAGCGGGTCGAGAAGCTCATCGCCAGCCTGTGAACACTGCGGCGGCGACGCCGGACACGCACCTTCGTCGGGTAGCGTGGGTCCTTCATGGACGCCGACTTCCCTGAGGCCGCGTCCGGGGTGCCCGGAGGCGACCCCTGGGCAGCAACGGCGGTGACGGGCCCCGCCCCGCGCCCGCCCGACGAGTCCCTGCCCGCCTCCGTGGGCTCGGGCGGATCGGCCGGTCCCGACCACGCCGAAGACGCCGGCGTGCCGTCGCCGGAGGCCCGGGCCCGCCGCCGATGGCGGTGGGTCGTCGAGTGGTCGATCGTGCTGGTGGTGGCGCTCGCCGTGGCCCTCGTGGTGCGGGCGTTCGTGGTGCAGACCTTCTTCATCCCGTCTGCGTCCATGGAGCCCACCTTGATGATCGGGGACCGCATCCTGGTCGACAAGCTGAGCTACCACCTTCATGCCGTCCACCGTGGTGACATGGTCGTGTTCGGCCGGCCGCCGGGGGAGCAGGCGTCGGAGAACGTGCAGGACTTGGTGAAGCGCGTCGTCGGGCTGCCCGGCGAGACCATCTGGTCGAGCGACGGCCAGGTGTTCGTGCAGGGACCCGACACGGGCAACAGGATCGTGACGGTGCCCGAGCCCGTGCCGGGGACCCAGCTCGGTCCCCCCATCCACCGTTTCACCCTCCCCAGGGGCGACTACTACGTCCTGGGCGACAACCGGACCAACTCCGACGACAGCCGCTACTTCGGCCCCATTCCCCGCTCGCTCATCGTGGGCCGGGTGGTCATGCGCATCTGGCCCGTCACCGAGATGAAGTTCTTCTAGGGACGTCGTCACGGGCGGAGAGGCCGAGGGCGAAGCCCTGCCGGGAGGTGTCCGGGGCCAGCCGTAGACTTGGCGGGCCATGCTGTCGCTCAGCCCGGCGAAGATCCTCGTCGTCCTGGTCATCGCCCTCATCGTCCTCGGGCCCGACAAGCTCCCAGGTTTGGCCCGCCAGGTGGGGGCGCTGTGGGGCGACCTGCGGCGCTGGCGCGCCCGGCTCGAGACCGAGGTGCGCGACGTCTTCCCCGACCTCCCGCCGGCGCACGAGATCAGCCAGGCGGTGCGCTCTCCGCTGAGCTTCTTGAACCGCCTGGCCGACGACCACGAGCGCACCCAGGGCAGCGACGGTCCGCCGGCGGCAGGCGCCGACGACGGCACCGGGACCCGGGCGCCACCGGCCACGGCCAACGGGTCGGGCGCGGCGGGGACCAACGGCGCCGGGCCCACGTGGTACCGCCGTCAGGGCACCGTCGACGAGTCGGCACCGGTGCCCGGGGCCCCCGACGACCCCAGCATGAACTGAGGAGGCCGACCGGTCCATGGCTCTTCGCCTGAAAGCGGTGGCACGCCGCAGCCGCCCGTCGCCCCAGTCGATGACGCTCGTCGAGCATTTGACCGAGCTGCGCCAGCGGGTGGTGGTGGCGGCCGTCGCCTTCGCGGCGGCGGGGGTGGTGTGCTTCGTGCTCTACCCCCACATTCTGAGCTTCTTGAAGGCCCCCTACTGCCACGTGGCCCGCAACTGCACCTTGTACGTGACGGGACCGCTCGACGGGCTGTCGTTGCGGGTGGAGATCGCCGCCTACGGCGGCCTGGTGCTCGCCTCACCCGTCTTCCTGTGGGAACTGTGGCGCTTCGTCACCCCGGGCTTGCTCTCCCACGAGAAGCGCTACGCCATCCCCTTCGTCGTCAGCTCGGTGGCGTTGTTCTGTGCCGGGGGGGCCGTGGCCTACCTCACCTTCCCGCACGCGCTGTCCTTCCTGGGATCGGTGGGGGGACCCAGTCTGCGGCAGATCTACAACCCCGACCGCTACCTCACCCTGGTGGTGGCGCTCATCGCCGTCTTCGGCTTCACCTTCGAATTCCCCGTCGTGCTGGTCAGCCTGCAGCTGGCCGGGGTGGTGTCCCCGGCGCGGCTGGCGGCCTGGAGACGGTGGGCCATCGTGCTGCTCGTCGTGGTGGCGGCCGTCATCACCCCGAGCGGAGACCCGTTCTCGATGCTGGCACTGGCCGTCCCCCTCTACGGTTTCTACGAGTTGTCCATTCTCCTGGGCAAGCTGCTGCGCCGGTAGCACCGGCTCTCCGCCGTGTCCACCCAACACCACCGCCAGCCCGCTGCGTCTGCAGCCACGCGGTCCCAGGTGCTCGACCGCCTCGGCTTCGCACTGGACCCGTTCCAGGAGGAGGCCTTCGACGCCCTCGACGGCGGGAAGTCGGTGCTGGTGTCGGCGCCCACCGGCTCGGGGAAGACCGTGGTCGCCGACTACGGCGTGGCTCGAGCCAGGCACGCCGGGACCAAGGCCTTCTACACCACGCCGCTCAAGGCGCTGTCCAACCAGAAGTTCGGCGAGTTGCGCGCCGTTCACGGCGACCGCGACGTCGGACTGCTGACCGGCGACGTCTCCCACCAGCCCGGTGCCCCGGTGGTGGTGATGACCACCGAGGTGCTGCGCAACATGCTGTTCGCCCGCGCTCCCGTGCTGTCGGGCCTCGGTCTCGTCGTCCTCGACGAGGTCCACTTCCTCCAGGACCCCTATCGCGGCTCGGTGTGGGAGGAGGTGATCATCCTGCTCCCGCCCCCCGTGACCCTGGTGTGTCTCTCCGCCACCGTGTCCAACGCCCAGGAGTTCGGGGCTTGGATCGAGAGCATCCGGGGCCCGCTCAAGGTCGTCGTCGAAGCCCGCCGTCCCGTGGAGCTGCGCAACCACGTGGCGCTGGCCGAACGGGGCACCCGCCGGGTGGAGCTGCTGCCTCTGCTCGAGGGAGGCCGGATCCATCCCCGCGCCGCTGCCCTCGACCAGCGGACCGAGCGCATGCGCCGCCGCCCGGGCGGCCTGCGGCACGCCTCGGTGACGGGCCCCAGGCGCACGGAGGTGGTGGAGGCGCTGGGCGAACGGCAGATGCTGCCCGCCATCGTCTTCATCTTCAGCCGGGCCGCCTGTGAGGACGCCGTGGCACAGTGCCTGGACGACGGGCTGCGTCTCACCGGCTCGGACGAGCGTCAGGAGATCCGGCGCCGGGCCGAGGCCCACACCGACGTCCTCACCGACGACGACCTGCGCGTCCTCAGGTACGGGTCCTTCCTGGCCGGGCTGGAGGCGGGGTTCGCCCCCCACCACGCCGGCATGATCCCCGCCTTCCGTGAGACGGTGGAGGACTGCTTCGCCGCCGGGCTGCTGCAGGTCGTGTTCGCCACCGAGACGCTG
>DMNK01000124.1:33948-34137 GCA_003453695.1 Acidimicrobiaceae bacterium | reverse complement strand
GCACGGTGGTGGTGGAGCGCCTCACCAAGATCCGGGCCCATGGCCGCAGCGGCCTCACTTCGGGCGAGTACGCCCAGATGACCGGCAGAGCCGGGCGACGCGGTCTCGACGTCCTGGGCCATGCCGTCGTGCCGTGGTCGGCGCAGGTGTCGCTGCCGGCTCTGGTGGAGCTGGCCACGTCGCCGGCGC
>DMNK01000124.1:33573-33758 GCA_003453695.1 Acidimicrobiaceae bacterium | reverse complement strand
GAGCTGGCCACGTCGCCGGCGCCCGAGCTCAGCTCGTCCTTCCGCCCCACCTACAACCTGGCCGTGAACCTGGTGCGCCGCTATCCCGCCGAACAGGCGCACGTGGTGCTCGAGCGGTCCTTCGCCCAGTTCCGCGACGTGGCGCACCAGCACGCCTTGTCGCGCCGGCTCGACCGGGCGCTCGA
>DMNK01000124.1:23487-33397 GCA_003453695.1 Acidimicrobiaceae bacterium | reverse complement strand
CGGGCGCTCGAGCTGCTCGACGGGTGGGGACACGTCGAGCTGGCCGCGTGGCGGCTCACCGGTCGCGGCGCGCTGTTGGCCCGCATCTACCACGAGTCGGACCTGCTCGTCGCCGAAGCCCTGTGCGAGGGGATGTTCGACGGCCTGGCACCGCCGGCGCTGGCGGGCCTGCTGTCGGGGTGCACGTTCGAGGCGCGGGCGGGGCGGTGGCGGGAGGCGCCCAGGGTGCCCAAGGCCCTGCTCGTTCCCTTCGGCGCCCTCGACGCCCTGGCCGAGCGGCTTCGACACGACGAGGGGGCGCACCACCTTCCCCGCACACGACCGGTGGACCGGGGGCTGGCCCTGGCCGCCTTCCAGTGGGCGGGTGGCGACCGGCTCGAGCGCGTGCTCGAACGTGCCGAGATGGCTCCCGGCGACTTCGTGCGCAACGTGAAGCAGCTCGTCGACCTGCTTCGCCAGCTGGCCATGGTGGCGCCCGTGCCGGCCACGGCCGACGCGGCGCGCTCGGCGGCGCTCGGCCTCGAGCGAGGGGTGGTGGCGGCCATGGCCGGGCCCCTGTCGGCCGGGCCGCCGTCGGCCGGGGCCGAGGAGGAGCCGGGAGCGGGGGAGGGGACGGGCTCCCCGGCAAAAGGCGCGTCAGCCCAGGTCAGCCGGGCCGATCAGTCCGCCACCGGGCCGGGCGGGCAGTCGTAGTGTTGCTCGGGCATGTTCCCCTATGCCGAGGAGCGCTTCACCGACGCTGAAGCCGAGGTCCTGCGCCGCTACGTCACCAACCTCGACGGCCCGGTCTTCGCCTTGGTCAATCTGCCCGAAGTGGTGAAGGGCGCCCTGTTCGCCCGCTACTCCCGTTCGCCCAAGAGCCTGCGCCGGCTGTTCCTCGACGAGTTCGTGGGCGATCTCGACGTGAGCGGCGACGCCGGCGTCGATGCCACCGTGGGGCTCGAGCGCGCCGAGAAGCTCTACGAACGGGTCTTCTACGAGTACGGCGACGACTCGGTGGCCCAGCTCGGCGGCGTCCACCTCGCCTGCGAACAAGCCTCCAACCTCCTCACCAAGGTGCTCGAGTGGGGGAGGCTCATGGCCTACCTCGAGCAGTCGACCCGCTACATCGGCTACGACAGCCGCCTGTCGAGCGGGCACTACCGCTATTTCCGGGACCCCGACGTGCTCGAGTCGCCGCTGGGCGCCCGCTACGTCGGCGACATGGACCGCATGTTCGACACCTACGCCGAGATGCTCCCGCTCATGCAGAGCCATTTCGCCCAGCGCTTTCCCAGGCAGCCCGGTGACTCGGACTTCGTGTACCGCCAGTCCGTGCGGGCCAAGGCGCTCGATGCCCTGCGGGGCTTGTTGCCGGCGGCGTCACTGTCGAACGTCGGCATCTACGGCACCGGACAGTCCTATGAGATGTTGCTGCTGCGCATGCAGCTGCACCCGCTGCCCGAAGCCCGTCGGTACGGCGAGATGATGCTCGAGGAGCTCCGCAAGGTCATTCCGTCGTTCCTTCAGCGCGTCGACGTCCCCGAGCGCGGCGGGCAGTGGGCCCGCTATCTCGCCGACACCCGCCAGCAGACCGGCGACGTGGTCAGCCGGCTGTGGCCCGATCGCCACGACCCCCTCGAGGGTGAGATCGCCCGGGTCAGGCTGGTGGACTTCGATCCCCAGGGAGAGGACAAGGTGCTGGCGGCGGTGTGTTACCCGCACACCTCGCTGCCCGAAGAGGAGGTTGCGCGGCGGGTCCAGCTGCTCGGGGCCGAGGACCGCGCCGGGCTGTTGCGGGCCTATGTGGGCCAGCGCGCCAATCGCCGGCACCGGCCGGGACGGGCCTTCGAGCGCACCGGGTACCGCTTCGACGTGGTGTCGGACTACGGCGCCTTCCGGGACCTCCAGCGTCACCGCATGCTCACCATCGAGTGGCAGGAACTGGGCGCGACCCTCGGCTACGACGTGCCCGACGGGGTGGTGGAGGCGGGGCTCGCCGACGCCTACACGGCGTCGATGGCGCGTTCGGCGGAGCTGCACGAGGCCCTGTGCGGCGTGTGCCCCGATCAGGCCTCGTACGCCGTGGCCCTCGGGTACCGGCTGCGCTATGTCATGCAGATGAACGCCCGCGAAGCGATGCACCTCATCGAGCTCCGCTCGGGACAGCAAGGCCACCCCACCTATCGGGCGCTGGCCCAGGAGATGCACCGACTCATCGCCGACCGCGCCGGTCATGGCGCCATCGCCGCCGCCATGGAGTTCGTCGATCACGACACTCATGACCTCGAGCGCATCGACGCCGAGCGACGCGCTGAAGCGCGTCGGGAGGCGGCCGCCGGCGTGGGCGTCGTGCCTCGCTGACAGCGCAGCCGGCCCGCCGAGCCCGCCCACCAGCGGCGAATTTGTAAGGCGCGCGGCTGACCTGGACCGATGAGTGAACGCCCTGGTCGCAGCGGTGCAAAACCGCTTGACGGCAAGGGGAGGCGCAGGCGTAGTGTTCCCCTGTCCCAGACGCCCCTGTGCCGTTCTGCCGGAGACACCGACCGGGCGGTACACGTGGGGGGGATTGCTGTGAGAGGCGGACGGAGGCCCGAGGGACCGAGTAGAGAACGTCCCGCCAAGAAGTCGGCGTCGGCGAGGTGGAGACGGCACCAAAGGTCCCCGGGCCCAACCGCCCGAGATCCGCGACATCCCATCACCCCGGGCAACGGTTGACCCATCCCCTGCCGCCGGACACCGGCGTGCACGCCTTTCCCCGTGGTCGACCTGGTGAGAGCAACCGATATGCTCCCGCGGCGCGAGACGACCTGAGAAGGGCTGGGAGTGGCCGACGACCTGGACGAAGTGGAGGAACCCGAGGAACTCGAAGCTGAGGACCTCGAGGACCTCGACGAGGAGGACCTCGACGAGGAGGAGCTCGACGAGGAGGACCTCGACGACGACGACGACGATGATGATGATGTTGTTGTCGCCGACGAGGACGAGGCTGAGGACGAGGAGGCCAAAGGATCCGGGGTCGCCGTCGCCACGGTGACCGAAGAGGGCGAGGAAGAGGAAGAAGAGGTCGAGGACGAGGACGTCGAGGCCAGCCTCGACGAGATCCTGAAAGAGCGCCTGGTCGTCGAAGAGGAAGAGGAGGGCGACGAGGAGGTTCCCGAGCCCGACGACCGATCCGAGATCTCCGAGCGGGTCCTGCCCAAGCAGGCCGACGAGTTCGTGTGCAGCTCATGCTTCCTGGTGAAGAACGCCAGCCAGCTGGCCGACCCCAAGCGCAACCTGTGCCGGGACTGCGTGTGACCGGCCAGGGCGTGATCTGACAGGGCGTGAGCGGACGGGCTATGACGAGGCACGGGCGGGCGCGGCGGCGCGCCACCCACAAGGAGGTTCGGTGAGCGACCACAAGACGCCCGGGGACCGGCTGCTCGACCTCCTCGTCTTCGGCCCGGCCGGCCTGGCCATCACCGCCGTGGAGGAGTTCCCCAAACTGGTGGAGAAGGGGAGGCATCGCGTCGAGGGTCAGGTTCACACGGCCCGGCTGGTCGGACAGTTCGCCGTGCAGATGGGTCGCCGGCAGATCGAGTCGACGCTGGGCGGCTTGAAGCCGGGCGGACCCACCGAGCCCCCCGGCGCCGCCACCGCTTCGGCTCCGCCGGCCACGACGCCTGCCCCTGCCGCCGCGGACGACAGGGCGACGCCGCCCGCTGCCGCACCTTCCGACAACGGGGCCCTCACGTCCCGGGTGTTGGGCATCCCCGGCTACGACAGCCTGTCGGCCTCGCAGGTGGTGCAGCGCCTGGGCGGGTTGTCTCAGGGCGAGCTCGAGGCCATCCGAGACCACGAGCTGTCTCACCGGCGCCGGCGCACCATCCTCAATCGGGTGGACCAGCTGCTCGCCGGAGCCGGCCCCGTCTGACCCGGACGCCACAGGTGGAGGGGGCCCGGCTGGCGGCGCGAGCTGACGCCGATCGCTGTGCCGAGCTGTGCCAACAGGCCCTGGCCGAGCTCGAGCACCAGCGGGGCGGGTCCCTGTACGCCCGGCGGGAGACGGGGGTCGTGGTCAAGGCACTGCTCCGCCCCGGCGGCCTCGACGGGCTGCAGGCCTCGTCGCGCCGCCGCGTGCTGGTCGGCACCATCGACGACACGGTGGTGGGCATCGCCGTGGGCCATCTGGACGACGTGGGCGAGGCCCTTCTCGGCGTCGTGGACGGGTGCTACGTCGAGCAGCAGGGGCGCGGCGTCGGCGTGGGACGAGCGCTCCTCGACGCACTGGTCTCGTGGTTCGCCGCCTCGGCGTGCCGGGGGGTCGACGCCACCGCCCTTCCCGGTGACCGTCGCACGAAGAACTTCTACGAAGCCGCCGGATTCAAAGCCCGCCTGCTCACCGTCCACCACACGCTGCGGTGACCGGCCGGCAGGGCCCCGCCGGCAGGCGCCCGGAGATCGCCGTCGGTGCCGTGGCCGTGGCCCACGGTGCCTTGCTGCTCGTGCGCCGGGCGCAGCCGCCCCAGGCGGGGAGATGGAGCCTGCCGGGCGGAAGGGTGGAGTGGGGCGAGACGCTGGAGCAGGCGCTCGAGCGCGAGGTGCTCGAGGAGACCGGCCTGTCGGTGCGCTGCGGCCAGTTGGTCGGGTGGGTCGAGCGCAGAGGCGACGACCACCACTTCGTCATCCTCGACTTCACCGTGTCCGTCGAAGGGGGGGCAGCGGTGGCTGGTGGCGACGCTGCCGGGGTGGCGTGGGTCCCGCTCGCCGAGCTGTCGGGTGTCGACCTCGTCGACGGGCTCGAGACGTTCCTCGCCCAGCACGGTGTGATGTGACGACCGGCCTGGCAGGGGCGAACCGGCGGCGGTGAATCAGGTGCGCCGCGCTCCGACCGGCGCCGGACGCCGGGGGCCGGGAGGCGGGGGGATGGGCAGGCCCAGCAACCGGGCCAGCTCGGGGACCTGGCCGGCGGCGCGTCGCGCTGCTTGAAGGAGGTCCTCACTCGGTGCTTCAGGGAGGCCGGCGGGCTTCACCGTGCGTCGCACCGGTGAGCCCACCACGGCGTCGAGCAGGGCGAGCCACTCCTGCTCGGGGACGGCGCCGCCCATGGCGGCACCGGCGTCGGCAGACAGCCGGACGGCGAGCTCGGCGGGGATGCGGGCGGCGGGCTCGGGGGCACGCGAGGCAAGACGCAGGGCGTCGGCGACCCGACCCTCGTCGAGGGCCGAGGTGACACGGCCCAGCCAGGCATGGCGCAAGGCGGTGACCCTGTCGTCGAGGCCCTGGCGCAGCTGGGACAGCAGGGCGCGTCCTTCTTCGTCGAGGGCGACGGCCGACGCACCGGCGACCACCGAGCGCACCTCACGCAAGGGGGCGTCCTTGCCGGCGGTCCGGACGGCAGTAGCCCGGTCCTTCCACGTGGCCAGGTTCATCTTGGGTAGCAGCTCCTCGGCCATGGCCAGAAGCGGCTCCGGTGAGACCGGGGCCCGACCCTCGGCCCGGGCCCGGGAGTTCTGCTCGTCGATGGCGGCCCGCAAGGCGGGGATACCCCCCCGAAGGAGCTGCTCGGCCACGGGCAGCTGCTCGGGCCGCAGATCGGCCAGCGCGGCGTTGCGGTAGGTGGCGGCCGGCTGCAGGCGGCGGGGCCGTCCGGCGCGCT
This sequence comes from Acidimicrobiaceae bacterium, assembly GCA_003453695.1. Classification (GTDB taxonomy): domain Bacteria; phylum Actinomycetota; class Acidimicrobiia; order Acidimicrobiales; family UBA8190; genus UBA8190. The sequence continues at coordinate 27,777 of DMNK01000124.1, read as the reverse complement.
CGGCGCCTTCGGCACCACCGGACCGCCGGCGCTCTCCTCCGGCTTCCTCCCGGCGAGGACGGCGTGCCGGGGGCTCTCCCTCGGGCCGGCCGGCCGCCACCCCGGCCTCGTCGGAGGCCGGCGTCCGGGGTCGCCGTGCCCGGTCACCGCCGGCGCCGGGACGGCGGGTGCGACGCGGGCCGGCGTCGTCGCCGTCGCCGCGGCGGCCCCGGCCGCGCTCGTCGTCCTCAGCGCGTCGCCTGCTGCCCGGAGCGAGGGTGACCGACACACCAGTGGAGCTGCGTCCAGGGCCGAGCACCTCGATGCGGTTCCGTTCGTCGTCGCTGCGCGTCGCCGGGCGCTGGGCCAGCACGGCGGTGACGACGATGCCGTCCAGATCGAACTCGGCGTCGGCCCGCAACACGTCTCCGACCTTGACCCCGGACGGGACGAGCTCGGCGGCGACGTCCCCGCGCGGCTGTCGTGCTCCGGGAGCGCGCCACGTCCAGCTTCCATCGGGACGCTGGCTGGTGAGCTCGATGTCGATCCGTCGGGCCATGCCGCCTGACCACGCTAGCTTCCGCGCCCTGTCGGGCCAGTCGACGGTCCCCCTACCGCTCCGGGCGCACCGGCGATTGCCAGCCGTGGCTGGTGGAGGGAAGAGTGTCGTGGCCCTTCGTCAGGGACTGGGAAGCAGGTCGTACTCCATCTCGCCTCCTGGGGCCGCCCCTTGGCGGATGTACCACTCGGTGCCCCAGATGACGGCGAAGGCCTCCGGCGGGACGGCCAGGAAGAACGACGTCTCGGCGATCTGAGAGGCGTGGGCCTCCATGGCCCGCCGTTTGGCACCGAGGAATTCACTGACGTCGACGGAGGTGGTGATGCGCGCCTCCTCGACGCCCAGGTCGGCGAAATCGGGTGCGTCCCCTTCGGGGAGCTCGACCCCGAAGGCCCCTGCCTGCTCGGCCAGACGCTGGACGTGATCCCGGTTGATGGTGGCCATGTACACGCGTGGCGTCCTGGCCATCTCGCCGGCGCGCAAGCCCACCCGGTGCACCTGGATGTGGTCGGGGTGGCCGTAGCCGCCGTGCTCGTCGTAGGCGGTGAGCACCTCGGCCTGCTCCTCCTCGAGGACGGCGGCCAGGGCAGCCGCTGCCTCGTCGACGTCGGCTCGCCAGAAGCTTCCTTCGACGTCGTTACTGGGCTCACCGGCCATCCCCGAGTCCCCGTAGCCGAGACAGAGGTGGCGGGCCACGCCCAGGATCTGACAGGCGGCAGCCAGCTCCTCCGCCCTCCGGCTGGCGAGGTCTTCGCCCGGGGCCAGAAAGCCGTCGGGCACTTCGCCGAGCTCCCCGGCGGTGGCGGTGACGAGCACCACCCGGTGGCCCTCGGCGGCGGCCCGGGCCATCGTCCCCCCGGTGGCGATGGTCTCGTCGTCGGGATGGGCGTGGAAGAAGACGGCGGTGGCCATGGCGGACCCGACTACGCGCCGGGCTCGGCGGTGGAGGTGGCGTTGCGCTTCGCCATCTCGGCCATGTCCACCCGCAGGAACAGCCCTTCGGCCTCGGCGGTGAGCACCTCGCCGTCGTGACAGGTGGCGTGCCCGGTGAGCCGGCGTCCCCGGCCGGGCTCGAACCAGGCGCGCAGACCCAGGTCGCGATCGACCGGGGTGGGTGCCACGTAGCGCACGGTCAAGGTGGCCGTGACAGCGATGAGCGGCCCGGCGTGCATGGCCAGGCCGAACATGTGGTCGAGCAGGCCGGCCACATACCCGCCGTGGACCATGTTGGGCCCGCCCAGATAGGGACGGCCCAGGCGCACCGTGGCTTCGGCGTAGGGCTGACCCTCGTCGTCGAGCCCGTACTCGGGCCGCATGGGCATGCCGAGGGGATTGATGCCCCCGCCGAAGATCGTCATGTCCATGTAGCTGCCCCACGACCTCTCGTCGCCGCGCCAGTACGCCGGCGAGGCGTTGTAGGCGGGCGCAGGCGGGCCGCCCAGGGCGCGCCGGACCTCGGCGGTGAGTTCGAGGGCACGTTCCAGACCTTCGGTCGACGCCTGGCGGGAGAGGAGGACGTCGATCACGGCCCGCAGCTCGTCGCCCATGGCGCGACGCAGGGCGGTGGTGTCCTCGGTGGTCGTCACCCCGGCGATGGTAGGGGAGGCGGGGCCTGGCGACCGAGCCCGGCCGGCGGGCGGCCATTCCATCTTCGCCATATCCCAGATCTGAGATGGGCACCGGCGGGCCCGGGCCGGGCAGGTGGCGGCGTCGGGCCGCCAACGGGCACCATGGCCCGGTGCCTCGCTGGGCTGCCCCCGACGGGGTCGAGATCGACTACCAGGTGGCGGGCGAGGGGCCGGCCGTGCTCCTCATGCACGGCTTCGCATCCAGTGCCTCGGTCAACTGGGTGCGGCCCGGCGTCGTTGACGCACTGGTGCGAGCCGGGTTCACGGCGGTGGCCTACGACGCCCGCGGCCACGGCCGCTCCGGGAAGCCCCATGACCCGGCCGCCTACGCCGACAACGCCCTGGTGCGCGACGCCGTTGGCCTCATCGACCACCTGGCCCTCGGCGAACTGGCGGTCGTGGGCTACTCGATGGGGGCGCAAGTGGCGGCGTGGCTGGTGCCCACCGAGCCCCGGGTGCGTCGCGCCGTGCTGGGTGGCATCGGCTCCCGGCTGCTCGCCCCGCGGCCCCAAGAGCGCCGGTACCCGGCCGAGGAGATCGCCCGGGCCCTCGAGGCGGAGGACCCCGAAACCGTCGAGGACGCCACACCCCGCGCCTTTCGGGCCTTCGCCGATGCCACCAAGGCCGATCGCCTGGCCCTGGCCGCGCTGCAGCGGTCCCGGGTTATCACCGGCCATCCGAGTCTCGAATCGATCGACGTGCCGGTGCTCATGGTGGTGGGCGAGCGCGACACCTTGGTCGGGGACGCCGAACTGGTGGCCCGCTCCCTGCCCGAGGGGCGTCTGGTGGTCGTCCCCGGCGACCATCTCTCGGCGGTGACGTCTCCAGAGTTCGCCACCGCCGTCGTCGACTTCCTGTCCCCGCCCTGATCGACACCGGGCGTCGGCGCATCCGTCGACGCCCGGTGCGATGGGCCTCACGGCGGCGGCGGTGGGCCGTTCGACCCTGGTTCGCGCCCCGGGCTGAGCCGCATGGTGGGCGCCATGACCCGCCGTCCGTCCCCGCCCGACCCCACGGCCGCCTGGGCCTCCTTCTCGTCGGGCCGATACGCCGATCATCTGGTGGAGGCGGGACTGCCCGTTCCGGGCTGGGCGTGGGTCAACGCCGTCGCCCGGGGCAGCGCTTACGTCGTGGCGTCCCTGGCCATGGTCGGCACCGACCCGCCCGACCTCGGGGATCGGGAGGATGTGCTGCGGCCCTGGTACCGCGCCCGCCACACCATGGCCCTGGTCGTGACCGAGCGCCTCAACTCCTCGGGCTGCGACCTGGCCTACCTCCAACGCGGCGCCCTCCAGGGGCTCGAGCTCGAATTGGCCGCCACGTCGCACCTGTTCGAACGGGGCCCCATCGAGACAACGGCGCTGGTGTCGGACGCCCTGGACGTCCTGCACCGGGGCAGCTCCTCGGGCGCCTGTTACTGGGACTGACCCGGCTCAGCCTGTCTGCAGGTCCCACGGGCGTGCTCGGGATCGCCGATAAGCGATCTTATGTCAAATAGCCCTGGATCCGGGACCGGCGGTGCCCAGGGGTTTCTTCTGGTGTCGCTCTCCGGCGCCTCCCCTGCGGCGTCGGGCCCGCCTGCTCAGGACTTAGGCAGGGAGTCGTAGGGCACGGCGCCGGGCGGCGGGCTGAGCTGCAGGGCGCCGCCCCAGTCCCGGAAGGTGCCGACGTCGGTGATCCGCGTCCCGGAGGCGCTCGTGGCCTCCCCGGAGAATCCGACGGGAAGGTTGGGGCGGGCGATCTCGACATAGAGCTCGGAGGTGCCGGTGGTCCCGGCCTTCGGAGGCCCGGGTAGGCCGCCGATGACGCCCATGACGGCGCGGCCCGCCACCGTGCCGGGCCCCGAGGCCCGCAGCGAGCCCGTCGGGGTGACCTGCTTGAGGATGCCGTTCAGAGTCACCGACCGGCTGACCTGGGAGTACAAGGCGTCGGAGGAGCTGAGAGAGATCCACTTGCCGGCGTAGGCGTTGGCCACCGTGGCGGGCAGGCCGAGATCGTTGTGGAGAAATCCGGCAGTGGAGTCGAGGTAGGCGACGCCACTGATGAGCTCGGCCTCCACCTGGTCGCTGCCGATGGTCAGCTCCTGCTGGCCGTCGAGGAGCCCGGCGTTGCCCACCACGCTCT
>DMNK01000124.1:23132-23313 GCA_003453695.1 Acidimicrobiaceae bacterium | reverse complement strand
CTTGCCCACCACGCTCTCCCCGCCCGAGGTCCCCGTGGCGTTCAGGGTGAAGTGCACGGTGCCCTCCGAACGAGCGGCGGCCAGGGCGGTGGACACGATCTGGGCCGGGCTCTTGCCGGCCAGCGTTCCCTGGGTGGAACTGCTGCACCCCCCCAGGACCCCACCGGTCAAGAGGACCCCC
>DMNK01000124.1:22953-23108 GCA_003453695.1 Acidimicrobiaceae bacterium | reverse complement strand
GGATGGTCCGTTCCCAGCCAGGCCGGGGCTCGCACTCGCCGTCTCGCCCCCCCACGCGCGATGGTGGGAGCGTGCAGCGCTTCGACGCCGACATGCACCTCTACGAGACTCGCCCGCTGTGGGAGGGCCATATGGACCCCGGCCAGCGGCACCTG
>DMNK01000124.1:0-22771 GCA_003453695.1 Acidimicrobiaceae bacterium | reverse complement strand
GACCCCGGCCAGCGGCACCTGGCGCTGTCCATCGTGGACGACGACCTGGGGCATGCCTGGCTGGTGCAGGGCGACCGGCGCGTGGACCTGGCCGAGATCCACCATCCCGGGGATCTCGACGCCATGGGGGCGTACCGCCAGCGGGTCCGCCAGGGCCTTCCCGCCGAGGTTCCCTTCGACGAGGCACTCCCCCGCGCCTTTCACGATCCCGAAGCCCGCTTGGGCCAGCTGGACGACTTCGGTGTCGACGCCGCCGTGCTGTTCCCCAACTACGGGCTGCTGTGGGAGCGGCCATTGGCGGATCGCCCCCAGGCTCAGCTGGCCAACATGCGGGCCTGGAACCGATGGGTCGGCGAGGTGGTGTCAGCAGGCGGCGGGCGGCTCCACCCGGTGGCGCATCTGAGCCTGCGCGATCTCGACTGGCTGGATGCGGAGTTGGCCCGCTTGTCGGCCGCCGGCGTCCGCCTGGCCATGGTGGCGCCGGCACTCGTCGAGGGAAAGCCCCTCTCCGACCCGCAGCTCGACCGGGCCTGGTCCGCCTTCGAGGACCACGGGATCGCCCCCGTCTTCCACGTCGCCAACTTCCCGCATCCCTTCCACGACGCCTGGTACGACCAGGATCCCGACGCCGCCGCCCCGGTGATGGGTTCGGTGTTCATCTGGAGCGCGCCGGCTCTGGCCATCTGTGACATGGCCATCAACGGCGTCTTCGAGCGCCACCCGCGCCTGCGGCTCGGGGTGATGGAGCTCTCCGCCGTATGGGTGCCCATGTTCCTGCTCATGTTGGACGGCGGCTTCGACTTCCACGCCCGGTTCAACGGCCGCCCGCTGCACGAGCTGCCCCTGCGTCCCAGTGAGTACGTGCGCCGCCAGGTCCGAGTGGCCGTGTTCTGCTACGAGGGCCCGCGCCGGCTCATCGACCATCTCGGCGAGGACATGCTCATGTTCTCGAGCGACTACCCCCACGCCGAGGGCATCGCCCGCCCCGTCGAGGATTACGAGCGCATCGCCGGGCCCCTCGAGGGCAGGGCGGCTGAACGGCTCTACGCCGGCAACCTGGAGTGGTTGGTGGGCGCCAGCGGCTGACGGGACCTGACCCCGGGTGGCTCGAAGTCGATCACCAGCTCGGCGCCGAGGGCGCGAGCGATGCGGTCCAGGCTGATCACCGTCGGCGACACCAGGCCCCGCTCGAGACGGGCGATGGACGGCTGACTGGTGCCTGCCCTCTTCGCCAGCTCGACCTGGCTCAGACCGGCCTTGCGCCGCGCCGCCCGCACGGCGCTCCCCACCATGATCGCCGTCCGGGCCCGCTCGTAGCGGGCGAAGGCCTGGGCGTGGCGGGACCCGGCGGGCCGGGCCGGCACGGCCGTCCCCTCTCGGGGCCGCCCCGGCGACGGGGCCATATCAAGGACGGGATATGTCATGGGTGGTCTAACCTCAACTACAACAATACTCACTTCCGTCCCAATTGCAACAGGGCTGGCCGTCCCCACTTGCGGTTCCCCGGGCCAAAAAGGGGATGGAGGTCGGCCTCGTAGACTGACGTGGTCGTCAGCCGTCCCGGAGGAAGCGCCATGACCGACATCGACCAGGCCATCGAGCCCCTGCCCTCGCCGCCCACCTTCGACTCCGTCGAGGACGAGCGTCTGCACCGCAAGCAGCGCCTGGCCGCTTCGTTCCGGCTCTTCTCCAAGTTCGGGTTCGAGGAGGGCGTGGCCGGCCACATCACGGCCCGGGACCCCGAGTTCCCGGACCGCTTCTGGGTGAATCCCTTCGCCATGTCGTTCGGCCACATCCGGGTGTCGGACCTCATCTGCGTGGACGCCACCGGCGCGGTGGTGGCGGGGCGCAAGCCCGTCAATACCGCCGCCTTCGCCATCCACTCCCAGGTGCACGCGGCGCGCCCCGACGTCGTCGCTGCCGCCCACTCGCACTCCATATTCGGCAAGTCGTGGTCGGCGCTGGGCCGCCTCCTCGACCCCATCACCCAGGATGTGTGCGCCTTCTACAAAGCCCACGGGCTCTTCGACGACTACACGGGCGTGGTGATCGACGTGGAGGAGGGAAAGCGCATCGCTGCCGCCCTGGGGGAGCACAAGGCGGTGATCCTGCGCAACCACGGACTGCTCACCGTCGGCCACAGCGTGGGCGAGGCAGCGTGGTGGTTCATCACCATGGAGCGCTCGTGCCAGGCGCAATTGCTCGCCGAGGCGGCGGGCACACCGGTCAAGATCGACCCGGACCAAGCGGCGCTCACCGCGTCACAGGTCGGCAATCACTACGCCGGCTGGCTCAGCTTCCAGCCGTTGTACGAGAAGATCGTGCGCGAGCAACCAGACCTGCTCGACTGACGGCGCGACGACGGCGGGAGCGTTCATGGACTGGCCCCTTTCCTTCGGCATCTTCCTGGCCCCGTTTCACCCCGTGGGCCAGAATCCGACGCTCGCCTTGGAGCGGGACCTCGAGCTGGTGGTGCGACTCGATCAGCTCGGGTTCGACGAAGCCTGGATCGGTGAGCACCACTCGGCCGGCTACGAGATCATCGCCTCGCCCGAGGTGTTCATCGCCACCCTGGCCGGCCGCACCCGTCACCTCCGTCTCGGGACGGGGGTGAGCTCTCTGCCCTATCACCACCCGCTCATCCTCACCGACCGCATGGTGCTGCTGGACCACCTCACCCGGGGACGGGTGATGTTCGGCGTCGGACCGGGGGCGCTGCCGTCGGATGCGTTCATGATGGGGATCGACCCCATGCGCCAGCGCGACATGATGGAAGAGGCGCTCGAGGCCATCCTGGCTTTGCTGGACGGCACCGAACCGGTCAACCGCCAGACCGACTGGTTCACGCTGCGGGACGCCCGTCTCCAGCTTCGGCCCTTCACCCACCCTCGCTTCGAGGTCGCCGTCGCCGCCCAGGTCTCCCCCGCCGGCCCCCGGGCCGCCGGGCGTTTCGGGCTGTCGCTGCTGTCCATCGGCGCCACCACCGCCGGCGGCTTCGACGTCCTCGGCTCCCACTGGGTAACGATGCAGGAGCGGGCCGCCGAGTTCGGCACCATGGTCGACCGGCGTCGCTGGCGCCTCGTGGGTCCCATGCACCTGGCCGAGACGGAGGAGCAGGCCCGCCGAGACGTGGCCTTCGGCTTGGTCAAGTGGGTGGACTACTTCGAGCGGGTGGCGGCGTTGCCGCTGGCCCCCAACACCCTCGATCCCGACAAGATGGTCGACGCCCTCATGGAGACGGGCTTCGCCGTGGTGGGCACCCCCGAGATGGCAGTGGCCCAGATCGAGCGGCTGGCCGAGCAGTCGGGCGGGTTCGGGACCTACCTGCTCATGGCGCACGAGTGGGCGGACCGGGAGGCCACCTTGCACTCCTACGAGCTGTTCGCCCGGGAGGTGATCCCGCACTTCCAGGGATCGATGCCGTCGCTCGTGGCGTCGAGGGACTGGGCGGCCGACAACCGTCCCGAGTTCATCGGCCAGGTGGGCGGGGCCATCATGCAGGCCATCTCGGACCACCACGCCGAGCGAGAGGCGAAGGCCAAGGCAGAGCAGGAGCTGACCCCGAGGGACTGAACCGAGGGGGCCCGCCCCTCGGGGCCGGTCCGAGGCCGAAGGCTCAGATCGTCTCGAGCAGCGACGGCTCGGGCTCGGCGACCGGGACGCCTTCGCCGATGCCCAGCGTGATGAGGTCGAGGTCGCTCTCGGCGCGCTTGGGGATGGTCAGGCGAGGCGCGGCCAGGGCCCAGTGGTAGGTGAGATCGCGCACCTTGTCGCCGGGGTCGTCCCCGCACATCGCCTCGAGGGCGCTGGCGACGTCGCGATGGGCGGTGGCCCGCCGCATCGAGCTCAGCTCGCGGTAGAGGGCGTGCTGGAACAGGGCATGGGCGAAGCGGAACTGCCCGGGGTAGTCCCGCTCCACCAACACGACGTCGGCAACGGCGTTGTCGAGCACGTCGATGAGGGTGTTCTCATCGGCGGACGCCACCCGGGCCAGCAGCTCGAGGTCGAAGTCCCGCCCGATGACCGCCGCCATCGACAAGATGGACAGCGCCTTGTCGCCGAGACGGGCCACCCGTCCGTGGATGACCTCTTGGATGCTGAGCGGCAGCCCGGCGGCGTGCAGGGTACGGGCATCCATCCACTTGCCCGACGCCTGGTCGTAGAGCACGCCTTCATCGACCAGGTGCCGCAGCAGCTCCCGCACGAAGAAGGGATGGCCGTCGGTCTCCTCGAGGATGGCGTCGCGCAGCTGGACCGCTGCGTCGTCGACGGACTGCCCGACCGCGGCCTCGATGAGGGCGTCGACCTCCTCGGTGCCCAGGCCGCGCAGGACGAGTCGTTGGATGCCTTCTACTCGGTGGAAGGCGGCCAAGGTGCTGGCGAGCGGGTGGCCGGCATCGACCTTCGAGTCCCGGAAGGTCCCGACGACGAGCGCCCGCAACTGCTGGTCGGAGGTGCCCACGTGGCGAAGCAATTGGGCGGAGGCGTCGTCGGCCCAGTGCAGGTCGTCCAGGACCAGTACCACCGGGGCGAAGGCGGCGGCCCGGCTCAGGAGGTCGGCGACGGCGGCGACGGGCATCTTGGCGCTGGCAGCGGCGGGCGCCGGAGCGGCCACGCCGGTGCGCACGGCCAGCTCGGGGACGAAGGCGGCCAGCTCGCCGTGGTGGGTGGCGACGTGGGCGGTGAGCATGTCGATCGGCGCGTAGCGCACCAGGTGGCCCAGTGCTTCCACCCAGGGCTGGTAGGGAACGCCCAGCTGTTCCTCGCACCGTCCGTACAGGACCAGGGCGCCGTTGTCGAAGGCCTGACGGGCGACGGCGCTCGCCAGCGAGGTCTTCCCGATGCCGGCCTCACCCGCCACCAGCACCACCCGGAATTGCCCGAGCACTGCGTCGTCCAAGGCGCCTTGGAGCTGCTGGCGTTCCGTGGAGCGGCCCACGAAGACCGTGGTGCCGCCTTCCATGCGCGACGGCAGCAGGACCATGGTGGGGTTCTCGGGGGCGAGCGGCTGCCACGCCACGCGGTAGGCGGACACCGGCTCGTCGAGGCCCTTGAGCTCGAGCAGGCCCACGGACTCGAAGGCGAAGCTGCCTCGGCTCCCGGCGAGCAGGCGCACCAGCTCGGTGGTGAGGATCTCCCCTCCGCCGGCCTTGGCACACAGCCGGGCCGCTTCCACCACCGGGCCACCGAAGTAGTCGCCCTCCTCCACCTCGGCCTCGCCGCTGCTCATCCCGATGCGGACGAGGAGCGGTTCCTCAGAGTTGCGGTTGCGCGCCTCGAGCACCTGCTGCATCGACACAGAGCAGGACAGCGCCGACGTCACGGCGTCGAACGCCACCATGAGCCCGTCGCCCAGGTTCTTGACCTCGTGGCCGCCCGTGGCGGCGATCGCCTCTCGCAGGAGCCGGAAGTGCTCGCGTCGGAGCACCTCGGCCGCTTCCTCCCCCAGGCGGCTCAGCATTTCGGTCGAGCTCACCAGGTCGGTGAACAGCACGGTAACCGTTGCGACTGCCAATTTCGGACCGCCTTCCCGCGGCACCCCATTCACACCGGACGCACAACGAGCGTACACCGGGAAGGGCGCTGGGGAACCCCTTTTTTCCCGAATCGTCAGATCGAGCGAGCCCTCAGGGGCGGGCGTCGAAGGTGGGGACCAGGGTGCGGGCGGCGCGGGCCTCGTCCACGCGCCGCACGGGGGTTGCATGGGGTGCGGCCGCCGCCCGGGCAGGCCCCTCCGGTGCCCTCGCCTCGGCGGCGATCCGCTCGAAGGCCTCGGCCAGGGCTTCGAGGGTCTGCAGGCTCTCGGTCTCGGTCGGCTCGATCATGAGTGCCTCGTCCACGACGAGCGGGAAGTAGACGGTGGGCGCGTGGAACCCCTCCTCGAGGAGCCGCTTGCCGACGTCCAAGGCCCGCACCCCCGTGGCGCGCTTGAGGGAGGCAGCCGACAGCACGCACTCGTGCATGCACGGCCTGTCGTAGGGAGCGTCGTAGGTGGTGGACAGGCGACTGCGCAGCCAGTTGGCGTTGAGCACAGCCAGCTGCGCCACCCGCCGCAGCCCGTCGGCGCCGTGAACGAGGATGTAGGCCAGCGCTCGCGCCAGCACCAGCGCGTTGCCGTGCCAGGAGTGGATCCGCCCGATGGAGTGTTCCGGCGTGACCCAGCCGTAGCGTTGTCCGCCGGACCCCGGGGCCGATGCGCCGCCGTCCAACCGCACGGGGCGCGGCCCGGGCAGGAACGGCGCCAGCCGGGGCGATACCGCCACCGGGCCGGCACCGGGCCCTCCGCCGCCGTGCGGGGTGGCGAAGGTCTTGTGCAGATTGAGATGGACGATGTCGAACCCCATGTCGCCCGGACGCACGACCCCCAAGATGGCGTTCAAGTTGGCGCCGTCGTAGTAGAGGAGCCCGCCGACCTCGTGGACGGCGGCGGCGATGTCCACGATCTGCTCCTCGAACAGCCCGAGGGTGTTGGGATTCGTGAGCATGATGCCGGCCACGTCGTCGTCGAGCTCCGCCCGCAGCGCGTCGAGATCCACGCACCCGCGCCGGTCGCTGGGCACGGTCACGGTCCGGTAGCCGCCCAGTGTCACCGAGGCCGGATTGGTCCCGTGCGCCGAGTCGGGGATGATCACCGTGGAACGAGGCCGGCCTTGTGCCTCGTGCCAGGCGCGCATGAGCAACAGGCCGGTGAGCTCACCTGCAGCCCCGGCCGCCGGTTGCAGGGTGGCGGCCGCCATGCCCGTGACTTCGCACAGCACCGCCTCCAGCTCGACCAAGAGCTCCATCCAGCCCTGGGTGCACGACGGCGGCGCCCCGGGGTGGACGTCGGCCAATCCGGCCAGGGCCGCAACGGCGTCGCAGACCTTGGGGTTGTACTTCATGGTGCACGACCCGAGCGGGTAGGCCCCCAGGTCCACCGAGAACTGTCGGTGGCTCAGCCTGGTGAAGTGCCCGACGAGGTCGCGCTCCGACACCTCGGCCAGCGTGAGGGGACCCTCTCGGCGGTGGTGGTCGGGCACCAGCTCCTCGAGGGGGACCTCGGGGACGCCGGTGGTGCGCAGCTGCCAGGCGCTTCGTCCCGGTTGAGACAATTCGAACAGGGTGGGCTCGGTACCGTGCCCGAGCAGCGGCGCACTGAGGGCCCGGCCGCCTGCTGCCGGCGGGGGCACCTGGTCGCGCTTCTCGGCCTTCGCCGTCGTCATCGCACCGCCTTGTCGAAAGCCGCCGCGAAGCCGTCGATCTCCTCGCGCGTCCGCCGTTCGGTCACGGCCACCAGGAGCCCGCGGTCGTCGCCCCCATAGGTGTGATCGAGCGGGATGCCGGCCAGGAAGCCCTCCTCCACCAAGCGCTCGACCACGTCGGCGGCCGGGATCGGGAGGCGCAGTGCGAACTCCCGGACCACGGGCGCCGTGCACAGCGGCTCGACCCCGGGCACGGCGAGCAGCGCCTGGCGGCAGTACCGGGCGCCCTGTGCCGAGCGCAGGGCCACCTCGGCCAGGCCCGAGCTGCCCAGCCAGCCCAGCTGTACCGCGGCCGTCACGGCCATGAGGGTCTGATTGGTGCACACGTTGGACGTGGCCTTCTCCCGCCTGATGTCCTGCTCCCGGGCCCGCAATGTGGTGACGTAGGCCCGGCGGCCTTCGGCGTCGACGGTCTCCCCCACCAGGCGTCCCGGCAGGCGGCGCACCTGGTCGTCTCCGCAAGCGAAGAGGCCCAGGTAGGGACCGCCGAAGCTGAGCGGCGTGCCGAGGGGCTGCCCCTCCCCCACCGCCACGTCGGCCCCCCAGGCGGCAGGTGAACGCAGGATGCCGGCACACACGGGATCGAAGACGACGACGAGCAGGGCGCCCGTGTCGTCGCACAGCCGTCGGGCGGGGCCGAGGTCTTCGAGGCAGCCGAGGTAGTTGGGATAGGCGACGACCACGACGCCGGGGGCCCGCTCGCTGGCACCGTCCCAGGCGGTGACGCCGTCGGCCAGGGGGATCTCTTCGATGGCGTGGCCGGTCCCCGCCGCCATGGTCCGGGCCACGCTCCTCCACGACGGGTTCACCCCGCTCGACATGAGCACGCCGGGGCGGCCGGCGGCGGCGACGCCCAGGTTGAGCCCCTCCACGAGGGCGGCTGCCCCGTCGTAGAGCGAGGCGTTCGAGACCGGCAACCCGGTGAGGCGGGCGATGAGCGTCTGGAACTCGAAGACGGCCTGGAGCACCCCCTGGGCCACCTCGGGCTGATAGGGCGTGTAGGAGGTCACGAACTCCGAGCGCAACGCCAGGGCGGGGGTCACGGGAGGAACCTCGTGGTCGTAGGCGCCACCGCCGGCGAAGCACACCAGGTCTGTGCCGTTGGCGCGGTTGCTCCCGGCCAGGGCGCCCATGCGGGCGAGGACGTCCGGTTCAGGTCGGCCCGGCGCCATGTCCAGGCCGCCGAGCCGCAGTGCCTCGGGTACGACGGCGAACAGCTCGTCGAGGTCGCGCAGGCCCAGCATGCCCAGCATGGCCTCGATCTCGGCTTCGGTGTGCGGGGTGTAGTCGGCCATCAGCCGGTCGATCCCTCCCCCCGCTTCACGAAGGGAAGCCGTACCACCTGGGCCCCGAGCTCACGATCCCGGATCACCAGGGACACGTCGTCTCCGTCGGTGATCGCCGCCTCGCTGTCGACGAAGGCCATGGCGATGCCGCGCTCGAGCACCGGTGAGAAGTTGCCGCTCGTGACGACGCCGACCTCGGTGTCGCGCCGCCGCACGACCATCCCCTGCCGGGGCGGCTGCCTGCCTGCGGTGAGGAGCCCGACAAGACGGCGACCGGGCCCGGCGGCCCGCTCGCGTTCGAGCGCTGCTCGGCCCCGAAACGCGGGCTTGTCCCAGCCCACCACCCAGCCCAGGCCGGCCTGCAGCGGGGTGATGCCGGGGCCGAGCTCGTGGCCGTGGAGCGGCAGCCCGGCCTCGAGCCGCAGGGTGTCGCGCGCCCCCAGGCCGGCGGGGAGGGCGCCGGCGGTGGTGAGGGCCCGCCAGAAGGCGGCGGCCACCTCGGCCGGGACGGCGCACTCCACGCCGTCTTCCCCGGTGTAGCCGGTGCCCGCCACCACGCATGGGGCCCCGTCGAACTCGAAGGGGGCGACACCGAAGCGGGCGACGGCAGCGGCGCCGGGTGCCACTTCGGCGACGATCTGCCGGGACGCCGGGCCCTGGACGGCGAGCACGGCGCGCTCGTTCGTGACGTCCTGCCCGCCGACGGCGTCGAGGACCCGGGCAGTGTTGGACGCGTTGGGCATCACGTCGAAGAGCTCGGGCTCACGCCACCACACGATGATGTCGTCCAGCACCGAGGCGTCTGTCTCGTCGAGCAGGTGGGTGTACTGCGCCCGTCCGGGGGTGACCTTGCGCAGGTCGTTGCTGAGCTGCTGCTGGAGCACACTCAGGGCGTCAGCGCCCCGAACCCTGACCGTTCCGAGGTGGCTCACGTCGAAGACCACCGCCGAACGCCGGCAGGCCCGGTGCTCGGTCAGCGTCCCGGTGGGATAGGCGAGAGGCATGAGCCATCCGCCGAAAGGGACCAATTTGGCGTCGAGGGCGCGATGGACTGACTCGAGGGGTGAGTGTCGCAGATCGTGGTCGTTCCCCGCCGTCCCAGGTACGTCGGCCGTGGGAACAGAGGACGACGCCGGGGCCACGCCGGCAGCCTACGCGGCGGGCGTAGAGGGTCGGGCCAGCCCGTACTTGGCCAGCAGCGCCTCGTAGTCGCGCTGGTAGAGCAGCTTGACTTCGATGTCGGGATGCAGTTCCCGCAGGCGCCTGACCTTGGCGTTCTTCTTCGTCACCAGACGCTGGTTGAGCGTCGTGAGCTCGACGAAACAGTCGTGCTCCGGTAGATAGAAATCAGGTCGAAAGGCGGAGCGGGACCTGCCTTGTGCATCCCACTCCAGGACGAACTCGACCGGCTCGTATTCCCAGCGGACGCCGTAGAAGTTCAAAAGCTCGGCGAATCGGGCTTCGGATTCGTGGGCGAATGTCGCTGCCCTGGAGCCTTTCCGAGCCGACCGGGGGCTCATGTCAGGACTGTCGTCCTCCGGCGACGCGTGCCCCGCTCGCCACCGCCATGGGCGAGGCGGAGCGGTGCCGTTCCAACTCCACGATGGCGGCATCGAGTTCCTCGACGACACCGGACAACGGCACGATGTTGAGCACACCCTGACCACCGCGCAGGAGGTCGACCACTTCTCCGTCACCGTGGGCCAGCACCGAGTCCGGGCCCACCAGCACCAAGTTGGCGGACGCCAGGTCCGCCCCCAAGCCGGCGCGCAGACACTCCACTGCGCGTCGGGCCCGCTGTAAGGAGATGCCGGCATCGAGGAGCTGCTTGATCACCTTGAGCTCGAGCACGTCGGTGTAGGCGTACAGACGCTGCGTGCCGCTGCCGCGGGCGTCGGCGATGGAAGGGCGCAACAAGCCGGTGCGCGCCCAGTAGTCGAGCTGACGGTAGGTGATGCCCACCAGAGAACAGACCTGCGGCCCACGGAACCCCTCGATCGGTTGAGTCGCCGGTGCCTCCATACCCGGAAGCGGCGTGGCAGGGGCAACGCTTTCGGCCATCGGGGTCCTCCTCCACCTCAGGTCTAGGGTCATCGTATCTGCCCGTCCTCACACGAGGGTAGTTACGAATCTGTCGTCGAAGGGGGATGCTCCGACATCGACGCCGTCCGAGTCGAGCGGACGAAGCTCCAGGTAGGACCCCAAAACCCGTGGGACGGCGAGGGGCGGTGTCCAGGCGCCGGCGCGACACCACATCGACACCAGACGGAGGTCCCGGCGCTCGGGTACATCGGCCCAGGTGAGGATGCACCCTAACCCTCTACTTGAGGGTTGTCGCCGTCTCCCGGGCCTCAGTCCACCCGCCGCAGCTCGGCGCGATAACGCCGGGAGTTCTTCACGTACTCCTCGGCGGAGACGCGGATGAGCTCGGGATGAGATCCGTCCGGCTTCACCGTGGCCGGGACCCCCACGGCCAGAGCGCCGGCGGGAACGTGCATGCCGTTGGGCACGACGGCACCGGCGGCCACCAATGCCCCGCGCCCGACGACCACGTGATGAAGCACCACGGCACCGGAGCCGATCAGGCATTCATCCTCCAACGTGCATCCCTCGAGGTGCACGACGTGGCCGATCACACATCCGTCGCCGATCACGGTCGGGAAACCGGGACCGGCATGGATGACCGAGCCGTCCTGGATCGAGGTTCGGGACCCCACCGAGACCGATCCGTGATCGCCTCGCAGCACTGCTCCGGGCCAGATCGACGACTCTGCACCGATGGTGACGTCCCCGATGACCGTGGCGTCGGGATGGACGAACGCCGAGACGTCGATGAGAGGGGCGACTTCACCGAGGGCGTACACCGCCATGGCGGCGCAGGCTAGTTGCTAGGGACGGCCGCTCACTCCGGGCGGTGGCGGGCCCTTGTCACCACGTGGGCCACCCGGGCGGCAGGTTGCCGGTGGGCGGCTCGTTCTGCATCACTCCGGGTGGTGCTCCCACAGAGGCAAGGAACTGGGAGAAGTTGGCGCCGAAGGCGGTGGAGTTCGAGCCGTCGAACTGGCCGTAATCGCGGGCCATGCTGTTGCCGTCTCCGGAGGGGTCGGCCCAGCCCGTCTCGATGCCGTCGGGACCGGCGTACATGGTGCCGATGACCGTCCCGGCGTTGACGGTCTGCCCCACGTCCACGGTGGGCTCGATGTCTTCGGCGGCGTAGGCGACGAGGCCAGCGGCGGGTCCGTCGAGGAACTTGTAGGCGATGAAGGTCCCACCGGGCCAGCCGGAGTTCGTCGTGCTCAGGATCTTGGCGTCACCCATGGCGTAGATCGGGCCGTATCCGCTGTAGTCCACGCCCTGGTCCACACGTTCGGGGTTGAGCCCGTTGATGGACCGGAGTGGGTTGCTGTAGGAACCTGGGCTGGGGTTGAAGGAGAAGTTCACGGGGTGGGCGTTGGCCTCCTCGGCGGCCAAGATGGCTGCTTCTCGTTGTTCCGCAGCCTTCGCCGCTGCCGCCGCTTGCGCCACGAGGGTAGCGAGGTTGCCCTTCACCTGGGACAGCAAAGCGTCGTCCTGGGCCAGGGCAGCTTGGGCCGCCGCCTTGGCGGCACCGAGTTGTGTCACGGTGGCCTGTGCCTGTGCCTGTACGGCGCGCAGCTGGTCCTCAGAGGCCTGGGTCTGGCGGGCGTCGGCGTCCACGGCGTCGACGGCGGTGCGCAGGCCGTCATTGGCGATCTGCGTGTATTCCTGCTTGGCAGCGACCGAAGATCCCGACGTCATCGAGAAGATGGACAGAGACGAGTTGTCCACGCTGTCGTTCATGTATGAGGTCAAGGCCAGGCTGCGCAGGACTGCTTTGGCTTGGTCCTCGGTCTGTTGGTCGGAGGCCACACGTGCTTGGGCGGCGGCCACCTTCTGGGCGTCGATTTGCTCCTGCGTGATCGCCTGGTCGTAGCTCGACACCAGCGCTTCGACGTGGGCACCGTCCTGGGCGATCTGGGTCTCGAGCTGGGCGATCTGGGCCTTGTCCGAGTTGGTGTCCGCTGATGCCGTGGTGGACACGAACACCGTCGTCAAAATGAACGATGCTGCTCCGGCTATGAGGATTGAACGGTGATTGGTCATGGTGTGCGCGACGACGGCCTGTGCGTGGTGACTGGCCGCTCCGACCCGTGACCCCGCCGTGTCCGGGCATAACGGCCGGACAACATACCGATAACGCAAGAGGCCTTGCAATCCGGCGGAGGGAATCCGTCCCACAAAGGGCGCCTTCACCAGGCCCTATGCAGCCGGACCGCGAAAACCCTGGCAACAGGGGTGACAGAGGCAAGCTAACGGGATGAACAACGGCGCCGGACCGATCGTCACTGTCTTCCGCTCTCGCCTCCGCTCAGAGGCGCAATTGGCCTACGCGGAGGAAGCACAGCAAATGGAGGAACGAGCGCGTGCCACGGAAGGACTGCTCGAGTTCAAGACGTTCGTCGGCGAAGACGGCGAGCGGGTGTCGATCATCGTGTTCGACACATGGGAGAACCACCGGGCGTGGCGGGTCGACCGAGTGCACCGGCTGGCGCAGCGGCACGGACGCGAGCAGTTCTACGCCGAGTACTCGATCCGGGTGTGTGAACAGATGGCGCACCGGGTCTTTCCGGCCACCGCCGAGGCCGATCGAGCGCCGACGGCGTAGGTGCCGGGCGCTACGTGGAGCACGGCGGGCCCGCGCCGAAGGGGTGGCCTGGCTAGGATCGGCGGTCGGGAGGGAAGCCCGTGACAGACGAGATCATCAGCGCGCTGGAGGCCTCGGAGATGTTCCGGGACCTTCCGGCCAAGCGCCTCAAGCAGATTCGTGATGCCGGCCGAGAGATGACCTTTGCGGCCGGGAGCGCGCTCGTGGACGAAGGGGACGAGGCGGGCCGGTTCTTCCTCATCCTCGACGGGAGCGCCGAAGTGACGGCCCACGGCGAGAAGCGGGCCACGTTAGGACCCGGTGGGGCGGTCGGAGAACTCGCTCTCATCGATGGCGGACCGCGCTCCGCCACCGTGACGGCAGTGAGCGATCTTCGGGCCTTCTCGCTGGCGAGCTGGAACTTCAAGCCGTTCCTCGACGAGCCCGATGTCCTGCACGCCATCGTCGCCATGCTGTGCCGTCGTCTACGCGGCACAGAGACGGCGGCACAGGGCTGAACCGCCGCCTGTTGTCGAACCTCGTGACCAGGGTTCGGGTGGCAGGCGCCGCCCGCACCCTGGGCAACTAGGGCGTTGCCGGACCGGCCGTGACCGGCTTGGCGGTGACCGGCCTTTCCCGAGTCTCGGATTCCACCGCCGGCATGGCCGCCGCCGGTGCCGGACGGCCGAGCACGAACGCCCCCAGCCCGACGAGCAGGCTTCCGGGACCGAGCGAGTAGCCGATCCAATAGGCGAGCTCACGCAGCGGGCGGTCACCGACGAAGAACGTCGTGCCCTTGAGCACCGGCCACGCCAGCGGCCCGATGATGAACCACGCCCCGCAGACGGCGACGACCAACCCGGCGAAGGCCAGCACGCGCCGCCCCGCCAGGAATTGGCCCGCGAGCATCACCAGGAGGCCACATCCGACGGCCACTGCGCCCGGAGCGAGGCTCAACATGGAGTGCGACATGTTCAACGTCCAGGCGGATGAACCGTCCCCGCTGAACCCGAAGAGCGGGCCCACGAAGGGGACGATTCCCCCCCAGGCCCCGAGCAGGACGATCAGCAGGCCCGCCATCTCGATGCTCAAGCGATAGGGGCGTACCGCGGTCCGTCGACCAGTTGGAGTCATGGTGGCGACAGCCATCGCTTCTCTCCTCTTCTCCCCTCTTCGTCCCTACTTGCAGGGTCGAAAACACGCTGCATTGTCCGCAGCAAGTGGAGTTATGCCCACCGTTCGCGACGCCGAACCCGGGCCTGGAAGCCCGTCGCCCAGGTGAGGGTCCCTGCCCGGCAAGGCGTGTTGCCTGCGCCGGTCCCAGGGTCCGAGAGCCGTCAATGAAGACCCAGGAGGTGGTAGACGAGGAACGCCGGCCAGAAGACGGCCTTCAACACGGCGAGTAGCACAAGCCAGAACGTCCCCGAATGTGTATGGATGTAGTAGACGAGCGCGCCGAGGAACCCCAGGAACCAGATGCCACTCGATGCTCCGCTGGGACGTCCTTTGTCTGCGGCCACGTGATCCTCCTCGCTTCCTCTATCAACAACGTTGTCGAGGAGGGGCGGCGCCGCCCAGGGCCCTTCGGCCCGGATTCGATCTATCCCGCTACTTGGGCCGTCCAGTCTCCAGCCACCTGGCCGGTGATGACGTTGAGCCGGTTCCAGGCATTGATGGCGGCGATCATCACAACGAGAGCCGCCAGCGCCGGCTCGTCGTAGTGCCTGGCGGCGGCGGCGTAAATGTCGTCGGGCACAGCATCGGCTCGATCTGCGAGGCGAGTCCCCGCCTCGGTCAGCGCCAGCGCGGCGCGCTCGGCGTCGGTGAAGTACGGGGCCTCTCGCCAGGCGGCCAAGGTGTTGAGGCGCTCGTCCGACTCGCCGGCCTTCTTGGCCGCCCGGCTGTGCATGTCGAGACAGACGGCACAGGCGTTGATCTGGCTGGCTCGCAGCTCTACCAGGTCGATGGTCGACCGCGACAGCCCGGCTTTCCTGGCGGTCTTGAGGGCGGCGTTGCTGAAAGCCTGCAGTGCCTCGAATGCTCCGGGAGGCATTGCGGTTTGGGTCAGTCGAGCTTCCACGGTTTGCTCCTTTGGAGTCATCTGGCGTCCTGCTCTTATGACTCCCCGAAGGCCGCGGATGTGACACGTAGGAAAGAATCGCAGGATCCCGCCGGAGGAGGCCCGGCGCCGCGCCCGGGTGTCTCCGATGTCTCGACACATCACATTGGTCGGGCTGGCCGGATTTGAACCGGCGACCTCTTGACCCCCAGTCAAGCGCGCTAACCAAGCTGCGCCACAGCCCGAGTTGCCGAAGCTCCCTTACGCTATCGGAGTCGCCGAAGGGGAAATCTGGGCCCTATTCCCCCGTCGAGGGGTCGATCACAGCGGAGACCTGGGAGATGCTGTTGGCCGGGAAGCCCCCACAGCGGGCGTGCTCCTCGATGATGTCCTTGTCGGGGGCGACATAGACGCAATAGATCTTGTCGTCGGTGACGTAGCTCTGGAGCCAGCGGATGTCCGGACCGAGCTCCCCGAGGACTTTGTTGGACTTCTCGCTGATCGCCTGCAACTCCGCCCCCGACAGCTTTCCGGCCCCCGGCAGCTCTCGCTCGATGACGTACTTGGGCATCGTTCCCCTCTCCACCTTTGCATACCGAAAGTATCCCTTGTTGGATACTGTCAGTATGGTAGTATCCGTACCAAAGGTATGGCTGTCAAGGGGGCTGGAGCAGTGACGCCGACGAAGATGGCGAGCAGGATCGGAGCAGAGAACGGACGGGCGGCGCAGGGAGTGGCGACCCGGGCCGCCCTTCTCGCGACGGCCCGCGACCTGTTCGGGACCCGGGGGTTCGCCGGCACGTCGCTCGACGACGTTGTGGGCGGTGCCGGCGTGACCAAGGGCGCCCTCTACCACCATTTCCGGAGCAAGGAAGACCTGTTCGCCGCCGTCTACGAGCAGGTGCAGCACGAGGTCTCCGACCAGGTGGTTGTCGAATTCCTGCGTCCAGATCCTTGGGAGGCTCTTCGCCTTGGCTGCAAGCTCTGGATCGATGCCCACCTCGATCCCGTCGTCCAGCGCATCGCCATGCGCGACGCTCGTGCCGTCTTGGGGTGGGAGGCGGTGCGCGACGTCGAGACCCGTTACGGGGCGGTGCCCCTACGGGGCGTGCTGCGACGGTGCATCCGGACAGGGGTCGTCCGCCCGCTGCCCCTCCGACCCCTGGCCTTGATGCTGATGGGAGCCCTCACCGAGGCCTGCTTCTACGTCGCCGACGCCGAGGACCCGGAACAGGCCCGCGCCGAGGCAGATGGTCTCGTGACCTCGATGCTCACGAGTCTGTTGAGCGAGCCCCCGGCCCCTGCCCCGCCGTCTGGCCGTGGCCAGCGGACCCCGGGGCCTCGCCCGCCCCGGTCGGCCACCTCGACCGGCTGACGTCAGGAATCGCAGCCAGGAGCGCTAAGGCTCCGGATCCGTCTGTATAATCCCCATCGTTCTACGTATTTCGTAGGCGAGCGGGTACTCGTCTGGGGGGTCTCGGCACATGAGCACGATCTGGGGAATCGAGGTGCCCCTCGGGCATTTCATCGGAGGGTCGTTCCAGAGCGGGGGGGAGAGCCGTATCCCCGTGATCGACCCGGTCACCGCCGAGGCGGTCGACGAGGTCCCTCGAGCAGGCCACGCCACCCTGGACGACGCCGTCGCCGCAGCCACGGCGGCGTTTCCCGTGTGGTCGTCCATGTCGCCCGGTGAGCGTTCTGCGGCCCTGCTGGCCTTGGCCGACGCCGTCGAGACGCACGCCGAGCTGCTCGGGCGCCTGGAGTCGCGAAACGTCGGGAAGCCGCTGTCGGCGGTCCCGGAGGAGCTGAGCTTCGCCGTCGACAACCTGCGCTTCTTCGCCGGCGGCGCCCGGCTCCTCGAAGGACGCGCCACTGGTGAGTACCTCACCGGCTACACCTCGATGCTTCGTCGCGATCCCGTCGGCGTGGTGGCCGCCATCACGCCCTGGAACTACCCCCTCATGATGGCGGTCTGGAAGCTGGGCCCGGCACTCGCCGCCGGGTGCACGGTGGTGCTGAAGCCGAGCGAGCTCACGCCCTTCACCACCCTCAAACTCGCCGAGATGGCGGCCGACATCTTCCCGCCCGGCGTCGTCAACGTCGTACTCGGGGACGGCACCACCGGTGCCACCCTGGTCGACCATCCCGGCGTCGACATGATCTCCCTAACCGGTTCGGTACCGACCGGAAAGAAGATCGCCGAGGCCGCCAGCAGGAGCCTGAAGCGCGTCCACCTGGAATTGGGAGGAAAAGCGCCCGTGGTCGTCCTCGACGATGCCGACCTTGGCGCCGTGGTCGCCGGTGTCCGTCTCGCCGGTTTCGTCAACGCCGGACAGGACTGCACAGCGGCGGCGCGGGTGATCACCGGGCCGGGCGTGCACGATCACGTGGTGGAGGCGCTGACCGACGCAGCCTCCTCACTGGCGCTCGGCGACCCCGACGACGCGGCGACGGAGCTGGGCCCGCTCGTGTCCGAGCGCCAGCGTGAGCGGGTAGCGGGCTTCGTCGAACGTGCACTGGAGGGTGGCGCCAGAGCGACGACGGGAGGCCGTTCTGTGTCTCGGCCCGGCTGGTTCTACGAGCCCTCGGTCGTGGTGGGCGTCGACCAGGCGGCGGAGATCGTCCAGCAGGAGGTGTTCGGCCCGGTGGTGACCGTGCAACGGGCCGCTGACGACGACGAGGCCATCGCCATGGCCAACGGAGTCGAGTACGGCCTCGCCGCCAGTGTGTGGACCACTGACGTCGGCCGGGCCATGAAGGCGGCCGCCCTTCTCCGCTTCGGCACGGTGTGGGTGAACGACCACATCCCCCTGGTCTCCGAGATGCCGCACGGAGGCTTCAAACAGTCGGGGTACGGCAAGGACCTCTCCGCCTATGCCATCGAGGCATACACCGAAGCGAAGCACGTGATGGTGAAGTGGTGAGCGAAGCGACGGACCGGGACGTCACGACAGCGCTCGATCCCGAGCGGGTGCGAGCGCGCGCCAAGGAGCTGTATGACCGGGAGTTCGCCGACCTGCTGGCGCGCACGCCGAAATCCCGCGTCATGTTCGAGCGGGCCCGGTCGAGCATGCCCCTCGGTGTGGCTTCCTCCTTCCAGGCGGCCGAGCCCTATCCGGTGTACCTGGCGCGAGGTGAGGGCGCCCGGGTGTGGGACGTGGACGGAACCGGCTACGTGGACTTCCACAACGGGTTCGGTTCCATGGCGGTCGGGCACGCCCACCCCAAGGTGGCCGAGGCCATCGAACGGGCGGCACGGACCGGCACCCACTTCGCCGTGACTACGGACGCCGCCGTGCTCCTGGCCGAGGAGCTCTGCCGGCGCTTCGGCCTCGACCGGGTGCGATTCACCAACTCGGGCACGGAATCGACCATGGACGCCATTCGCGTGGCGCGCGCCGCCACCGGGCGCGATGTGGTCGTGAAGGTCGAGGGCGCCTATCACGGCCACCACGATGCCGTCATGTTCTCCGTGGCACCCAGCCTGCAGCTCGTCACCGAGGCGGACGAGACTGGCGTGCAGCCGCCGGCATCCCTGGGAATCCCCCGCGCCGCGGCCGCCTTGACGACCGTCGTGCCGTTCAACGACCTCGGCGTGGTGGAGGACCTCTTCTCCCGCCGGGGACAGGACATCGCCTGCTTCATCCTTGAACCCGTCATGATGAACATCGGGATCGTCCTGCCCCGGCCCGGATACCTCGAGGGACTGCGACGGCTGTGCAGCGAGCACGGGATCGTCCTCATCTTCGACGAGGTGAAGACGGGGGTGACCATCGCGGCGGGGGGCGCCACCGAGCGCTTCGGCCTCCAGGCGGATCTGGTGTGTCTGGCCAAGTCCATCGGGGGCGGCGTCCCCATAGGCGCCTTCGGGGGACGGGCGGAACTGATGGACCTCATCGGCAACGGGGTTGCCCAGCAGGGCACGTTCAACGGCAACGCTCTGGCGGCGGCGGCGGGATTGGCGGCGCTCACCGAGGTGCTCACCCCTGATGCCTATCTGCACCTCGGCCACCTGGGGAAGCGCCTGGCTGGAGGCTGCGAGGCCCCCATCCGTCAATCGGGGCTGGCCGCCCACGTGGTCGACTTGGGCTGTAAGGGCTGCGTCTCCTACCGAGCGGAGCCGCTGGTGGACTACCGGAGCTTCTTGGAGACCGACGCGCAGCTGTTCGAAGCATCGTGGGTGTGGCTGCTCAACCGGGGCATCTTCATGACTCCCGGCAACGAGGAGCAGTGGACCCTGTCGGTGCAGCACGAGGACAGCCATATCGACCTGTTCGTCGAGGCGTTCGGCGAGTTCTGCCAGACGCTCGCCGGATGAGGCGCCGACCGTGAGCCGCGAGGACGGCGTAGTCCTCGACGACGTCGACCGGCGGATCATCGCCGAGCTGCAGGTGGACGGCCGGCGTCCCTACACCCAGATCGCGCCGTCCGTGGGGCTGTCGGAGGGTGCGGTGCGCCAACGCGTGCAGCGGCTCGTGGACGCCGGGGTCATGCAGATCGTGGCGGTCACCGACCCCCGGGTGCTCGGCTTCGGGCGCCAGGCCATGATCGGGCTGAAGGTGGAGGGTGACACCAGGCTTGTGGCCGACGCCTTGGCGGCGATGCCCGAGGTGGAGTACGTGGTGCTCACTGCCGGAGCGACAGATGTGCTCGCCGAGGTCGTCGTCGAGGACGACGAACGCCTGATCGACTTGCTGAACGAGAAGATCCGCAAGCTGGCCGGAGTGCGCGAGACCGAGACGACCATCTATCTGCGCATCCACAAAGAGACCTATCAATGGGGCCGGTCATGAATCCCGACGAGCTGCAGGCGCAAGCCAAGCGCCATCTGTGGATGCACTTCAGCCGTCTCGGCCTGTATCAGGACCGTGAGGTGCCGGTGTTCACCCGGGGCTCGGGGGTCCGCCTCTACGACAGTCACGGGCGGGCCTTTCTCGACGGCCTGGCCAGCCTCTTCGTCGTCCAGGCCGGTCACGGCCGCGAGGAGCTCGCCGAGGCGGGACGCCGGCAAGCCGCCGAGCTCGCCTACTACCCCATCTGGTCGGCGGCGCACCCCACCGCCATCGAGCTGGCCGCTCGTCTCGCCGACCTCGCCCCAGGGGACTTGAACCGCGTCTTCTTCACGACGGGTGGATCCGAGGCGGTCGAGTCGGCCTGGAAGCTGGCCCGGGCCTACTTCAGGGAGATCGGCCAGCCCGAGCGCACCAAGGTGATCGCCCGCGACTTGGCGTACCACGGAACCACCATGGGGGCTCTGGCCGTCACCGGCCTCCCCGCTATCAAGGAACAGTTCGAGCCGTTGGTGCCGGGCGCCGTCCACGTGCCGAACACGAACCGGTTCCGGTCGGCCTTCTCGCTCGAGGTGACACTGGACGACGAGCGGTTCGCAAACGCCTGCGCCGATGCCGTCGAGCAGGCCATCGTGGCAGAAGGACCGGACACTGTGGCGGCGGTCTTCGTCGAGCCGGTGCAGAACACAGGCGGGTGCTTCCCTCCCCCCGGCGATTATCTCCGTCAACTCCGCGAGATCTGCGACCGCTACGGCGTCCTCCTCGTCTCCGACGAGGTCATTTGCGGTTTCGGGCGCCTGGGTGCCTGGTTCGGCGCCGAGCGCTACGGCTTCGTTCCGGACATGGTGACCTTCGCCAAAGGGGTCACCTCCGGCTATGCCCCGCTGGGCGGGGTCATCTGCCGGGACTTCCTGGCCGAGCCGTTCCTTGAGGGCGACGCTTCGTACGCCCACGGCATCACCTTCGGCGGGCACCCGGTGTCCTGTGCCGTGGCGCTGGCCAATCTCGACGTGCTGGAGCAGGAAGGCATCGTCGGCCACGTCGCCGACGCCGAGAAGGCGTTCGTCGAGCGGCTGGAGGCACTGCGCGACATCCCCATCGTGGGTGACGTGCGCGGTGCCGGATTCTTCTGGGCCCTCGAGCTCGTGAAGGAGCCGGAGGACCCGGCCGTCCGGTTCACCCCTGACGAGCGCCGGGCCCTCATCCGGGGCCAGGTGGCTCCCAAGCTGTTCGACGCAGGGCTCATCTGCCGTGCCGACGACCGTGTGGACCCGGTGATCCAGCTGTCGCCGGTCCTGTTGTGTGGCGACGTCGCGTTCGACGAGATCGAAAGCATTCTTCGATTCGTATTGAGTGACGTCGTCGTTTGAACTGCCGGACCGGCGACCCTCAGGAGCCGCCGGTCCGGCTCGCTTGGGTGTTCAACGGAGCACCCCTGTACGCCAGCTGGTCTACTGGCTTGGGTTTGATCAGCCGCCGCCGTAACAGGCGCTGAGGTAGTCGATGCCTGTGCCGTTGCAGGCGTGGTCCAGTGTCTGGCTGCCGGGCCCTCCAACGACGCCATGGGGATTGTTCCCCGCTCCGAGTGAGTGAGTATAAAGGGTCATCGTTTGTGTGGGTCCAAAGGTATAGGGGGCAATGGCGACGAAGCCGCCGTAACCTTGCCCCGGACCGATCTGAGTCACAATCGGGTTGCCGTTCGAGTCAAAGCTCAGCTCGTAGTTGACGCCAGCGGTTGGGACTTTCGTCGGGTTGAAACAGTCGTGAGCGAACGCTGGCGCCGCACCCAGCGCGAGGGTCGCTCCAGCCACGGAAGCGCTCGCCATCGCCCGTCGCAGCCACCTGCGGCGATTCGATGTGCCGAGCACGCCGACCGCTTGATTCTCCCTGCGCATCGACTCCGCGATGCCTTGAACGGCACTTGGCCTTGTCATCCACACTCCTTTGGTCGTCGGCCGGTCGATTCCGTATCGAGGTGGCGTCGTCACCGGCGTCACTCCCGGTTCCAGAGTGTTCGCGATCACGGAACGACCAAACAGGGACTTTCGTCCCCTATCGGGGCTGACGAGCGGAATTCACATGCCAACTACATGACGCGAGGTGTGAAAGCCACACCATCTGGGGGGTGGCAGCCTCACCTATGCAGCCGCCAACCGTTATGGACGTCAGATCCCTGGTCAGACGTGATGGACGAGCCAGCCCACCCCTTGGTAGGCCCGGTATCCGAGATAGATGACCGTGGCGAGGATCATGAGCTTGAAGTGCCACGGCACCGGGCGCCGCTCCTCGCGCAGCACCGTCCCGCAGGTGGGGCACTCGCCGTCTTCGGTGAGGCTGCCCGTCTCGACCAGGCGTTCGCACTGGTCGCACCAGACGGCCGTGGCACTCATCTCGGGAGCCGCACCCGCAGCTTCATGGGCGTGGGCCCGATGGAGAAGTGCTCTCGCAGCTTGCGCTCCACGTAGCGCAGATAGGGGGCGGGGAGGCGGCCGGTCGAGAACAACGTGAAGGTTGGCGGGTCGGTGGCGCCCTGGACGGCGTAGCGGATGCGGGCACCGGGTGCGGCATGCGCCGCCTGGATGGCCCGCATCGCCCGGTTGAGCTCGGCCGTCGGGATGCGGTGATGGTACGCCTGGATGGCCACACGGAGGGCAGGGATCAGCCGGTGCGTGCCCCGCCCCGTCAGCGCGCTCACCTTCACGACCGGTGCGTCTCCCAGGAAGGACAGGCGG
>DMNK01000072.1:19847-23054 GCA_003453695.1 Acidimicrobiaceae bacterium | reverse complement strand
CATCGACGCCAACGGCATCGTGCACGTGTCGGCCCGGGACACGGCCACGGGCAAGGAGCAGTCGATGACCATCACCGGCCAGTCGGCCATGGCCAAGGAAGACATCGAGCGCATGGTCCGCGACGCCGAGGCCCACGCCGAGGACGACCGCCGGCGCCGGGAGGAGGCCGAGGTCCGCAACAGCGCCGACACCCTGGTGTACCAGACCGACAAGCTGCTGGCCGACCAGGGTGAGAAGTTCGAGGGTGACGAGAAGGACAAGGTCACCGCGGCCCTGAACGACCTGAAGGGAGCCCTGTCCGGCACCGACGTCGAGCGCATCAAGTCGGCCACCGAGGCACTGGTGACGGCCAGCCACGGCTTCACCCAGCGGCTCTACGAGCAGGCTTCGGCAGCGTCGTCGGCCGCCGCCGGCGGTGCGGGCCCGGACGACGGCACGAGTGGCCCGGCTGAGGACGAGGTCGTCGACGCCGAGATCGTCGACGAGCCCGGGGCATGACAGGCGAAGGAGGCCAGCCCGAGGACACCTCCGCGACCTCGGACGCGGAGGTGGCAGAGGCCGAAGTCGTCGTCGAGGAGGACATCGCCCGCGCCGAGGACACCTTCCGGCGCGAGCGCGACGAGTACCTCGACATGTTGCGCCGCGTCCAGGCGGACTTCGAGAACTACAAGAAGCGCATGGTCCGCCAGCAGACCGACCTCCTGGAGCGTGCCGCCGAAGGGCTCGTGCTGCGGCTCCTTCCGGTGCTCGACGCCTTCGAACTGGCGCGCGCCCATCTCGAGGCGGAGGGCTCGACCGAGAGCAAGGCGCTGCTGCAGGCGGCCAGCCTGTTGTCGGACACCCTGGCCAAGGAGGGCGTCGAGCGTCTCCAGGACGACGGGGTGGCCTTCGACCCCACCCGGCACGAGGCGGTGGAGCACCAGCCCGCCGACCCCGCCCCCGGGGAGGACGCCGAGAACGGGCCGGTCGTGAGCGAGGTGCTACGGCCCGGTTACGGATACAAGGGCAAGGTGATCCGCCCGGCCATGGTGAGGGTGCGGGGCTGATGGCCGCCCAGCGCGAGTGGCTCGAGAAGGACTACTACGCCGTGCTCGGTGTGTCCTCGGGGGCCACCGACAAGGAGATCACGCGCGCCTACCGGAAGCTGGCCAAGCAGTACCACCCTGACGCCAACCCGGGGTCGGAGGACCGGTTCAAGGAGATCTCCGCCGCCTACGACGTGCTCGGCGACGACGCCAAGCGCAAGGAGTACGACGAGATCCGCCGTCTCGGCGCCGCCGGCGTGGGCGGCTTCGGGGGATTTCCCGGCGGCTTCGGCGGTCCCGGGGGCCAGACCATCCGCATCGAGGACCTGGGCGACCTGGGCGACCTGCTCGGCGGGCTGGGTGGGGTCTTCGGTGGAGGGCGGCGCCAGCGCACGGCCGGGCCCCGGCGCGGCGCCGACGTCGAGACCGAGCTGCACCTCTCGTTCGAGGACTCCGTGCGGGGCATCACCACCACGGTCAACGTGGCGGGTGAGGCCCGGTGCGAGACGTGCGGCGGTTCGGGGGCGGCACCGGGCACGACGCCGGTGACGTGTCCCCGCTGTGGCGGCAAGGGGTTCCTCGACGAGCCTCAGGGGCTGTTCTCGCTCAGCCGGGTGTGCCCGGAATGCGCCGGGCGCGGCACCAAGGTCGAGAAGGCCTGTCCGACCTGCAAGGGCAGCGGCGTCACCACCCGCACCCGGCCCGTCAAGGTCCGCATCCCGCCCGGGGTGGAGGACGGCCAGCGCATCCGGGTGAAGGGACGGGGCGAGACGGGCCGCGCCAACGGGCCGTCGGGCGACCTGTACGTGACCGTGCACGTGGGAGGCCACCCGCTGTTCGGACGCCGCGGCCGCAACCTCACCATCACCGTTCCCGTCACCTATCCCGAGGCGGTGCTCGGGACCACCGTCACGGTGCCCACGCTCGACGGCCAGGTGACCCTGCGCGTCCCGCAGGGCACGACGCCCGGCAAGACCTTCCGCGTGAAGGGCCGGGGCGTGCCCGGCCACGGGCGCAGCGGCCCCGGAGACCTGCTCGTGACCGTCGACGTCACGGTGCCCGCCAAGCTCACCGACGAGCAGCGCGCCGCCGTGGAGCAGTTGGCGGCGCTGTCCGACGAGAAGCCGCGGGCGCATCTGGGGGTGAGCTGACATGGCCGAGGAGAAGCCGGTGACCGGGCCGTCCCGGGCCGTGTACGTCATCTCGGTGGCAGCCGAGCTGGCGGGGATGCACCCCCAGACGCTCCGGTTCTACGAGCGAAAGGGCCTCGTCGAGCCGACGCGGACCGGCGGCGGCAACAGGCGGTACTCCGAGGCCGACATCGAGCGCCTGCGGCAGATCGCCGCCCTCACGGCGGCGGGGCTCAACCTCGAGGGCGCCAAGCGCATCTTGGAGCTGGAGGCAGAGCTCGAACGGGTGCGAGCGGAGCTGGCGCGGGTACGGGCCGAGGCCCGGGAAGCCGTGGAGCGCACCCATCGGTACTACCGCCGCGACCTGGTCCCGCTTCGCCAGGCCACCGTGCTGTGGCAGTCCGGAGCCGGCCGACAGCGACAGAACTGACGACCACGAGACCGGAGAGCTGAACATGCCGCTCGACCCCAACCGATTCACGCTCAAGACCCAAGAGGCCCTGGCCGACGCCACCGAACTGGCCCGCGCCCAGAACAACCCCGAGGTCACGCCCGACCACGTGCTGTCCGCCCTGCTCGGCCAGCGCGAAGGCCTGGCGCTGCCGTTGTTGGCCCGGGCCGGCGTCGACGTCACCCATCTGCGCAACGAGGTGGCCGACCGTCTCGTCACCCTGCCCAAGGCGTACGGAGGTGGCCAGGTCTCGCTGGGGCGCGCCACCCACGATGCGCTCGAGAAGGCGGACGAGCTGCGCCGCGACTTCTCCGACGAGTACCTGTCGGTCGAGCACCTGCTCCTCGCCATGGCCGAGTCGCTCGGCGTGTCACGCGACGAGCTCCTCACCGCCCTGCGCCAGGTGCGCGGCAGCCACCGCGTCACCTCGCAGAACCCCGAGGAGCAGTACCAGGCGCTGGAGCGTTACGGCCGGGACCTCACCGAGCTGGCCCGTCAGGGCAAGCTCGACCCGGTCATCGGGCGCGACGAGGAGATCCGCCGTGTCATCCAGGTGCTGTCCCGGCGCACCAAGAACAACCCGGTGCTCATCGGCGAGCC
>DMNK01000072.1:19350-19671 GCA_003453695.1 Acidimicrobiaceae bacterium | reverse complement strand
GGCAAGACCGCCATCGTGGAAGGACTGGCCCGGCGCATCGTCGAGGGGGACGTGCCCGAGAGCCTCCGGAACAAGCGGGTGGTGGCCCTCGACCTGTCCGCCATGGTGGCGGGCGCCAAGTACCGCGGTGAATTCGAGGAGCGGCTCAAGGCGGTGCTGAAGGAGATCACCGACGCCGAGGGCGAGATCATCACCTTCATCGACGAGCTGCACACCATCGTGGGTGCCGGGGCGGCCGAGGGCGCCATGGACGCCGGCAACATGATCAAGCCAATGCTGGCGCGCGGCGAACTCCGGCTCATCGGCGCCACCACGCTCGAC
>DMNK01000072.1:18953-19140 GCA_003453695.1 Acidimicrobiaceae bacterium | reverse complement strand
CTGGAGCGGCGCTTCCAGCCCGTGTACGTGGGCCAGCCCTCGGTGGAGGACACCATCGCCATCCTGCGGGGGCTGAAGGAGCGCTATGAGGTGCACCACGGCGTGCGCATCCGCGACGACGCCCTGGTGGCGGCGGCGGTGCTGTCGGACCGCTACGTGACCGGGCGCTTCCTGCCCGACAAGGCCA
>DMNK01000072.1:17923-18761 GCA_003453695.1 Acidimicrobiaceae bacterium | reverse complement strand
ATCGACCTGGTCGACGAGGCGGCCAGCCGCCTGCGCATCGAGATCGACTCCATGCCGACCGAGATCGACGTCGTCACCCGGCGCATGCGCCAGCTCGAGATCGAGCGGGTGGCGCTGGCCAAGGAGTCCGACCCGGCGTCGGCTGAGCGCCTGGCCCGTCTCGACGAGGAGCTGGCCAACCTGAAGGAGCAGGCCGACGCCATGACGGCGCGTTGGCAGCGCGAGAAGGACTGCATCGGCCAGATCCGCTCGCTCAAGGAGGAGCTGGAGACGGCCAGGGAGCAGGCCGAGCGGCACGCCCGCGACGGGGATCTCACCCGGGCCTCGGAGATCCGTTACGGGCTGGTGCCCGATCTCGACCGCAAGGTGGAGGACGCCACCAAGGCGCTGGCCGAACTGCAGGCCGACGGCGCCATGTTGAAGGAGGAGGTCGACGCCGAGGACATCGCCGAGGTGGTGAGCCGCTGGACCGGGGTCCCGGTGTCGCGGCTTCTGGAAGCCGAGATGCAGAAGCTGGTGCGCATGGAGGACGCGCTCGAGGCCCGCGTCGTCGGCCAGGACGACGCCGTGCGGGCGGTGGCCAACGCCATCCGCCGAAGCAGGGCCGGGCTGTCCGATCCCAACCGCCCCATCGGGTCGTTTCTGTTCATGGGGCCGACGGGGGTCGGCAAGACCGAGCTGGCTCGGGCCCTGGCCGAGTTCCTCTTCGACGACGACCGGGCCATGGTGCGCATCGACATGGGCGAGTACCAGGAGAAGCACACGGTGTCGCGTCTGGTGGGGGCGCCGCCGGGATATGTCGGCTACGAGGAGGGTGGCCAGCTGACCGAGGCCGTGC
>DMNK01000072.1:16732-17718 GCA_003453695.1 Acidimicrobiaceae bacterium | reverse complement strand
GGCGCACCCCGACGTCTTCAACGTCCTGCTCCAGGTGCTCGAGGACGGCCGGTTGACCGACGGCCAGGGACGCACGGTGGACTTCACCAACGCCGTGCTCATCATGACGTCGAATCTTCCCGGCGACCCGGCGCAGTTCTTCAAGCCGGAGTTCTTCAACCGCATCGACGAGGTGGTGCGCTTCCGGGAGCTCGACAAGGACGACCTGCGTCACATCGTCGACATCCAGCTCGGTCGCATGCAACAGCGGCTGGCCGAGCGCCGCCTCACCCTGGAGGTCTCGCAGGCGGCCAGGGACTGGCTGGCCGGCGCCGGCTACGACCCGCAGTACGGGGCCCGGCCTCTGCGCCGGGTCATCCAGCGCCAGATCGAGGACCCCCTGGCGCTGGCCCTGCTGGAGGGCCGCTACGGCGAGGGCGACACGGTGCCGGTCGACGCCGGTCCGGACGGTGACGGCCTGGCGCTCGGTTGAGGACGCTCTCGGGGCTCAGCAGCCCCCTTGGCCGTCGCACAGGCAGAACTCGTTGCCCTCGGGGTCTGCCATGACGATCCACCGGCTGCCGAGCTCGGCGACCGGTCCGAGCATGTGTCGCGCCCCCAGCGCCTCGAGGCGAGCCGCCTCGGCTTCGATGTCGGGGACCTTCAAGTCGAGATGGGTCCGGTTCTTGGCGGTCTTCGGCTCGGGCACCCGCTGCAGGAGCAGGTTGGGCGCCGTCCCCTCCAGCGGGACGAGGGCCACGTAGTTGCCCTCCGACCCGGCCACCCGGTAGCCGAGGGCGGCAGCCCAGAAGGGCGCCAGGGCGTCGGGGTCGAGCGCGTCCATGGTGATCGTGAGCACGGGCCCGGTCACTTCGGTCACCGGCAGCGAGTCTACGGAGGGCCCGCGCCCGGCGGAGTACACTGAGGCGTAATCCCGGGCAGTAACGACAGGAGACGCGCGTGCCCGCAACGGTGGTCGTCGGGACGCAATGGGGCGACGAGGGCAA
>DMNK01000072.1:16392-16572 GCA_003453695.1 Acidimicrobiaceae bacterium | reverse complement strand
GACGAGGGCAAGGGCAAGCTCACCGACCTGATCGCCAAGGACATGCAAGTCGTGGTCCGCTACCAGGGCGGACACAACGCCGGGCACACCGTGGTGGTGGACGGCACCTCCTTCGCCCTCCAGCTCGTGCCGAGCGGCGTGCTCTACCCCCACATCACCCCGGTGATCGGCAACGGCGTG
>DMNK01000072.1:12971-16209 GCA_003453695.1 Acidimicrobiaceae bacterium | reverse complement strand
GCAACGGCGTGGTGGTCGACCCCGGGGTGCTCCTCGACGAGCTCGACACCCTGGCCGCCACCGGGGTCGACGTGAGCCGACTGATGGTGAGCGGCAACGCCCATCTGATCATGCCCTACCACCAGGAGCTCGACCGGGTGACCGAGCGTTACCTGGGGAAGAACTCGCTCGGCACCACCCGTCGCGGCATCGGCCCCGCCTACGCCGACAAGGCGGCCCGGGTGGGGCTGCGGGTCCAGGACCTCCTCGACGCCAAGATCTTCCGGCAGAAGCTGGAGGTGGCGCTCAAGGAGAAGAACGCCGTGCTGGCCAAGGTGTACAACCGCCTGCCCATCGACGCCGACACCATCTCCGAGCGCTATCTCGGCGAGTACGCCGAGCGCATCGCCCCCATGGTGGGCGACACGGTGGGCCTCGTGCACGAGGCTCTGGGCCGCGGCGCCAATGTGCTGTTGGAGGGTGCCCAAGCCACGTTCCTCGACCTGGACCACGGCACCTATCCCTTCGTCACCTCGTCCAACCCGGTGGCGGGCGGAGCCTGCACCGGTACCGGGGTGGGGCCGCGCCACATCGAGTCGGTGATCGGCATCGCCAAGGCCTACGTGACGCGGGTCGGGGCCGGCCCCTTCCCCACCGAGTGCACCGACGAGGTCGGTGACGTGCTCGTGGAACGCGGCCACGAGTACGGGACCAACACCGGCCGCAGGAGACGTACCGGGTGGTTCGACGCCGTCATGCTGCGCCAGGCGGTGCGGCTCAACTCGCTGTCGGAGGTCGCCCTCACCAAGCTGGACGTGCTCGACACCTTCGACACGGTCAAGGTGTGCGTGGCCTACCAGGCCGACGGCGCCCGGTACGAGCTGCCGCCGTACCACCAGTCGGTGCTGCACCAGGTGGAGCCGGTGTACGAGGAGATGCCGGGGTGGCGCACCGAGCTGTGCGACGCCACATCGCTCGACGACCTGCCCCCCGCCGCCCAGAGCTACGTGGGCTTCCTGGCCGAGCAGATCGGTGTGCCCATCAAGCTGGTGGGGGTGGGACCGGGACGCGACCAGTTCGTTCGTTTCGCCGCATGAGGGCGGCGTCCACCCGCGCCGCCGCCGGCAGGACGCCCCGGCCGATCCGGAGCGCGCCGTGAAGGTGTGCGTGGTCGGTTCGGGCGGCAGGGAGCACGCCCTGGCCCTGGCCCTGGCCCGCACGGCCGAGGTGGTGGTGACACCGGGCAACCCGGGCATGGCCGGCACATCGCCCCAGGGTTTCGCCATCTCGGTGACGGGTGCCCCCCCCGAGGAGGTCGGAGCCGGCCTGGTCGTGATCGGCCCCGAACAGCCGCTCGTGGAGGGCCTGGCCGACCGGCTGCGCGCCGAAGGCCATCTCGTCTTCGGTCCCGGAGCGGACGGGGCCAGGCTCGAAGGGTCGAAGGCGTTCATGAAGGACCTGTTGTCCGAGGCGGGCGTCCCCACGGCCCGCTACGGCGTGTTCGACGACCCCGACGCCGCCGCCGCCTTCCTGCGCCAGCTGCCGGGCCCGTGGGTGGTGAAGACCGACGGGCTGGCCGCCGGCAAGGGCGTGCTCGTCACCGACTCCTTGGGTGAAGCGGTCGCCGACGTGAAGGCCAAGCTGTCGGGCGCCATCTTCGGCGAGGCCGGGCGCACCGTGGTGGTGGAGGAGGGG
The DNA here is from genome assembly GCA_003453695.1 of Acidimicrobiaceae bacterium. Taxonomy (GTDB): domain Bacteria; phylum Actinomycetota; class Acidimicrobiia; order Acidimicrobiales; family UBA8190; genus UBA8190. The sequence continues at coordinate 14,535 of DMNK01000072.1, read as the reverse complement.
CTGTGTGGCCCCGAGTGCTCGCTGCTGGCGCTGTGCGACGGCAGACAGGTGGTGCCGCTCCCGCTGTCCCAGGACTTCAAGCGGTTGTCCGACGGGGACGACGGGCCCAACACCGGAGGCATGGGCGCCTACTCGCCGGTGCCCCTGGCCGGTGACGACGTGGTGGACCGCGTGCTCGACGAGGCGGTGGAGCCGCTCGTGGCCGCGCTGCGACGGCGCGGCATCGACTACCGGGGCGTGCTCTACGCCGGGCTCATCCTCACCGACGACGGCCCCAAGGTGCTCGAGTACAACGTGCGCTTCGGTGACCCCGAGACCCAGGTGGTGCTGCCCCGGGTCGACGACGACCTCACCGGTCTGCTCGCCGAGGCGGCCGCCGGCCGCCTGCGCAGCGACCCCAAGGCGGCCACGCCGGTGGCGGTGTGCGTGGTGCTGGCCGCTCCCGGCTATCCCGGTGCGCCCCGCTCCGGCGACGTCATCGAGGGCCTGGACCGAGCCGCCCAGGTGCCCGGTGTCGACGTGCTCCACGCCGGGACCGCCCTCGACGGCCAGGGCCGGTTGGTGAGCGCCGGTGGGCGGGTGCTCGGGGTGCGGGCCGTGGCCGACGACCTGGCCACGGCGCGCCGGCGCGCCTATGCGGCCGTGGACCAGGTCGACTGGCCCGACATGCACTACCGCCGCGACATCGCCCAGGCCGCCGCCGAGTCCGTGTCGGCGGCAGCGTCGGGGTCGTCGGCGGGGGGAGGCGGGCGGTGATCCCCCGCTACTCGCTACCCGACATGGCCCGCCTCTTCACCGACGAGGCGCGTCTCGCCTCGTGGCTCGAGGTGGAGCTGCTCGCCACCGAGGGGTGGGCCGAGGTCGGCGCCCTCCCCGCCGAGGCGGCCGCCGCCGTCCGCAAGCGGGCGCCCGAGGTCACGGCGGGGCTCGTGGCCGCGGTGGCCGAGCGCGAGCGCGTCACCGACCACGACGTCGCCGCCTTCGTGGACGTGGTGCAGGAGGCGATCGGCCAGCCCGAGGGCTCCTGGCTCCACTACGGCCTCACCTCCTCCGACGTGGTCGACACCGCCCTGTGCGCCACGCTGGTGCGCGCCGCCGACCTGCTCGTCGAGGCGTCGAGTGCGCTCGTGGCCGTGTTGAAGCGCCGTGCCGCAGAACACATCGACACCGTCATGGTGGGGCGCACCCACGGGATGCAGGCCGAGCCCACCTCCTTCGGCGCCAAGCTGGCTCTGTGGTGCCTGCAGGCCGACCGCGACCGGCGCCGCCTGCGCTCGGCCCGCGCCGCCGTGGCGGTGGGGAAGCTGTCGGGGGCGGTGGGCACCTACTCGAACATCGACCCCCGGGTCGAGGAGCACGTGTGCCGGGCCCTCGGGCTCGAGCCGGTGCCGGCCACCCAGGTCATCGCCCGCGACCGTCACGCCGAGCTCCTCTATGCGTGCGCCTCGGCCGGCGCCACCGTGGAGACCATCGCCACCGAGATCAGGCACCTGGCCCGGAGCGAGGTGGGCGAGGCGGAAGAGCCGTTCGGTGCCGGCCAGAAAGGCTCCTCGGCCATGCCGCA
>DMNK01000072.1:9774-12735 GCA_003453695.1 Acidimicrobiaceae bacterium | reverse complement strand
GCACGAGCGCGACATCTCGCACAGCTCGGTGGAGCGGGTGATCCTCCCCGACGCCTGCCTGCTCGCCTACTACGTGCTGCGCAAGGCGGCCGGGCTCGTGGACGGGCTCGTGGTCAACGCCGAGCGCATGCGCGCCAACCTGGTCGAGGGTTCGCTGGGCCTCGTGTTCAGCCAGGCGGTGCTGCTCCAGCTCGTATCCGCCGGCATGACCCGCGACCGTGCCTACCGTGTCGTGCAGCGCGATGCTCGAGCCGCTTGGGAGGAGCGCCGGCCCCTGGGGGCGGTGCTGGAGGAGGACCCCGAGGTGACGCTCGATGCCGCCGCCCTGGCCCAGGCCTTCAGCCTGGAGCGGGCGCTTCGCCATGTCCCGAAGTTCCTCGACGCGCTCAAGGAGGTAGAGGGGTGAGCTTGACCAAGGTGCACAGCGGCAAGGTGCGGGAGCTGTACGCCGTGGGCGACGACCAGCTGCTCATGGTGGCCTCGGACCGGATCTCCGCCTTCGACGTCATCCTGGCCGAGCCCATCCCCCACAAGGGGCGGGTGCTCACCGCCATGACCGTGCACTGGTTGGAGGCCCTGGCCGACCTGGCCCCGAGCCACCTGGTCACCGCCGACCCGGCATCACTGCCCGACGGCGCCGCCGAGCTGGGGGACGTCGCCGGCCGGGCCATGGTGGTGCGCCGGGCCGACATGCTCCCCATCGAGTGCATCGTGCGCGGCTACCTCGCCGGCTCGGGCTGGAAGGAGTACCGGCAGTCCGGGACGCTGCACGGCACGCCGCTCCCCGCCGGCCTGGCCCAGGCCCAGCGCCTGGAGGAGCCGATGTTCACCCCCTCCACCAAGGCGGAAGAGGGCCACGACCTCAACATCTCCTTCGACGAGGCGGTGGAGATCGTCGGGAAGGAAACCGCCGCTTTGGCCCGCGACCTGTGCGTCGAGGCCTACCGGCGTGCCCACGCCGCCGCCGAGGCGGAAGGGATCATCGTGGCCGACACCAAGTTCGAGCTCGGCTTCATCGACGGGCAACTCGCCATCTGCGACGAGGTCCTCACCCCCGACTCGTCGCGTTTCTGGCCCGCCGAGAAGTGGTCGCCCGGTACCAACCCCCCCTCCTACGACAAGCAGCCGGTGCGCGACTGGCTGGAGGGGAGCGGCTGGGACAAGACGCCACCGCCCCCTGCTCTGCCGTCGGAGGTGGTGCAGGCCACGAGCGACCGCTACGTCACCGCCTACGAGCGCATCTGCGGCCGGCGGCTGGCGGACTGGTACGGCGCCTAGCCCGTGCGCTTCTCCGTCCTGGTCGAGGTTCGCCTGCGCCCCGGCATCGCCGACCCCCAGGGTGCCACCATCGAACGCGCCCTGCCCGCCCTGGGCTTCTCGGGCGTGGACCAGGTGCGGGTGGGCAAGGCGGTGCGGTTCCTCATCGACGCCGCCGACGAGGCCTCGGCCCGGGCCGAGGCGCAGGACATGGCCGAGCGGCTGCTCGCCAACCCGGTCATCGAGGAGGCGGAGGTCACCGTGCGCGCCGACGGCAAGCCGGACGCGGCGTCATGACCACCCGCATCGGCGTCGTGGTGTTCCCGGGCAGCAACTGTGAGCACGACGTGGTGCGTGCCGTGCAGCTGGTGGGCGGGGCGGACGCAGAACTCGTCTTCCACGACCGTCGACAGCTCTCCGGTGTCGACGCCGTGGTGCTCCCGGGCGGCTTCGCCCACGGCGACTACCTGCGCCCGGGCGCGCTGGCCCGCTTCTCTCCGGTCATGGAGGCCGTCGCCAAGTTCGCCGCCGAGGGCGGGCCGGTGGTGGGGATCTGCAACGGCTTTCAGGTCCTCACCGAGGCCGGCCTGCTCCCGGGCGCCCTCCAGAAGAACGCCGGGCTCCGGTTCCTGTGCACGGTGGTGCCCGTGACGGTGGTGTCGGACCGGAGCGTGCTCACGGCGCACCTCACCCCGGGCGAGCGTCTGTCGCTCCCCATCAACCACTTCGAGGGGAACTACACCTGCGACGACGGCACCCTCGACATGCTGCGGTCCGCAGGCCGCATCGTGTTGCGCTATGCCGACAACCCCAATGGCTCTGTCGATGACATCGCCGGGGTCTGCAATGACGCCGGCAACGTGGTGGGGCTCATGCCCCATCCCGAGCGGGCCTGCGACGAGCTGCTGGGCAACACCGACGGGGCCGGGCTCATCGGCTCCTTGGTGGCGTCGGCGACGTCGGGGAGGGGAGCGCTCAGTCGCTCCTCGTGATGCCGGCTTGCGAGAGCACGTGGGCGGGCACCCCGGCCTGGCGCCAGGCGTTGTAGCCGATGCCCTTGCGCTCGCCGTAGGCCTTGGCCACCTTGACGAAGGCGTTCTCCAGATCGGCCAGGGCGTCGGCCGCACCGAACCGGCGCTTTTCGGCCTCGAGGTCGGACTCCTCCTGGAGCAGGTGGAGGCGGGACAACGGGTCGGCGGTGGCGAGCGCCGTGCGCACGTGCTCGAGCCTGCGCTCGATGCCGTCGGGTGTGCGACGCCGGCCCCGGCGAGGCCGCTGATCCTCGACCGCCTCGAGGTAGCGGCGCACGGCGCGGCCTTCGTCCCGGCCCCGGGCCAGGGCCAGCTTGTGGGCGTCCGACATGGCCGGGCGCCGTACCTTGGCGGCTGCCATAGACGGAGAAGTATGGCCAAGCCAGCCTCGCCATGCAAAGAAATACGACCGCCGGCATTTGGCCTTTTCGACAGGGGTTATTTGCGCCCGCCCGGTGCCGGCCCGGCGGTACCGTGAACGGCGTGCCTCCGCCCCCCGGTGCCGACGGAGTTGTCGGCGGTCCTTCCGGCGCCCACGGGGGTGGGAACGAGCCGCAGCTGCACCAGGCCCTGGGGCTGAGCGACGACGAGGCCGCCCGCATCGAGGACATCCTGGGCCGGCCGCCCAACCACCTCGAGCTGGCCATGTATGCCGTGATGTGGAGCGAGCACT
>DMNK01000072.1:0-9584 GCA_003453695.1 Acidimicrobiaceae bacterium | reverse complement strand
GCACTGCTCCTACAAGTCGTCGCGGCTGCATCTCCGCCGCCTGCCCATCACCGGGCCGCACGTGCTCGTGGGCCCCGGTGAGAACGCCGGTGTTGTGGACGTGGGCGACGGCATCGCCGTGGCGCTGCGCATCGAGAGCCACAACCACCCCTCGGCGGTAGAGCCCTATCAGGGGGCGGCCACGGGGGTGGGGGGGATCCTGCGCGACATCTTCACGATGGGGGCCCGGCCGGTGGCGCTCATGGACCCGCTCTTCTTCGGCCCGCCCGACGACGCCCGGGGACGGTGGCTGGTCGAGGGGGTGGTGGCTGGCATCTCGGGATACGGCAACTCGGTGGGCGTGCCCACCGTGGGCGGCGAGCTCACCTTCTCGCCCTGTTACGCCCAGAACCCGCTCGTGAACGTGCTGTGCCTGGGGGTGATGCCCGTCGACCGCCTGGTGCTCGGACGGGCCAGCGGCGCCGGCAACCTGGCCGTGCTCCTCGGCGCCACCACCGGACGCGACGGCATCGGCGGGGTGAGCGTGCTGGCATCGGCCGGCTTCGGCGAGGACGAGGAGGAGTCGGCCAAGCGACCGAGCGTGCAGGTGGGGGACCCCTTCGAGGAGAAGCGGCTCATCGAGGCGTGCCTCGAGCTCCTCGACCGCCACCTGGTGGTGGGCATTCAGGACCTGGGCGGAGCCGGGCTCACCTGTGCCACCTCCGAGACAGCGGCGCGCGCCGGCATGGGCATGGACGTCGACGTGTCGGTGGTGCCGCGCCGCCAGCCCGGCATGGAGCCCTTCGAGGTCATGACCTCCGAGAGCCAAGAGCGCATGCTCGCCATCGTGGCGCCGTCCGACCTCGACGCCGTCCAGGAGGTGTGCCGGCGGTGGGAGGTGCGGGCCACCGTGGTGGGCTCCGTCACCGACGGCGCCGGTGCCGGCGGCAGCGGCACCGATGGCGCTCACGAGTCGGGCGGCCGGTTGCGCATCTTCGACGGGCACGGCGCCGTGCTCGCCGACGTGCCCGCCGCCTCGCTGGCCGACGACGCCCCCTGCTACGACCGTGCGCTGTCGCCGCCGCCCGAGCTCGAGGCAAGACGTGCCGACGACCCGGGGGTGCTGGAGGCACCCGGGGACTGCGGTCAAGACCTGCTTTCCCTTCTCACCGACACGTCGTGGGTGTACCGCCAGTACGACCACATGCTGTTTCTGAACACGGTTGTGGGCCCGGGCGCGGGTGACGCTGCCGTGCTTCGCCTGGCCGCTCCCGGCCTGCCGGAGAGCCGGCGCGGGCTCGCCATCTCGACCGACTCCAACCCGTCGTGGTGCGCCGTCGACCCCCGCCTCGGGACGGCGGCCACCGTGGCCGAGTCGGCCTTGAACGTCGCCTGCGCCGGAGCCCGAGCGGTGGCGCTCGTGAACTGCCTCAACTTCGGCAACCCCGAGCATCCCGAAGTGATGTGGCAGCTGTCGGAGGCCATCGACGGGATGGCCGAGGCGTGTCTGGCCCTCGAGATCCCGGTGGTGGGAGGCAACGTGTCGCTCTACAACGAGAGCACCGGTGCCGACATCGATCCCACGCCGGTGGTGGCCGTGCTCGGGGTGATCGACCGCCTGGAGCGTCGCCCCCCGGGCCCGGCGTTTCGCCCGGGCGATGCCGTGGTGCTCCTGGGCCGCACCGAACCGTCGCTGGCCGGGAGCCGGTGGGCGACCGAGTGCCGCCGGCACCGGGGCGGGACCCTCTTCACCTTGGACCTGGACGCCCACCGCCGCCTCCTCGACCTCGTGGTCGGGCTCGTGACCGGTGGCGAGCTGGTCGGTGCCGTCCACGACGTGTCCTCGGGCGGTCTGGCCGTGGCCCTGGCCGAGTGCGCCGTGGCGGGCGACACCGGGGTCGTCGTGTCGGGGATCGCCGGACACGCCGAGCTGTTCGCCGAATCGCCGAGCCGCGTGCTGGTGGGGACGAACGACCCCGGCGCCGTGGCGGCCGCCGCCGGTGCCGCCCAGGTGCCGGCGACGGTGATCGGCCGGGCCGAAGGCGAGCGCCTGGTGGTCGAGGGCCTCGTCGACCTGGCTGTGAGCGAGCTGCGCCAGGCGTGGCGGGCCGCCCTGCCGGGCGCGCTGGGAGACCCCGTCCCGGCGTGACCGGCGGCCGCCTCGCTGCGCCGGTCCTCAGGGCCGGCGGCCGGCCAGCTCCTCGAGCACCGAGTCGGGGACCTTCAGATCGCCCGTGCCCGTCCCCACCGACAATCCGGGCTTGAAGGTGCCGTGGAAGTCGGAGCCTCCCGAGGCCACGATTCCGAGCCGGCCGGCGATGGTGGCGAGAAGGCGGCGCTCGTCTGTCCCGTAGGCGCCGTAGGTCGCCTCCATGCCCGTGAGCCCGGCCTCGGCCAGCTCCCCCACCACCGACTCCAAGACGAGGGGCTCCAGTCCGAGGCTCAAGGGGTGGGCCAGCACCGACACCCCGCCCGAGGCGCGCGCCAGGCGGGCCACCTCCGATGCCTCGAGACGGGCCTTGGGGACGTAGGCGGGGCCGCCGTCGGCCAGCCAGCGGTCGAAGGCGTCCTGGATGTCCTCAGCGGCGCCGTGGCGCACCAGCACGCGGGCGAAGTGCGGCCGCCCCACCCCCGCCTCACCGCCGGCCTCGGCCACGAGCTCGTCCCACGACACGGGCACGCCCAGGTCGGCCAGCCGGTCGATGAGCGCCATGTTGCGCCGTCGCCGGTCGTCGCGCAGCGCCCGCAACTCGTCCTGCAGGGGGCCGTCGCCCTCTTCGACGAAATAACACAGCACGTGCACCGATCCGCTTACCCGGGCGCCACCCGCCACCTTGGGCTTGACGCACGACACCTCGCAGCCGGGGACCAGCTCCACCCCGACCCGGGCCGCCGAGGCGGCCGCCTCGGCCAGGCCGGCCAGGCTGTCGTGGTCGGTGAGGGCGACGGCCGAACATCCGGCCGCCGCCGCCAGCTCGGGGATGCGGGAGGGAACCTCCGAGCCGTCCGAGACGTTCGAGTGGGTGTGCAGGTCGATCACGGGCCCCGGCAGGCTAACCCCCGCTGCCGGGCACGGTCAGGGCCGCTGCCGTCGTGCAGCCGGTAGGCTCGACCGAGCGGCGCCACCCGGCCGCGGGACCCAGGCGGCAGCGGCTGGACGGGGCGTCGGAGGGCAGGGCAGCAGCACATGAGGGCGAACGAAAGAGGCCCCCGGTTGGTGATGGCCCGGTGGTGATGGCCCGGTGAAAGAAGCATGCGGCGTGTTCGGCGTGTACGCCCCCGGGCGGGGCGTGGCGCAACTCACCTTCGACGGCCTCTACGCCCTGCAACACCGCGGCCAGGAGTCGGCCGGCATGGCGGTGGGCGACGGTGAGGCCATCACGGTGGTGAAGGACATGGGCCTCGTGACCACCGTCTTCGACGAGCGCACCGTGTCGTGCCTGCCCGGCCACCTCGCCATCGGCCACACCCGCTACTCGACGACGGGCGCCTCGACGTGGCGCAACGCCCAGCCCGTGTACCGCGCCGCGGCGGGGGCCGGCTTCGCCCTGGGCCACAACGGCAACCTCACCAACACCGCCGAGCTGGCGGCACGCGCCGGCATGCTGCCCGGGGTGGTCGCCTCCGACAGCGACCTCGTGGCCGAGCTCCTGGCCGGCGCCTCGGCGTTCGCCGGCGACCCGGCGGAGCCCCGTCCGCACGCCCTGGAAGAAGCGGTGGCCGAGGTGCTCCCACTGCTGGCCGGGGCCTTCTCCTTCGTGATGCTCGACGCTTCGCACCTGCTCGGGGTGCGCGACCCCAAGGGGCTGCGCCCGCTGTGTCTGGGCCGGCTGGGCAAGGACGAAGACCCCGAGGGGTGGGTGCTCGCCTCGGAGACGCCGGCGCTCGACATCGTGGGCGCCGACTTCGTACGCGAGCTCGAGCCCGGTGAGCTTGTGGTCATCGACGAGGACGGGGTGCGGACGCGCCAGCTGTTCTCAGAAGCCCAGGTCGATCCCCGCTTGTGCATCTTCGAGTTCGTGTACTTCGCCCGTCCCGACAGCCGGCTGTACGGACGCGAGGTGCACGGGGCGCGCCGTCGCATGGGGGAGCTGCTCGCCACCCAGGCGCCCGTCGACGCCGATCTCGTCATGGGCGTACCCGAGTCGGGGGTGCCCGCCGCCGAGGGCTTCGCCCGGGCCAGCGGCATCCCCTACGGACAGGGGCTGGTCAAGAACCGCTACATCGGCCGTACCTTCATCACCCCCGACCAGACGGCCAGGGCGGAGGGCGTGCGTCGCAAGTTGAACCCCTTGCGCGACAACATCGACGGCAAGCGGATCGTCGTCGTGGACGACTCCATCGTGCGCGGCACCACCCAGCGGGCGGTGGTCCGGATGCTGCGCGAGGCGGGGGCGCGCCAGGTGCACCTGCGCATCTCGTCGCCGCCGCTCATGTGGCCGTGCTTCTACGGCATCGACATCCCGAGCCACGAGGAGCTGATCGCCGCACAGAGCTCGATCCCCCAGATCGAGGAGTACCTCGGCGTCGACTCGCTCGCCTACCTGTCGCTCGACAACCTGGTGGCCGCCATCGACGCCCCCGGGGCCGGCTTCTGCACGGCATGCCTCACCGGCGTGTACCCCGTGCCCGTGCCGGCCGCCCAGGCCGATGCCGGCGCAGCGGCGCCGTCACCACCGGACACGGCACGCGCCTGAGGTGAACACGCAGGAGCCGGCTCGCCCCACGGCGGGCCCGGCCACCTACAAGGGGGCCGGTGTCGACGTCGCCGCCGGCGACGAGGCGGTGGCCCGCATCAAGAGGGTGGTGGCCGACACGGCGCGTCCCGAGGTGCTGGGAGGCATCGGGGGCTTCGGCGGCCTGTTCGCCTTCGACTCGGACCGCTACCGCCACCCGGTGCTGGTGTCCTCGACCGACGGTGTGGGCACCAAGGCCGCCGTGGCCGCCGCCACCGGCCGGTACGACACCCTCGGCATCGATCTGGTGGCCATGTGCGTCGACGACGTGGTGTGCACGGGGGCCGAGCCGCTGTTCCTCCTCGACTACGTGTCGGTGGGAACCCTCGATCCGCTCCAGATGGAGCAACTGGTGGGGGGGATCGCCGAGGGGTGCCGGACGGCGGGGTGCGCGCTGTTGGGCGGCGAGATGGCCGAGCACGGCCCGACCGTCCCGCCCGGCCATGTGGACCTGGCCGGCTTCGCCGTCGGGGTGGTGGAGCGCGAGCACATGCTCAACCCCGACCGGGTGACGGCCGGCGACCTCCTCGTGGGTCTGGCCTCGCCGGGACTGCGCTCCAACGGCTACAGCCTGGCGCGCCAGGTGCTTTTGGAACGGGCGGGACTGGCCCTCGACGGACCGGCGTGGCCGGGGGCGGGTGGCACCTTGGCCGACGAGCTGCTGCTGCCTTCGGTGATCTACGCCCCCGCCGTGCTCGAGGTGTTACGGGCCCTGCCCCAACACGCCGTGCACGCCGCCGCCCATGTCACGGGCGGCGGTATCCCCGGCAACCTCGGCCGAGTGCTCCCCGACGGGGTCGACGCCGTGGTGGAGCGGTCGAGGTGGGAGGAGCCGCGCATCTTCGAAGAGATCCGGCGGCGGGGTGACGTCGCCGACGACGAGATGACTGCGGTGTTCAACTTGGGGATCGGCATGATCCTGGTCGTCTCCTCCGACGCCGCCACTGCGGTGTGCGACGTGCTCGCACGAGCGGGCGTCCCCGCTGTGCAGGCGGGCCGGGTGGTCGGCGGCAGCGGGCGCGTGCAGCTGGTGGCGCCGTGACGGTGGCGATGACCGACGACGACCGCCGGGCGGCGCTGCGGGCGCATCTGCTGGCGCATTCGGTGCGCATCGGGGACTTCGTCCTCAAGTCCGGCCGGCGCTCGACCTGGTTCATCGACTCCAAGCAGACCGTGTGCCGTCCGGACGGGATGTTGCTCGTCGCCGACTCGGTGCTCGAGGTGCTGCCTGCCCGGGCCACCGCCATCGGCGGGCTGACCATGGGTGCCGACCCCGTGGCGTTCGTGGCCGCCGGGGTGGCGGCCGCCCGGGGACGTGCCTTGAAGGCGTTCAGCGTGCGCAAGGAAGAGAAGGACCACGGCGCCGGCGGGCGGGTGGCGGGGGCTCTCGACCCCGACGACAAGGTGGTCGTGACCGAGGACACGGTGACACGCGGCACTTCGATCCTCCAAGCGGTGGAAGCAGTGCGGGCAGTGGGCGCCGAGGTGGTTCTGGCGCTCGCCGTGGTGGACCGAGGCGGCGCTGCGGCCAAGCTGCTCGAGCCGCTGGGCGTGCCGTTCCGCGCCCTGTTCGGCGCACCTGACCTGGGATTTCCCTACGACGAGCCGTGAAGCCCCATCTGCGGCGCCGAGACCGGGGTATGGAAGGTGCAGGTGATGGTCGATCGGTAGCCGCCCCCGGTAGGTTGGCCTCCGGAACACACCGCCTGGCACTACCCACCACACACTCCCCACCGTGGGCGACCGGGAGAGCGCGATGGCCGATCTGATGACGACCCCGGAGCGCAGCTCCACCCTCGGCCGGCGCTACCGGCTCGTGCGAGGGCAGACCGAGTACCTGGCGACGCCACTGTCGGCTGAGGACCAGACCGTGCAGTCGATGCCGGACGTGAGCCCCACCAAGTGGCACCGGGCCCACACGTCGTGGTTCTTCGAGACCTTCCTTCTCGAGCCGGGCTCGTCCGGTTACCGCGTCTATGAGCCGGCCTTCGGCTACCTGTTCAACTCGTACTACGAGGCCGTGGGCGCCCGGCACCCCCGCCCGGCTCGGGGCGTCATCTCGAGGCCCGGAATCGGCGAGATCGCCGCCTACCGCGACTACGTCGACACCGCCATGGGGCGGTTCCTCGAAGCGGTGCCGGGCCCGGAGCTGCAGTGGCTGGTGGAGCTGGGCCTCCATCACGAGCAGCAGCACCAGGAGCTCATCCTCATGGACGCCAAGCACGTGCTGTCGTGCAACCCGATGAAGCCGCGCTATCGCCCCCTTCCCGCCGGGTCGACGACGTCGGCGGCCACACGGCGAGACGGAGGTGCCCAGTGGCTCGAGCACGAAGGCGGCCTGGCCGACATCGGCCACGGCGCCGGGGGTTTCGCCTTCGACAACGAGTCGCCTCGGCACAGCGTGGCCCTCGAGCCCTACGCCGTGCAGGCCGACCTGGTCACATGCGGGGAGTGGGCCGACTTCATCGCCGACGGCGGGTACCAACGTCCCGAGCTGTGGCTGTCCGACGGGTGGGCAACCGTGCTCGCCGAAGAGTGGGAAGCGCCGTTGTACTGGTCGAGCGGTCCCGTGGGCTGGGAGGTGTTCACCCTGCACGGGCCGAAGCCCCTCGACCCGGACGAACCTGTGGTGCACGTGAGCTACTACGAGGCCGACGCCTTCGCCCGGTGGGCCGAGGCGCGACTGCCCACCGAGGCGGAGTGGGAGGCGCTGTGCGTCGACGGCGGCGGAGGCCAGGGTGCAGAGGGGCGCTTCCTCCAGCCCGGCGACAGCGGCGCCGTGCTCCATCCGGTGGCCGGTCGCAGCGGGCTCATCGGCGAGGTGTGGCAATGGACGTCGAGTGCCTACAGCCCCTACCCCGGATTCCACCCCGCTCCCGGAGCGGTGGGCGAGTACAACGGCAAGTTCATGGTGAACCAGATGGTGCTCCGGGGCGGATGCTGCGTTACCCCGGCCGACCACATGCGACCCACGTACCGCAACTTCTTCCCCCCGGCCGCACGGTGGGCCTTCAGCGGCCTGCGCCTGGCTCGCGACACCTGAGCACATCGAAATGGGGCGGGCTCGCACACCAACCATCGACGTCCACGTCACCGAAGAGGACCTGCGCCGAGCGATGCGGCAGGACGTGGAGGCCGGGCTCGGAGCCGATCCCAAATGGCTGTCGCCGGTGTGGTTCTACGACGACCGGGGCAGCGAGCTGTTCGACGCCATCACCCGGCTCCCCGAGTACTACCTGACCCGGGCCGAGCGGCGCCTGCTCGAGCGGCACGCCGACGACATCGCCTCGCTGTCGGGCGCCGACAGCCTGGTGGAGCTGGGGGCGGGAACGTGTGACAAGTCGCGGGTGCTCCTCGACGCCTTCGCCCGGGCCGGCACACTGGATCGCTACATCCCCCTCGACGTGTCCGACGGGACGCTCGTGTCGGCCGCCGCTCGTCTGGCCGAGGAGTACCCGACACTGTCGGTGCACGCCGTGGTGGGGGACTTCCACCGGCATCTCGATCGCATCCCCCACGGAGGCAGGCGACTCGTGGCCTTCCTGGGCAGCACCATCGGCAATCTGGTCCCCGAGGAACGCCGCCGCTTTCTGTTCGACCTCGACTGTGTTCTCGACAGCGGTGACTCGCTTCTCATCGGGACCGATCTGGTCAAGGACAGTGGGCGCCTGCTCGCCGCCTACGACGACGCCGCCGGGGTGACCGCTGACTTCAACCGCAACGTGCTGCGCGTGCTCAACCGCGAGCTCGACGCCAACTTCGACCCCGAAGCCTTCGTCCACGTCGTGCGCTGGGACGCCGAGGCCGGCCACATGGAGATGCGCCTGCGCTCCACAGCCGACCAGGTGGTGAAGATCGGGGTGCTCGGCATGGAGGCGGCCTTCGGAGCCGGCGAAGAGCTGCGCACCGAGATCAGTGCCAAGTTCACGGTTGCCCAGGTGGAGGAGGAGCTGTTCGCCGCCGGCTTCGTGGTCCGGGCCATGTGGGAGGACCCGGAGGGATTCCTCCTCACCCTGGCCTCGCCCTACTGCTGACCGGTGGATCTCCCCGACTCACTGGCGCAGGGCGTCGAGGGCGGGTTCGACGGCGCGGTGAAAGGTCGGGTAGGCGAAGATCATCCGGCGCAGCTCGTGCGTGGGGATGCGGGCGTGCACCGCCAGGGCGAGCATGCTCAACACCTCGCCGCCGCTGGGCCCGGCCGACGTCGCACCCACGAGGACTCCCCGCTCGGCGTCCTCGACGAGCTTGATGAACCCTTCGTTGCCCGGCCCGTGGATCCAGCCCCGGGCCGAGTCGGGGAGCGGCGACAGGGCGGTGCGCACGGTGACCCCGGCCGCATGCGCCTGCTCCTCGGTCATGCCCACCGAGCCGATCTCGGGGTCGGTGAAGGTCACCCGGGGAACGGCGTGGTACTCGGCGCCGGTGCCGGCTCGCCCCAGGATGTCGTCCACGGCGATGGTGGCCTCGTACATGGACATGTGCGTGAAGGCGCCATGGCCGGTCACGTCGCCGATGGCCCACACCCCGTCGGTGACGCGCATGTACTCGTCGGTGGGCAGGGATCGGCCGCCTTCGTCCACCCCGATGGTGGCAGCGCCGAGGGCGGCCAGATGGGGCCGGCGCCCGGTGGCGACGAGAAGGCGTTCGCCCCTCACGGGCCCGGGCCCCTCCAGGTCCAGCACGACCTGTTCATCGTCTTTGTGAGCGGAGATGATCTTGGCGTCGGTGTGGACGGCGATGTGCTCGGCGGCGAACACCTTGGACAGGAGGTCGCTCGCCTCGGGCTCCTCGAGCGGGACGAGGCGCGGCGCCGCCTCCACCACCGACACCTGCACCCCGAAACGGGCGAACACCTGGGCCAGCTCCACG
>DMNK01000099.1:6222-6532 GCA_003453695.1 Acidimicrobiaceae bacterium | reverse complement strand
GACCGGCGTGGTCAGCCAGGACGCGTTGCTGGGGGGCGGCCACGTCCAGGGCGCGCAGAACCACCGCCGCCCGCGCCGTGTAGACGTCGCGCAGCGCCTCGTAATCGGCGTCGACCAGGTCACCGGCGGCCCGCTCGGATTCGAGGTCCTCGAGGGAGCGCAGGAGGAAGTCGCGCTCGACCTCGAGGCGGCGACGCTCCTCGGCGCCGACAGCGCCGGCGTGCAGCGTCACGTCTGCACCCCCGCTGCCCGCTGGGCCAGCGCCTGGTCGACGAGCGTCCGGTCCTCCGCCGCCACCGGCACCGGCGCG
>DMNK01000099.1:2311-6003 GCA_003453695.1 Acidimicrobiaceae bacterium | reverse complement strand
AGCCCGCCGAGGGCGAGCACCACCGCCGCCACGGGCACGATCCACACCGCGCTGGTGGCGCCCGTGTCGGGCGGTCGCAACAAGATGTCCGGCCCGTAGCGGCTCACCAGGAAGTCCTCGATCTGGCCGTCGCTCTCACCGGCGCGCAGGCGCTGGCTGACGATGGCCCGCACGGCGACGGCCGTGGGGGCAGAGGAGTCCGCCACCGACACGTCCTCACAGCTGGGACAGCGGAGCTGGGCGTCGAGGACAGCGGCGCGCTGGGCCACGGTGCGCGCCGGCCCCGGACGCGAGGCCCCGAGGACGAGGGCGACGCTGAGCACCAACGCCATGGCGAGCCAGGGCGCCCACAGCCGCCATCTCGGCGCCGTCACGGCATGGCCTCGGCGCCGCGCGACAGCCAGTAGTCGAGTTGCGCGGTGGTGACGGGCCCGTCGAGATGGGCCGTGACCAGTCCGGCCGGCGAGACGAGGAACGTCTCCGGTGGCGCCCGCACCCCGAAGTCCACCGCCAGGGTCCCACCCGGGTCGGCGACGGCGGGCCAGGTGGCGCCCGACGACGACAGGAAGCTGCGGGCGTTCGACGTCGAGTCGTCGTACACCACACCGACCAGGGCGGCGTCCTGGGGGCCGCGGTGCTGGTAGGCGAAGGCGACCAGGTCGGCTTCCTCTTGCTGGCACGGCTGGCACCAGCTGGCGAAGAAGTTCACGACGGCCCACCGCCCCCGCAGGGCGGAGAGCGTGAACGATCCACCGGACACGGTGGTGCCCGAAACCGGAGGCACCTGGTGTCCGAGAAGCGGCGTGTCCACCTCGGTGGCGGCGGCCGGGGGGCGGGTGGCGAGGACGGCGATCAGCCCCGCCGCCACGACGAGCACGGCCAGCGCGATCCAGCGGGCCTTCATGGGGCCACGGGCACGGCGGGCCGTGGTGCTTCGGGCGCCGGCTCCGGCTCCGATCCGTCCGGACCGTCCACTCGGGGGCCGTCGCCGGGGGCCGTGCCCGGCTCGGTGGCAGGCTCCTGACCCAGCCCGGCGGCGCCCGGCAGGGCCGAGACGGGGTCGGTGGGACGGCGGCGACGCCCCGGGACCATGGCCAGCACCGCCCCGAGCGCCACCACGGCGCCACCCACCCACAACCAGGACACCAGCGGCTGCACGGTGACGCCGATGCCCACCGCCCCGTTCGAGGCGGCGGGCAACGAGTCGATGGTCAGGTAGACGTCCCGGAGCGGCGACGAGGCGATGGCCGGCGTGCCCACCGCCTGGGTGCCGGCGCCGAAGCGGCTGATGGCGGGGCGCAGCGGCCCGTGACCGTTCACGAGCACGAGCGCCTGGGTGGCGGAGCTGGCCCCGCCCCGCACCTCGGCCAGCGACAGGTACGTGATGCGCTGGCCGTCGACGACGGCGCTCGTCCCCGGTCGCAACGTCAGCTGGGCGCGATGGGCGAACGACACCGCCGAGGCGAGCGCCACGGCGATCACCACGACCCCGAGATGGACGACCATGCCGCCGTTGGCCCGGCCCACCAGCCCGCGCCAGCGCCGGCTGCCGTGGCGTCGCGCCGCCCCCATGGCCAGCACCAGTTGGCGGAGGTTGGCGCTGAAGGCGAACCCGGCCAGCCCGTAGGCGGCCAGCACCCCGAGGCCCCGTACCCCGGCCGCCACGGCGCCCGCCACGACGGCGGTGCCCGCCCAGGCCGGGACGACGAGGCGCCTGGCCATGGTGGTGGCGTCCGACTTGCGCCACGGCAGCACGGGACCCACGGCCATGAGCAGCAGCAGCGCCAGGGCGATGGGCAGCGTCATGGCGTCGAAGTACGGCGCACCCACCGTCACCTGCTGGCCGGCGAAGGACTCGTACAGCAGCGGGAAGACGGTGCCGAGGAGCACGATGAAGGCGAAGGCGGCGAAGAGCAGGTTGTTGAGCAGGAAGGCGCCCTCTCTGCTCACCGTGGCGTCGATCCCGCCCGGGGACCGCAGGCGGTCGCCCCGCCAGGCGATGAGCCCCACCCCGGCGACGAGCACCACCCCGAAGAAGGCGAGCAGCAGCGGCCCGATGTCGGACTCACTGAAGGCGTGCACCGACTCGACCACGCCGGAACGGGTGAGGAAGGTGCCGAGGATGGTGAGGGAGAAGGTGGCCGTGACCAGTGACAGGTTCCACACGCGCAGCAGGCCGCGCCGTTCCTGCACCAGCGCCGAGTGCAGGTAGGCGGTGGCGCACAGCCAGGGGAGGATGGCGGCGTTCTCGACGGGGTCCCACGCCCAGAACCCGCCCCAGCCGAGGACCTGGTAGGACCACCAGGCCCCGAGGAGGATTCCGATGGTGAGGAAGGCCCAGGCTGCGAGGGTCCAGCGCCGCGTGGCCAGCTGCCAGTCCTCGTCGAGGCGCCCGGTGACGAGCGAGGCCAGGGCGAAGGCGAAGGGGATGGTGAAGCCGACGAAGCCCAGATAGAGCAGTGGCGGGTGGATGGCCACGAGCGGGTTGTCCTGGAGCAGGACGTTGGGACCGAGGCCGTTGGCAGGCGCTCCCCCGGCCACCGTCTGGAAGGGGTCCGACGGGCCGGCCATGAGCCCGAAGAAGAACAGCGCCACCGCGTAGGTGACCAGCAGCGCCCACCCCACGAGGGGATCCTCGGCGCGGTGGCGGAACCGCCACACCACCGTGCCGATGTACCCGGCCAGGATCACCCCCCACAGGAGGATGGAGCCGGCCAGCGCCGACCACATGCCCGTCACCGTGTAGAGAAGCGGGGTCGAGCGGCTGTTGTTGTCGGCCACGAAGGCGAGCGAGAAGTCGTGGGTGACGAAGGCGTGCTCCATGGCCGCCACCGCCACCAGGGCGCCCACCAGCACGAGCACGCCGTAGATCCGCCCCGCTCGCACGAGGGCGGGGCGCCGTCCCGACAGGCCGGTGCCGAGCACGGCGATGCCCACGGCGGCGGACACCAAGCTCAAGAGCACGCCGGCGTGACCGAGGGCGGCGTTCACCGCACCGATCCGTTCGGGGCCTTGACCCGGTTGGGATGCTGCTCGATGTAGTTGGCGCTGTGGTCGACGATGATCTGGTCGGAGACGAAGACGTCGCCCGAGAAGTGGCCGACCACCACCACCGGGACGTCGGGCTGGAAGAGCTGCGGCGGGTTGCCGGTGTTCTCGACGGCCACGCGGTGCTTGGTCCCGGCGGCCACGAAGTCGACGCCCAAGGCCGTGCGCTGCACGGTGCCGGGCACGACCAGCCCTTCGAGGCGCAGCGTCTGGCCGCCCAGGCTGGCTCGGTGGGCGACGGCCTGGTCGACGGTGTCGAAGTAGTCGAGGGACCCGCCCACCTTGCTCACGAGGAACGACAGCGCCCCGGCGAACACCAAGGCGACGACGACATAGCGGACGCGTCGGCGCCCGCGCCCGGTGCGAGGTGCACCGTCGGCGGGCGGCGAGTGGACGTCCGAGCCAGGGGCGGGCCCGGTGACGGCCTCGGTCACCTGGCCGCCGCTCGGGTCTGGGCCCCGCTGTCCTCCCCCGCGCTCGACACGGCGCGCTCGAGCCGGCGACGCCGGGTCGTCAACACCACGCCGTAGGCGAACAACACGCTGAGCGCCGCCGCGTAACCGGCGGCGATGTAGCTCACGAGCCCGGCCTCGCCGCTTTCGGCCCGGGGCCGGCCGGCGTCACGACCGCACCGGCTGGCGGGG
>DMNK01000099.1:495-2113 GCA_003453695.1 Acidimicrobiaceae bacterium | reverse complement strand
CCAACGGCTGGCCGCCATCGCCCCCACCCTCCGCCCACCGCTCGGCGAGGGCGGCGGTGAAGGTCGTCTCGGCGGCGGCGTGGGAGAGCACCTCGATGCGGTAGCGCTCCACCAACAGCCACAGGAACACGAGGGTGACCGACACGAAACCGAGGAGCAGCGTCCACGCCATCGACCCGTGGATGGTGGGCGACAGGTCGGCGTTGAGCACGGTGGCGTCCTGGTGCAGGGTGTGCCACCAGTTGACCGAGAAGTGCACGATGGGCACGTCGACGGCGGTGACCACCGCCACGATGGCCGAGCGCCTGGCGCGGGCGCCGTCGTCGGTGGGGACGCGGCGCAGGGCCAGATAGCCGAGCTGCAGCACGAGCAGGAGCGCCGTGGAGGTGAGACGGGCGTCCCACGCCCACCACACCCCCCACGTCGGCCGTCCCCACAGCGTGCCGGTGAGAAGCGTGAGCGCCGTGAAGACCACGCCGACCTCCATGGCCGACACCGCCAGGCGGTCCCAGAACGTGCTGCGGGTGCGCGGCCACAGCCACAGCACGCTCGACAGCGCCGCGGTGCCGAAGGCGAGGTACAGCGCCACCCAGGCGATCGGCGGGTGCAGGTAGACGAGGCGGACCAGGTCGCCCTGGACCTTGTCCGGAGGCGTGACCCACAGCCCGAGCCAGACCGTGACGGCCGTGCCGACCACCCCGGCGACACCGACGGCGCGGACCACCGCCACCGGCCGGCGCCCCCAGGAGAGCGCGGCGCTCACCACGCCTCCTGCAGGGTGCCGTACATGACGACGCCGAGGGCCAGATAGACGGCGGCGAAGACGACGAGCAGGCCCATCCACGGGTCGCCGGCGCCCTTCGGTGCCGTGCCCAGCGCCAGCTGCCAGGCGCGTGTGCCGGCCAGGAGCACCGGCGCCGCCACCGGGAGCAGCAGCAGGGGAAGGAGCGTCTCGCGCACACGCAGGCCTGCCGACAACGACCCGTACAGCACGCCGACGGCGGCCAGTCCCGCCGTGCCGAGGAGCGACGCCCCCACGAGCACCAAGGGCGAGTGCACGGCCGAACCGAACAGGACGACCACCCCGGCGGTGAGGACGGCCTCCAGCAGGACCAATTCCACGGCGACGGCGGCGACCTTTCCCAGGAACACCCCGGCCGGGTCGAGGCCCGACAACAGCAACCCGTCGCGCGTCCCCTCGCCGGCCTCCACGGCGACGCTGCGCTGCACGGCGAGCACCCCGGCGAACAGGACGGCCAGCCAGAACATCCCGGGGGCGCCACGCGCCAGTGCGCCCCGATCAGGTCCCAGGGCGAAGGCGAACAACAGGAGCACGAGCAGGGCGAAGGGTGCCACCTGGTTGACGACGACCCGCGAGCGCAGCTCGATGCGCAGGTCCTTCCCCGCCACCAGCACGGCGTCACGCCACATGGATCGTCCCCGCTGACCGGCGCCGGCGCGCGCCGCGCCGGCTCGAGACGGCACGGCCTCCCGCCATGGTGACGATGCGGTCCGCCAGTGGCACGACCTCCCCGGGCTCGTGCGAGGCGACCAGGGCGCTGGCGCCCGCGGCCAGCGCATCGCCCAGCAGCTCCCCGAGCAGCCGGCGGGCCTCGGC
>DMNK01000099.1:0-120 GCA_003453695.1 Acidimicrobiaceae bacterium | reverse complement strand
GCACCGCAGGCGCGCAGCGCGAACCGCACGTTCTCGGTCACGGTGAGCTCGTCGTAGAGGGCGGGGGCGTGCCCGAGGAGCCCCACCGAACGGCGCACCGCGGTGGCGCCGCCGTCGAGG
>DMNK01000023.1:3288-18748 GCA_003453695.1 Acidimicrobiaceae bacterium | reverse complement strand
CGCGACGAGCAGGACTGGGACCGGCGGGTCGCCCTGGCGGAACGGCACGGGGCGCTCGTGCTTTCCGACCTCAAAAGCGGCGCGGTCTTCCCGACCGGGCACCCGCTGCATCCGGTTCCGCCTGGCATCTTCCTGCCTGCCGAGGCCGCCGAGCTGATCGGCGGCGCGGACGTGATCCTCAGTCTGGGCTGGATCGACCTGGCCGGAACCATCTCCGCGGCGGCCGCGCACGGCCATCCGGCGTCGGCGCGGATCATCTCGTGCACGACGGACTCGGCGCTGCGTAACGGCTGGTCCCTGGATTCTTTCGGGCGCGAGCCCGTTGACCTGTCCATACCCGCCGACCCTGACCTGCTGGTCCGCGCGCTCGTTGAATCCGACGAGCGGGTGAAGCCGAGCGAATGGCCGGTCCGGGAGGGCGCTGGCACCTCAGCTGCCGAGGGTGGCGCCGGCGACGGCGCCACCGACGGCATTTCCATGCGCGACCTGGCGAGCGCGCTGCACGGGGCGCTCGCGGGTTCGCCCGCCTGCCTGGTCAGGGTTCCGCTCGGCTGGAGCGGCGCCGATCTCGATGCGGGCCATCCGCTGGACTACCTGGGGATGGACGGCGGCGCCGGCATCGGCTCCGGCCCGGGCATGGCCGTGGGCGCCGCCCTCGCCCTGGACGGCACCGGCAGGCTGCCGGTCGCGGTCCTCGGCGACGGCGACTTCCTGATGGGCGGCACCGCCGCCTGGACCGCCGCCCACTACGAACTCCCGCTGCTGATCGTGGTGGCCAACAACGCCTGCTTCTACAACGACGTGGTCCACCAGGAGCGCATGGCGGCGCAGCGCCAGCGGCCCGCCCGGAACTCCTGGATCGGCCAGGCCATCGCCGACCCCGAGCCCGACCTGCCCGCCCTGGCCCGCTCCCTCGGCCTCGAGTTCGGACGCGTCCAGTTCACGGCCGACCTGCTCCCCGCCGACATCAGCGGTGCGGTGGTCGTGGATCGCGACACGAAGCTGCTGGCTTTCCGGCCCGGTCCGGTGTTCGCCAACGTCCTTCTTGCCGACGAGCTCAACCGGGCCTCACCGAAGGCACAGTCGGCGCTGCTCGAAGCGATGGAGGAGCGACAGGTGAGCGTGGACGGCACCAGCCACCTCCTGCCCCGCCCGTACATGGTCGTCGCCACCCAGAACCCCTTCGACGCGGCCGGCACCTTCCCGCTTCCCCACAGCCAGTTGGACCGCTTCCTCCTGCGTCTCGACATCGGGTATCCCGATCGCGTGCTCGAGGACGAGCTCCTGGCCTCGTTGCACGACCGGCCGGCGCCCGAGGACCTGCCCGTCGTCACGGGCCCGGCATTCGTGAGCGCCTTCCTGGCACAGATCCGCACGGTGCACATTGCCGCCCCGGTACGCGCCTACGTCCTCGACATGGTGAGGGCGACGAGGGAACACCCCGACCTCTCGGTGGGAGCGTCGCCCCGGGCGGCGTTGGCCGTGCTCCGCGCCGCTTCGGCGATGGCGGTGGCGGCGGGACGGGGATATGTCACCCCCGACGACGTGAAAGAGGTCGCCGTGCCGGCTCTCGCTCATCGCGTCGTCGCCCACCCCCTCGCCACCGTGAGCGCCGCCGTCGTCGTGGGAGACATCGTGAGCACCACCCCCGTGCCTGTCGGGGGCGACGGCCACTAGCAGCCGGTCGTCG
Organism: Acidimicrobiaceae bacterium; assembly: GCA_003453695.1. Lineage (GTDB taxonomy): Bacteria > Actinomycetota > Acidimicrobiia > Acidimicrobiales > UBA8190 > UBA8190. Next base: position 17,058 of record DMNK01000023.1, on the reverse strand, counting down.
TGCTGAGCCGGCGCGGGTTGGTGCTGGTGCCGGCGGCGGCCGTCCTGGCCCTGGCCGGGCTGGCCTACGGGGTGGCCGAATTCGTGATGCTGTCGTCGGCGGCGGGCGCCCTCTTCGTTGGGGGGTGGGCGAGCCTGGTGTGGCAGCTCCGCCAGGGCCGGGGGGCGCTCACCTTTCACTGGGGCCGTCCCGCCGGCGACGTGTATGTGGACGGCCGTGCCGCCGTGGTGCTGCGTGCTGTGGCGACGAGCGCCCGCGGCGCTCCCGCCCTCGAGGTCGGCGGGCTGGAGCGCTGGCGGCTGTCGCACCCCGGCCTTTCCGCTACCGGGACGGCCCTGGGCGCTGGCGCGGAGCGGGCCCGTCGTCGTGGGACCGCCAGGCGCGACCGCCGGATCACCCGCCGACTCGGCCTCGGCCTCGGAGAGCGGGCGCGCCTGCCTGCTCTGGGCGCGGGCGACGAGTGGTCGATGGCGGTGCCCGTGCCCACCGGGTCGAGAGGGTTGTGGAGCCTCGGCCCGCTCGAGCTGTGGTGCACCGATGCGTTCGGGCTGGTGCGCTTGCGCCTGGGGACCACCCCCAGCTGCCACGTGGTGGTGTTCCCCGACCCCCGGGCCCGCGCCACGAGTCACGAAGGACGTGCGCGGCCCCGTCCGCTGCGGAGAGGCTCGGACCTGGCCACCGACGAGGGCCCCAGCGGCGGCGACGAATTCGAAGGGTTACGGCCCTATCACCCGGGCGACCGGCTCACCCGACTGCACTGGCCGGCGTTGGCCCGCGACGAGCTGATGTCACGCGACTTCGTCGAGCGCGACGAGCACCGGCTGCGCCTGGCGGTCGACACGAGGCCGTGGACGATCGAGGACTCGGTGTCCCAAGTGGCCGCCGTGGGTGCCGCCGCCCTGGCGGCGTCGACGCCGGTCGAGCTGTACACGGCCCAGGGTGAGCGCGTCCTGGCCGTCCCCGGTCCGTTGGGGCTGAGCGTGCTGCTGCGAGCCCTGGCGCTCGTCCCCGCCGCCCCCTTGTCGTCGTCGCCGCACCCGGGTCGCCCGCCGGCCGCGCCCGGCCGGCTGTCGTGAGCGCCACCGTCGCCACGCCGGCGCAGCGACGCTTGCTGCTCGAGCTGGCGCTGCTCTTGCCCGCCTGTGCGGCCGGTGCCGGGTTGAGCCGGCTGACCGACGCGCCCGGCGCCGCCGGCGTGCTCGCCCCGGTGGTCCTGTGCGTGGTGGCCGGCCAGTTGGGTGCGGCCGTCGTGCGCCGCTTGGGCGCAGTCGTGTCGGCCCTGATCGGCGCCCTCGTCGTCGCACTGATGTGCGCGTGGTGGTTCGAGCCGGGCACGACGGCCTGGGGACTGCCCACGGCGGCCACCCTGCGAGGGATCGGGCATCTGCTCTCCATCGCCGTCACCATCACGGTGCACAGCCCGACCCCGCTCCAGGCCGCGCCCGGTGTGGTGCTGTGCCTCGCCGCCGGTGCCGGCGCGGCGGCGGTCGTCGCCCGGGCCGTGGCCCCTGCGGCACCACCACGTGCCGGGCGCGCCCGGCTGTGGTTCGCCCTCGTCCCGAGTGCCGGGCTCTTCTGTTACACCACCTTGCTCAACTCGGGGACGGACCGGGCCCTCGGCGCCGGCGGCTACCTGGCGACTGCTCTCCTCTACGCCCTGGCCGTGGACCACCTGTCGGCGCCGTCGTCGCCGGTGGCAACGGTGTCGTCGTGGCGCGGCCGGCGTCTGCACTGGACGGGATGGAGCGCGCCCGGCGTGAGCGTTGTCGCCGCCCTGGCGGCGGTCGCCGGCGTGAGCCCGGCGCTCGCAGGGTTCCGCGTGGACGCCTTCCCCTCCTCGCGCCCCGGCCTGGGGCCGGCCGCGGCAGGGGCGTTCACCGGTTCCCTCGGCAACGGGGTCAGCCTCGTGGACGACCTGAGCTCGGTCGTGGGGCAGCTCCCCGGCACCGTGCTGTTCACGGTGCAGAGCTCGACGCCGACCTACTGGCAGGTGACCACGCTGTCGAGCTTCAGCGGCGTCGTCTGGGACCCCGAGCCGGCGACCCTGCTGGCAGCGGACGGTGTCACGCCGGCACCGGCGTCGTCCCTTCCCGAGTTGCCGGCGCCCTCGACGAGAACGACCTTCACGTCATCGGTCACCGTGGCCAAGCTGACCGGGACCCTGGTGCCAGCCCCACCCGGTGCCGTCCGAGTGCGGGGGGCGGGCATGACGATGCTCCGGGGCATCGGCATCTACAGCCCGGCCGGAGTGCATCCGGGCAAGACGTACACGGTGGTGTCGGGGGCGCCGCCCGCTCCGTCGGGGGCCGGCGCACCGGGCCCGAGCGCGCGTCAGCTGGCGCCGTACCTGGCACTGCCTTCGGTCCCCGCCACCGTGGCGACGCTGGCCCGCGCCGTCGCCGGGGGCATCGCCGATCCCGGGCAGAGGGCGCTGCGGCTGGCCCAGTTCTTCGACGCCGGCGCCTTCCATTACTCGCTCACGACGGACAACAGTGGCGCGGCATCGCTCGAGACCTTCCTCTTCGGCACCCGGGCCGGAGCCTGCCAGCAGTTCGCCGGGGCCTACGCCGTGCTGGCGCGTCTGGTCGGGCTCCCCACCCGGGTGGCTGTGGGCTTCGATGCCGGCACCCGGGTGGGCCCGGATCGTTTCGCCGTCACCCGGGCCGACGCCCACACCTGGCCCGAGGTGTACCTCGGACCGGGGTCGGGCTGGGTCTCCTTCGAGCCCACCCCGGGGACCGCTTCGGCCGTCACGGCCGCCGGCGTCGTGTACGGCCAGGCGCCGGGCCCGGCCGCCCCGGCGGCGCCCGGACGGAACCCTTCGTCCGAGTTCCCGCTCAAGCACCTCGCCGGGCCCGTCGGGGCGGTGTCCCCGCCCGTGCCCGTCGGGGTGGCGTCGAGCCCGGGCCCCTCCACCCGCCCCGCTCGACCGGTGTCCTGGCAGGGCGTGGCGCTGTGGGTGACGGTGGCCATCGCCTTGGCCCTCGCCGCCTTCTTCTCCCGGGGACGGCTTCGGGATGCGGTGGACGTCTTGCGGGCTCGGAGGATGGCCCCGGCCGAACAGGTCGTGGCGCGCTGGCACCTGGCGACGCGGACGCTGGGAAGGCGGGGCGCCGGCCGGGAACCGGCCGAGACCATGTTGCAGCACGCCGAACGGCTCGGGCGCGGCACGGATCGGGGTTGGCGTTGCTATGGCGACCTCGCCCACCTGGCGTCGCGGGCGCTCTACTCCGGCGAGCCCGTCTCCGCCGCTGAGGCGCGCACCGCCCGGCGGTTGTGGTCGGAGGTACGGCGCGGCACCGGTCGCCGCGCCCGACGCGCCGCTCACCACCGCCGGGACCTGGTGGTTGTGGACCGTCACCGTGGGGCCGGCGACGCCCCATAGGCTCTCGCCGAGCGCGTCGGCCCGGCTATCGCCGGCCAGGACAGGGCGGGAGAGACCGATGAACATCGAGGAGTTCTACGCCCAGGACGAGCGCCGCCGACGCTCCGAGGAGATCGAGCTGGGCACGGAGTGGCACGACGCCGCCGGGGCCCGCTACGAGCTGTCGTGGGTGGCCGACACCGGCGAGCTGTACGTGATGAGCGAGCCGGGCGTGCCCATGACCGAGGACCTCTTCGGCGACATGTACCGCTCCGACGTCCCCGTGGACGAGATCACGGTCGCCATCGCCGGCTGGGTGCCCGGGCGTTCCGCCATGGAGGACGTCCTGCAGGGCTGGGAAGAGGCGATGGCGAGGCCCAACAGCGTGGCCTGGATCACCGAGCGCCTGGCCCAGCGCCAGGTGCCCCGTCAGGCGCCCCCCTCCTGAGCACAGGCTCGGACCTGACCGCCGGCGCCCCGGCGCACCATACTGCTGGCCATGCAGATCGAGAACCGAGCGGCGCCGCACATGATGCTGGGGGTGCTCACCCTGCTGTCCCTCGGCGCCATCGTCTACTCGCTCGACACGGCGCCGCCCAACGCCCAATTGCAGCTACGCACGGCGGCGAACAACACCAAGAACGCCGCCAGCTTCGTCCTCGTCGACGTAGAGAGCGCCGGCTCCACGAGCTCCTCCTCCGCCACCAACCAGGAGCGGGCGGTGATCGTGTACAACGCCCCGGACCGGGTGGAGGAGACCGTCACCGCCGGAGGCAGGTCGGGGACGGTGCTCGTGGTGGGGAACCGTCGCTACGAGCGAAGCGGCAGCGGAAAGTGGTTCGACCTCGGGCCGCCCGCCTCGGGTACGACCAAGGGGACCTCGGCGGGGCAGATCGCCGTCAGTGAGATCCTCTATCCGCTCACGTCGCTGGCCGGCGCCACCAACGTCAGCGTCCACAGCACGGCCCACGTCTCCTCGGTGTACACCTTCGTGCCGGGACAGGAGGCGCTGCTCCTGCTCCGCCTGCTCGGGACGTCGGTGCCGCCGGGGACGCGCTCGTACCTGGCCACGATCCACGGCGAGTTCGTGGGGGTGGAGGAGGTCGACCTCTCCAACGCCGGCGAGCGCATCACCATCGCCCTGGGGGTGACCCAGGTCGACCACGCTCCCGTCCTCCACGTCCCGCTCCCTTCGCAGATCACCACGACCCCGCCGACCTGAGGGATCGCCTCTCCGCCCCGCCCGCCGGTGCCCGGTTGTCCCGCTTCGCCCCGGGGTCGGTAGCATGCGAGAAGAGAACAGGTTTCAATCTGAGGAGGGGGACGTGAAGGTCTACGACCGGTTCTTCATCGGTGGCGAGTGGGTGGCTCCGGCCGGCACGGGCACCGTCGACGTCGTCAGCCCCGCCACGGAGGAGCCCGTCGGCAGGGTGCCCGACGCCACCGAGGCCGACATGGACCGGGCCGTCGAGGCGGCCCGCCGGGCCTTCGAGGACGGGCCGTGGCCCCGCACCTCCCCCGCCGAGCGCGCCGCCGTGCTCACCAAGGTGTCGCAGGCCATCCAGGCCGACATGACGTCGCTCGCCGAGCTGATCTCGACCGAGATGGGCTCGCCGGTGGCGTGGGGGACCATGGGCCAGGTCCTGGCACCGTCCATGGTGTTCGACTACTACGCCGGCCTGGGCTCGAGCTACGCCTTCGACGAGGTGCGGGCGGGGCTCATGGGCCAGGTGCTCGTGCGCAACGAGCCGGTGGGTGTGGTGGCGGCCATCGCGCCGTGGAACGTGCCGCTCTTCATCGCCGCCGCCAAGCTGGCACCCGCCCTGGTGGCCGGGTGCGCCGTGGTGTTCAAGCCGGCGCCGGAGACGCCGCTCGACGCGCTGCGGCTGGCCGAGCTGTTCGAGAAGGCGGGTCTTCCCCCCGGCGTGCTCAGTGTCGTGCCCGCCGGCCGGGAGGTCGGCGAGCACCTGGTGCGCCACCCCGGCGTCGACAAGGTGTCCTTCACGGGGTCCACCGCAGCGGGAAAGAAGATCGGCGCCATCTGCGGCGAGCAATTGAAGCGCTTCAGCCTCGAGCTGGGCGGCAAGTCGGCGGCGGTCATCCTCGACGACGCCAACCTCGAAGAGACGCTTCCCATGCTGCTTCCCAACGCCATCATGAACAACGGTGAGGCGTGCATCGCCCAGACGCGCATCCTGGCGCCGCGCCACCGCTACCAGGAGGTCGTCGACGCCATGGCCGAGCGCATGGGCGCCATGAAGGTGGGCGACCCGCTCGACCCCGAGGTCGAGGTGGGCCCGCTCGTGGCCGCTCGTCAGCGCGACCGTGTCGAGGGATACATCAAGCTGGGCCAGGAGGAGGGCGCCAAGGTGGCGTTGGGCGGGGGCCGGCCGTCCGGCTTGGACAAGGGCTACTACGTGGAGCCCACCCTCTTCGTCGACGTGGACAACTCCATGCGCATCGCCCAGGAGGAGATCTTCGGCCCCGTGCTGTCGGTGATCCCCTACGAAGGCGACGAGCAGGCGGTGGCCATCGCCAACGACTCGAGCTACGGCCTGTGCGGCTCGGTGTGGACGTCGGACCCCGCCCGCGGGCTCGACGTGGCCCGGCGGGTGCGGACCGGGACCTACATGCTGAACAGCGCCATCCCCATCGACTTCGCCACGCCCTTCGGGGGCTACAAGGAGTCGGGGCTCGGCCGGGAGTTCGGCCCCGAGGGCCTGGAGCTGTTCCTCGAGCAGAAGTCGATCACCCTGCCCGCCGGCTTCACACCGGAGCTCTGAGGGTCGCTCACAGCGCGTCGTCGTCGCGGCTGCCCAGGTGCCAGCCGTCGCACATGTCGCACAGGTAGGACCCAAGGTTGGTGCCGTGCTCGAGGCGGGCCTGCAGGGCGGCGCGCTCGGCGTCCTCGCGACGGGCAAAGCGCGTCTTGGGGGCGCCGTCGGCCCGGAAGTGGGCGAGGCGGGGACGGCGCGGCTGGTCCTGCCGGCGCTGACGGCGGCGACTGGCCACGGGCTCAGGTGCGATCCGGTCGAGCAGCCTTGACGGCGCGCTCCAGGTCGCCCAGCAGCTCAGCGGTGGCCGCCACCGCCACCGCCCGCCGGGCGCCATGGTCGAGCGACACCAGGTCGTTGCCGTCGAGGTCGGTGGCGCACCCTCCCGCTTCGGTGCACAGCAGCATCCCGCCCAGGTAGTCCCACGGGCCCAGATGCGCCCAACCCACCGACGAGAAGGCGTCCAGGCTGCCTTCGGCCACGGCGCACAGCTCGAGCGACGCCGCGCCCAAGGCGCGGTACTGGGCCCAGCCGAGATGACGGGCGGGATAGCCCGACAGCCCCACGACGGCCCGCTTCATGACCGTGGTGTCGCTGGTGTGCAGGCGCGCCTCTCCCCGCCACGCCCCCTCGCCCCGCACGGCGTGATACCGGGTGCCGGTGGCCAGATTGGCGACGACGGCCACGCGCGGCCCCGCCGCGTCCACCACGCAGATGCTGCTGGCGAACCAGGGCAGGCCACGCGACGCGTTGGTGGAGCCGTCGACCGGGTCGACCACGGCCACGAGCTCGGCGCCCGTGTCCCGGGCGCCGCTCTCCTCGGACAGCACGCCGAGCCCGGTGCCCTCGAGCACCGACAGCGCGGCGCGGTCCGCCACGAGGTCGATGCCGTACTGGCCGGGCCGCTCGCCGCCCCCGTGCCAGTCGGGGAGCTCGGCAAGGGCCGCCGCCACGGCGTCGGGCACCTCGTGGCACAGGCGCAGGAGCTGGTCGTCACGCACGTTCGGACCCTAGCGGTGGCCCCGAGCGCCTTCGGGAGCGAGGGGTCACGCCCGTTAGGCTGACCGCACTGTGGCCGTGATCGACGTGGCGGGCTATGTGGCCGATCTGAAGGACCATTCGGTGGACCACGGCTTCCACGTGCACGACGAGCGGCACTTCGTCGAGACGTACTCGTTGCGCCAGACCTGGGAGGTCGACCTCCACCCCGAGGAGGGCTGCGGCGGGCCGCTCGACCTGCACCTGGCCCTCGAGGTCGACCCCCGCACGCTGCTGTCCTTCGAGGACGCCGTCATCGACCTCCCCGAGGAGGTGGAGCCCCCCGACGAGTACCACTTCCCCCTCACCTTCACCTGGGGGCTGCCACCGCTGCCGAACGGGCCCGACCTCCTGCGCCTGGCCATCGACCTGGCCGGGGTGGGCGGCATCGACCTGCCCCTCGAGGTCTCGGCCATCGACTCCTTCGCCTCGGCCACCGACGCTCCCGAGCGCCGGCTGTCCATCGTGGCCCGCTACCCGGTGTCGCTGGCCCGGGTGCTCGGCGGCGAGGAGCTGCTATGCGACGTCTTCGACCGCTGTCTGGCCGTGAGCCGGCACCTGCTCGATGCTGCTCCCGGGTGGCTCAACGAGTGAGCCCGGCGCCGGTGCGCCGGGTGGCCGGCGTCACCGCCGTCTCGCTGCTGGCTGCCGTCGGGATCGAAGGCTGCGCCAACAGCAACGCCCTGGGGCTCATCCGCCAGGCGTGCACCCACGTCCAGCGCTCCCTCGTGCTGTACGGGGAGTCGACGGCGGCCACGTCTCCGGCGACCGCCCAATCGGACTCGGCCGCCGCCCTCGAGCAGCTGCGCGAGGCCATGCCGTTGGCCGCCACCGCCGCCGGGGAGAACGCCCAGTGGGACGCCTTCTCGGTCACGCTCTCGGAGAGCTCGCGCGTGCCCGAATCCGATCTGGTGCGGGCCCTCCAAGCGCAGTGCGCCGACGTGTCCTCGGGCGGCGGGCAACCCACCACCTCCACGACCTCGACGACGCCGGCGCCGGTTCCCACCAACCCCGAGCCGGTGGGGCGATGACCCCCACCAACGGCGCAGCACCGTGAGCGGCGTGACCCGTCACCTCGTGGCCCTCGAGTCGGCCTCGGGCACGGTGAACGGAGCCGGCTTCCACCCCTGCCAGGGCGTCTGGTACGAACCGTCCCAGAAGCGACCCACCGTGGGGGTGATCGCCAGCCACTACGCCGTCGACTTCTCCGAGCACTACCTGGCCGAGCGCCTGGCCCGGCGGGGCGTCGGCTTCCTCGGGTGGAACACGAGATATCGGAGCAACGAAGGGTGGTTCCTCCTCGAGCACGCCCTGCTGGACGTGGGCGCCGGGGTGACCTGGATGCGCCAGGAGGCCAAGGTCGACACGGTGGTGGTGCTCGGCAACTGCGGCGGGGGCTCGCTCATGGCCGCCTACCAATCCCAGGCGGTCGGTCCGACCATCGAGCCCAGTCCGGGGATGGCGCTGCCGGCGGCCCTCGAGCATCTGGAGCCGGGCGACCTCTACGTCTCACTGCAGGCGCACCCGGGCCGGCCCGAGGTGCTCACCAACTGGCTCGACCCCGCCGTCACCGACGAGGCCGATCCGCTGTCGAAGGATGGCGCCCTCGATATGTTCGACCCCGCCAACGGCCCGCCCTATGACGCCCCCTTCGTGGCCCGCTACCGCCGGGCGCAGGCCGACCGCAACGAGCGCATCACGGCCTGGGCCGAGGACGAGCTCGAGCGGTTGACCGGCGCCGGCAGCTTCGACCGCAACTTCACCGTGCACCGCACCTGGGCGGACCTCCGCTTCCTCGACCCCGACCTCGACCCTTCAGAACGCCGCCCCGGGCGCTGTCTCGGCGGCGACCCCCGCTGGGCCAACTCGAGCCCCTACGGCATCGCCTCCACCTGCACGCTGCGGACGTGGCTGTCCATGTGGAGCCTGCGGCGATCCCAGTGCCGGGGCGCCCCCCACCTGTCGCGCATCTCGGTGCCGGCCCTGGTGGTGCAGAGCACGGCCGACGTGGGGGTGTTCCCCTCGGACGCCCTGTCCGTCCACGAGGCCCTCGGGTCGGCGGACAAGACCCTCGAGTGGGTGGTCGGGGACCACTACCTGGAGTGGCCGGAAGGGGCCAGGGAGGACGTAGCCGACCTCGTCGCCGCCTGGATGGCCGACCGTGCCTGACGACCACCCTCCGGCATCTTCACTCAACTACCGCTCACAGCAGTCACACGTGTCACAAAACCCACGTCCTGTAGCAAAAAAGGCACTTAGCGTCCCAAAAAAGGGCAATTAGTCCTTAACCCCGACCACGGGTTGTCGATGTATTGGGTGTGGGGGAGTGTTCCGGTCGGGGGGCCGCCACCATCTCCGGGGCTCGCCTCGGGCGTGGTGAGACGGGCTTTGCGCTACTCGATGTGGTCATCGCGAGCGTCATCCTGCTGATCGTCCTGCTTCCGGCGGCCCAGCTCCTGGCCACCTCGAACAGGATCGTGGGCAACAGCCGGGGCCAGGCCATCGCCCAGGGCCAGGCATCCCTGCAGCTGGCCCAGGACCGGGCCACGTGGACGTCAACTTCGTCGGCGCCGACCTTCCAGTCCTCGTCCTCATGCGGCAGCGCCTACAGCGCCACCACTGTCAACGTCACCTACGACCTCTATCTGACCGGCTGCCAGACCGTGAGCGGGATGCCGCTGTGGATCTTCCAGAACGGGGGCTGGTGCTCCACTAACGGTTCCACGCTGGCAAGTAGCGGCACCGGCGTGCCCATGTTCTGGGTCGAGATCATGGTCACCTGGGGAGGCAACCTGCCTCCGGCCCCGAGTGCCGTGATATCGGCCACCCGCGGTGTCGTGATCACGTCGGCCCTGCAGACCCCGAGCACCTTCACGGGCTCCACGTCAGAGAGCTGTCCGCTATGAGGGAAACGGCCGAGGGCGGTTTCACCCTGACAGAGATGGCGGTCGCCCTCATGGTGCTCGGCATCGTCATCGCCATGACGTACGGGATCGCCACCACGCTCGTGAAGCAGGTTGCCAGCGGCACCGCAACCGGCGCCGGTGCCGAGACGGCGCAACAGCAGATGGTCGTGCTCGAGCAGTACCTGAACGGGGCCATCACCCCGGCCAACGCCGACACCGAGTCGGGGCTCACTTCGCTGTGCAGCGGAACGGGGATCTCTTCGACCCGGGCCGTGCAATCGGCCTACGACTACGCCCTCGAGCTGTGCACAGCGCCCTTCAACCGGAACGCGTGCACGTCGTCGAACCAGAGCTCTCTCAACACGTCTTGTCCGCAGCTGTATCTGCTCTACGTTGACAAGGCGACGTGCACCACCTCAGGACAGTGCATGTTCAAGATCCTCGACGTGACGGCCTCGGCAAGCGTCGTCTACACCTGGCCGGTCTTCCGGTGTTCAACGGTGTGCCAGAGCGACCTGCCCACGGTATCGGGCACGGGAGGGATCACCCCACCCGTCAACGAGACTCTGGGGCACCTTGGAAATACGGCAACGCCCGGCTTCCCGTACCTCTTCACCTTCTACGACGGCACGGGGACCCACCAGGTAGACGGCTCGACTCCGTCGGCCATTCAGAGCGTCCATTTCGATGCGGAGGCGCTGAACGTCCCCGTCTCTCCGATCTTCTCGGCCCAGAAGTTCACTGAAATCACCGACGGTGTCTGGCTCACCGGCGCCGCCACCCCGCCGGCATGAGCAACGTGCAGGAGGTCCTCATGAGGTTCGTGGCTGACCGATGGTCTCGTCTCTTCGAGCGCCGCGAAGAGTCGGGATTGGCCGGAACGGCAATCGTCTCCATGATCGTCACCATGATGGTGACGGTACCGGTGGCATTCCAGCTGCAGGCTGCCAACCAGGCTCCCATCGGGGCGCAGAGCGTCTACGGCCAGGCCGCCCTGTCGGCTGCGCAGGCCGGCGTGCAGGACTACGTCGACCATTTGGAGTCCCAGGGGACTGGCTATCTGATCGCCTACTGCTCGAATGACTACTTCACTCCCCAATCGGGGAGCTGCACGCACAACGGAGCCGACTCCGCCAACCCCGCCTTCGTCAACGACACCGTCACTTCTTCGATCAACGACCGGACGATCCCAGCGAGCGCCAGCAAGTGGGTGAACGAGCCGATAACGAGTGGGGTCAGTGGCAATACCCACGGCGTCGTCGAGTCCTACAACTACATGGTCGACACGAGCTCGTTCAATCCCAGCGCCGCCGGCATCTACCCGGTCAGGGTGTACTCCACGGGCCGGGCCGGGATCGGTGGCCGCTACGTGTACCGGCGGGTGAAGGGCACCATCACGGTGTCGAACACGACCGGCCCGCCCTCGGTGTCCACGACGACCACCCAAACCTGCGGCAAGGGGCCGGTGCCCGTCCCGCCGTGGGCGAACTACGCGGTGGTGACGGTGGCGGGTGGCGCCGGGGGGAACGGCGGGTCCAGCCTCGACGCCAACGTGCCGTCGGGCGGGGCCGGTGCCGGCTTCACGGCCAAGGTCCCCGTCACGCCCAGTACGTCCATCACCCTGATCGGAGGGTGCGCGGGCCAGTCGGTGTCCGGCGGCAGCGTCTCGAGCACCAGCGGCAGTGCGTCGGGGGGGAACGGCAGCGGCTGTAACCCGATCACGTGCTTCCTCCTCGGGGGCTCGCTGGGCGGGCCCGGCGGCGGCGGCGGGGGCGCCTCGGCGGTGATCTGCACCGCCACGGCCCAGGCGACCTGCGGGGGCGCCAGCAGTGCCGTCCTCGCCGAGGCCGGGGGCGGCGGGGGCGGCGGGGGCGACGCCCTGTTGAACCTCGGGCTGGGCATTCTCGGTGGTGCCACGGGGGGGGCCGGAGGCGCGGCCACCGTGCCCAGTTGCACCACGACCACCGGGTGCCCGGCGTCGTTGATCGACAACAGCACCGCCGGGAGCGGTACGAGCGTCGAGGGAGGCGGCGGCGGAGGCGGCGGCGGGGGGCCGTCGGGTGCCGGCGCCGGCGGGACAGGTGAAGAAGCAGCAGAGGGAGGCGACCAGTGCTGGCTCCTCAATGGCTCTGGGTGTGACGGAGGCGCCGGCGGGACGCCCACCAGCGCAGGAGGGACCGGGCAGCGCACCGACCAGTGCACCAATCATGCACCGAGCGGCTGCGCCGACAGCAGCCTGGGCGGCGGTGGTGGCGGCGGAGAGTCCGGGTACCTCGTGGGTGGCATCGCCTCCGGAGCGGGCGGTGGTGGTGGCGGCGGTTACAGCGGCGGCGGTGGTGGCGGCGGTGGCGGAGCGTTCGTCACCACCGGGACCGGGGCAGGTGGCGGCGGTGCCGGCTCGTCGTACCTGATTCCGACCGGCAGTGTCATGCCCTCCAGCACCGCTGGCAATTCCGGCAACGGCACCGCCTCGATCACCTTCTTCTCCGCGCAGGTGCAGTTCGCCGCCTACACCTTCACGAGCAGCGGGCCGTGGACGCCGACGGTGCCGGCGCCGGCCGGGGTGGCCTGCCTCGGTCCTATGACCGTCGTCGCCGACGGCGGGGGAGGCAGCACCGGTGGCAACACCGGCGGCTCCGCCGGTGGGGGCGCCGAGCTGACGGCCACGGTTCCCACGCCCAGCGCCACGCTCACGGACTGCACGTCGAACCCGACGTCCTACGTGACCTTGGTGGGCACTCTGGCCACGGCGGCCAGCAGCTCCGGTTCTTCGGGAACTGTGGGCACGGGATACTCGAGTGGCGGCCAGGGTAACCAGGGCGGGTGCAACTCGCCCAACTGCGCCGGTGGTGAAGGCGGTGGGTCGACCGCCCTGTGTCTCTCCTCGCCGTGCACGGCCAGCGGCGGAGGCACTGTTCTGGTGGTAGCCGGCGGCGGTGGCGGTGGCGGCGGCAAGGCCAACGGCAACGGGAGCCCTGGAGGAATTGGCGGCAATGGGAGCATCACGGGCGTCGCTGGGACCGCAGGGAACGGGGGCAATCCGGGGGCGGGCGGTGGCGGTGGAGTCAGCACCACGGTCACGGGCTTGGTAGGGATCGGCACCGCCGGCAACGGCGCCGGTGGTGGCGGTGGCGGCGGTGCCGGCTGCACCGCCGGTGGTGGCGGAGGCGTCGCCGGTGGATATTCGCTGCTGCTCGGCAGTGGCGGGGGTGGCGGCGGAGGAGGCGGCAACTCCTGTCCCGCCAACGCCTCGGTATCAGCCACCGGCAACAGCGGCCCAGGGTCCATCACCGTCTACTACTCGTACATCCCGACGTCGGGAACCGTGCAGACGACAGCAGGTAGCTTGCTGTCTACCCAGATCATCCCTTCGACGGCCACGCCCTAAGCTCTGCAACCCTGGGCGTTTAGCTCAGTTGGTTAGAGCAGCTGGCTTACAACCAGCAGGTCGGGGGTTCGAGTCCCTCAGCGCCCACTAGCTGCGGTTTTCTCAGATTGGCTCAGGACAGCGCTCACTCAGCAGATAGTTTCCTGGATGAGCGACGCTGCCATGACGTCAACGATCTCACCCACCGTCACCAACGACATCTCCGACTTCCTGAATGGTTACGAGCTGAGCCTGCGTGCCCGGAATCGGTCGCCCAAGACCATCGTTGGCTATCTCCAGACGGCCCAGCTCTTTCGACAC
>DMNK01000023.1:0-3078 GCA_003453695.1 Acidimicrobiaceae bacterium | reverse complement strand
CTTACGACGCCTTAGTCTTCATTCAAGAGGGCCGAGCGTTGGTGATTATGAGCTTTGGCGCAACGGTCAGCCCATTTGATACTTCGATGGCTGAACAACTAACCACCACCGTTGTCGGACGGTTGACGAGTACCTAGCAGGACCGAGACGGTGTTCGTGGTCACCCGTGAGCATTTCGAGCAGCTCGTAGGCGATGCCCTCGACTCTCTCCCACCTGACCTCGGCAAGGCTATGGAGAACGTCGCCGTGGTCGTCGAGGACCACTCCCCCCGGGGCAGGTTGTTCGGGCTCTACGAGGGCATACCGCTCACCCAGCGAGGTCCCGAGAGCTACGCAGGGGTCATGCCCGACCGCATCACGCTCTACCAAAACGAGATTTGTAGCGTGTGTTCGAACGAAGCCGAGGTCATTGCCCAGGTCCGCAAGACGGTCATCCACGAGGTCGCCCACCACTTCGGTATCAGCGATCCCCGGCTGGAGGAGCTGGGCTGGGCGTGAGCTACAAGCAACTCGCCACGCTGCCATAGAGGCGTCGCCCAAAACTTCCCGACGGCCTTCACTCACCTAGCAAGCGCTGGACCTCTTCAAGCAGGCGTCTCGGGGCGACGGGCTTCGGGAAGAACGCCCCAACTCGGGGGTCCTCCCCGGGCGGTAGGCCGGAGCCCGATACGAGGATGACCGGCGGCAGCTCTGGCACCTGGTCGAGGAGGTCAAGTCCCATGTGGCTCGGTACACGGCCCCTTTGCGCTCCGAGCCCGAGGTCGAGGATGAGCAAGTCCACATCCCCAGCCCGCAGTTGGGCGACGGCGTTGTCGGCGTCGGCCGAGGAAGTCACGGTGTAGCCAGCAGCCGTGAGGACGTCGGCGGTGGACTCCCGCACCGCCTCGTCGTCGTCCACGACCAGGATGCGAGCGCCCGCCCGATTCGACTCGACCACTTCAAAACTCGCGCCCCCCGCCGAGAGTGGAATACAGGGCCAGCAAACACCGCCTCGGCCTGGGTTAGATAGGGACGAAGGTCCCAACCTCGCCGGGAGGGCTCCACGGGTTGGCCGAAGCCTGAGAGGGATTGAGGGCGGTGCAGCTACCAGCGGATATTCAAGTACTCCATCGTCTTGAGCACCGCCTGCTCCCGCTCCGACAGCTCGGTGAACTCGACCCCGACACGGATACCACCATGTCGCCCAGGCCCAAGGTTCCTCACCACGCCCCTGAGGCGCAAGCTGATGGAGTTGGTGTCGCCCAGGTCGACTTCCACGTGGATGGTTCGACCGATGAGCACCGGATGGGCCTCGCCGAGAAGTTCGAGACCGATGCCCAGATTGGAGACGTCGAGCACGACGCACTTTTGCCACCTAGAGGACTCATCCTCCTCGAGCATGTACTTGCCGGGCCACCGCTCTGCGTTTGCACGTGGTGCTCGTCGCCGGAGATTGCCTGTCACCGCCATCGCCTCCCTAGAGCGCTATGACACAGTCGTCCCAGGCGAGCCTCGGCAGGACGGTTTCGGACCTTGAACAACAGAGAGACGATTTGGCTCATGCTTGTCGTGAGGTCCGTTCGAGCGTCTAGCGGGCTAGGCGAACTATCACGAGACGGGGTCGGCGACCCCCGAGCGCCTGGGGGAAGCCGAAACTCTGTCAGCACCACCCATGGTCGTGAGCAAGACCCCGTTCGGCTGACCGTTACCGAAGTGGGGGATGGGCACCCCAAAACACCCACAGAGGGTCCCGAGCGACCCCCCGATACGACCCTCCAGGAGTCTTCAAGGGAAGAACGCTCGAGACCATCACCACAGTGGGCACGACGCTCAGGAGCACACCAGGGACCTTGGTCCACTGCTGGAGCTAATCATCCGTGCCGACCACGCTTCATCGGCTGGCGAGCACGGTACGTGAGTCCTGGTTGGGTCCTCCCGACCCTAAGACCACGAGAGGGACGACCCTGTGTGTCTCGGGAATACGCTCCCGTTCCAGCGGCTGCTGACCGCCCCCATAGACGACGGGCGGGTGGAAAGGCCCCCCGACCATCCGCTCCTGCGGTGTGTGCTGGTTGTCGGGGCCGCTCTTGACCCACAGACCGGAATGCTCGGAGACTGATTCCTGTGGGGGACGAGTCGGCCTTGCGCCAACGACTTGCTGACTTAGCAGCGACCGCAAAGAACCAGGAGTACATCCTCAGTCGGGCAGTTCACGAAGCCATAGGGGCAGGTGCAACCTGGCAAGACATCGGTGCGGCGCTCGGGCTGTCCGCCGGGGCCGCCGAGGCTCGATTCGGCACAAAGAAGAGCTAGGAAACCCCGTAACCCGAAGTCGTTGGCGAATCACTCCGCCGTTGGCGAGTTTGCCAGTCGAGGTTCAGGCCTGGCCGAATCGTCCTGCGCAAGAGGGTTACCGAGCACCAGCATGGATGGCCAGATAGCGCATCCCGGCACATCCCGATCGGCTAGGAGAGCCGATCTGCCGCCTTCTTGATCGGGCCTAGATCGAAAGTACCGGCAGTCACATCAGACACAAGTACGAATAGGTCGCCAGTCTGAAAGTAGTACTGGTACATAAAGGCTTGTCCGTAAGGGGTCTTTAGGTCCAACTGATTGAGGGTGCCCACCTTGGGAGCGGCAGAGTAATCGAAGGTCGGATTTGCGCCGCCATTTGCGACAAATACTTGGCGCTCGGCCCGCTCTAGACAGCCTGAAGCAAATGCCTGTCTTACCAGCATCAGGACGTGGGATGCGCTCCGAATCCGAATGATGACCTCTTGGAACACGCCTTTGGGCACCCTTGATTGGTAACTAGATAAGACAGCCTCTCCTCGGTCGGGAGTGGATGCACATTGCCCGACTTCGGTAAACGGATCGACATTGTGGAGATTCCGAACAGGTTGTACTTCCGACCATCCGCTCCCAAGTTCGTTCGTCGTAACCAGGTATGAAGTAAGCGATTTCTGTGTGCTGGAAGGGGCAGGGTTGGAGCAAGCGGTTAGTAGCAACGGAATGATCGCCGTAAACGGCCAAAACAGTGGCTTTCCATGCCTCATCGGACCAATCATCCCAGGCTCGCCCACGACCGCCCTGAAATGC
>DMNK01000003.1:17467-21814 GCA_003453695.1 Acidimicrobiaceae bacterium | reverse complement strand
ACAGCCAGAACGGCGACAACCCTCCCCCCCAGAACGGCGCCTGCCCGCCAGGCGTCTCACCTCCCGTCCCGGGCGTGACCACGTGCTGGGTCTTCTACGACAACTACGTGCACGACAACAACGACCCCAACGTGCCCACAGCGGGATCGGCGGCTGCCGGGCCGGTGGGGACCGGGATGTCGCTGTCGGGCGCTCGCAACGACACCGTGAAGGACAACGTGTTCGCGAACAACGGGGCCTGGGGGACGATCCTCGTGCCCTACCCGGACAGCGGGCCGCCGTGCACGGGCGGGACCATGACCCCCGACGGCACGTGCATCTTCGACGAGTTCGGTGACGCCATCATCGACAACACCTACGCCAACAACGGCTCCTTCGGCAATCCCACCAACGGGGACATCGGCGCCGTGAACTTCGAGCCGGGACCCACAGACTGCTTCCACTTCAACCAGGACGAGAACGGACTCACGACCTCCCCGCCCCTGGCCCAGCTCCTCTATCCCGCCTGCACGGGCATGACCGTGCCTCCCGACGCCAACGCCCTGTTCGCCGACGAGGTGGCATGCGACTCGGGATCGATCTCGCTCGTCGGCCCCGTCCAGGGGAGCACTCTGTGCCCGCCGACCGCCAAGTACCCTCGTCAGACGAGGGTCGAGATGCACGCCCTGCCCGGGGCGACGGTCGGAACGTGGAACGGCCAGCCCGTGCCGCCCATCGAGAACCCGTCGTCGGCGACGGAGCTCACCACGGACCCCAACCCGTGCTTCAACGCATCAGGTGCCCGGACGGTGCCGGTCAACCCGTGGTGTCCGACGACCAGGTGACGGGTGCCGACAACGCACTGCGCCGGCGCCGTTGGGCGGCGCATGTTGGTGACGCCGCACTAGCCTGACCCGCCATGAAGACGGTCATCGCAGTCATCCTCATCGTGGTCGGCCTCGTGTGTGTCGCCGGCGGCATCATCTACTTCACGCAGCCGGCCCATTCCCTGCCGTCGTTCTTTCCCAGCCACACCTCGTTGCGGGCTGCGGGGGCGAACATCAAGCACACCAAGAAGGGCCTCGTCGCCGTGGTGGTGGGCGCGGTGCTGCTCCTGGGTGGGCTGGTGGTGGCCGCGGTGGCG
This sequence comes from Acidimicrobiaceae bacterium, assembly GCA_003453695.1. Lineage (GTDB taxonomy): Bacteria > Actinomycetota > Acidimicrobiia > Acidimicrobiales > UBA8190 > UBA8190. The sequence goes on along the minus strand of DMNK01000003.1, from coordinate 20,691 downwards.
CGCCGGCCCACGGCGAGCTGAACCAACCCGACCGGGCCGCGCCTCAGGACACGGTCAGCAAGGCCACGGACTCCCCGGACAACCCGGTGGACACGGTCCCGGTGGTGGTGCCTGAGGTCGTCTTCGTGCCAGTGCCGTCCACGACCGCCAGGGAGTAGGAGTGCACGCCCGGGGTCAGACCTCCGAGCGTGACGGTGACCGGGTGGTCGTAGGGATTGGGATCGGTGGTGCCGTACGCCCCGGTCGGGTCATACGGGGCGTAGTCGTAGAGCAGCACCCGGATGGTGCCGTCGGACGCCAGCGAGGCCACCGCCCCCACCCGGCCCAGCGGGTCTGCCCCCGTCTGATCGGGTGACAGAGAGGCCGGAAGGAGCCGCCCGGCCATCTCGTGCCAGAAGAGGAAGGTCGAGTACACCGGTTTCGGTGTGTCGTTTGCGAAGAGCATGCCCCAATTGCCGAGGGTCCCGGGTTGGTCGTCGGCCACCCGGAAGAACGCCATGCGGTTCAGCCCGGCTGCTTGCACGGAATCGAGCACGGCAGCGGCGAAGGCGGCGTCGTAGGCCGTGTCCGATCGGACGTCGTATCCGGCGTCGAGGTTCCATTCGTCGATGACGGTCAAGGGGTGCAGTGCGGGATAGCCGGCGAGCAGCTGCTGCACGAACTGCACCTGGTACCCGTAGGTCTGCGCACGGGTCATGGGGTTGTACCAGTACGGGCCCACCGCTGGGAGCTCGGGCGGCACGGTGGCGGCGCCTTCGGCGAAGGGCCCGAGACCGGGGTAGTCGCCGTAGTAGTGCCATGACACGAACCCCAGGGGGAGCTGGTTGGCCGTGACGTAGGTGAGGAAGGGGCCTAGCCAGGCGGGGTCGGGAAAGAGCAGGGCCGGGCCGCCGACGAGGACGTCGTCCACCCCGGCGGCCCGAGCTGCCCTGTCGATGGCGAGCACCGTGGCCCGGTAGGTGGACAAGTAGTCGGCCAGGGTCCCGTACCAGAAGGTGCCGTCGGGCTCGTTCCAGACCTCGAAGAGCCGGACGCCTTGCGTGGTGATCTCGTGGTAGGCGGCCTCCTCGACCAGGCCGGACCAGGGTCCGTAGTTGCCGGCGTCCGGTGGTTCCAGCGTGCGGCCCAGCGTGGTCATGCACGGCGGGCTGTAGTCCACGATCAGCTCGGGCTGCCCTCCCATCGCCCGGTCGGAGGCGACCCGTTGGTCGAGCGCCGTGGGGTCCCACCCGCCGGTGGCGCAGTCGTAGGCGGCGTCGAGCGACATGTCGGTGCGGGCCCAGCCCACACCCAAGGCCGACATGGCACCTGCGGCCGCTGTCTCCCCGGCACCCGTCACCGGCTGGTTGGTGCCGATGAGCCCCTCGTTCACAACGGGGCCCGGGTGCGTGGTGCCCACCTGCACCGTGACCGGGCCCACCGGTGTCGACGAGGCGGTCATGGCCACCGGCGTGGCGGGGGCCACCAGGAGCGCCGCCATCCCGGCGGCGGCCCCGAGCGCCCAGGAGACCCGGAGCGGTCCCATCCTCATCCGAGACAGGTCCCGGGGGTGATCGTCACCGTGACGGCACGGGCCGTGGGGTCCGCCGCGATCAGCACCTTGTCGCCGGCGGTGGTCGATGTCCCCCCGGAGACGGTGGCGCAATAGCCGGACCGGTAGACGTCGTAGAAGGAATTCACGGGCACGAACACCACCGTGGGGGCGGCGACGGTGGGATCGGGGATGAAGGTGAGGGAGTAGTGGTGCGTCGACGGGTCGTAGCTCATGGACGTCGGGGTGCCCGCCACGGCCTGGGCGTACGGCTGGACGATGACGGCGGCCTTGACCGGGTCGACGCTGCCGTCGCTGCGCAGCAACGCCTCGGTGCTCCCACCGGTGGGGTCCTCGTACTGCTTCCACTGCCAGTAGGTCCAACCCAGCAGGTTGGCGTTGGCCAGGCCGGCCACTCGGGTCAGGTCGGTGGTGTCCTCCCCCGCCCCGAACTCGCTCATGAACCAGGCCGGCCCCCCGGGCTGGTACCTCGTGGCCGCTGAGGCGCGTGCCGCGCTTTCCTGCTGCATCACCGTCTGCTCGGGCCCCGAGCATGCCGGGGAGCCATAGAAGTCGAAATAGGCCTGTCCGGCGCTGGCCAGGCAGTAGTCGTGGAAGCCCAGCACCAGGTTGGGGTAGGGCATGGGCCCGATGTAGTTGGCGTCGCCGAAGTCGTTCCCCACGTCCGGCTCGTAGAAGACGAGGTGGTTGGGATCGCCGCTCTCGATGCTCGGGATGGCGCCGACGGCCGGGTCGGTGGGCGGGCACAGCAGGGGTGCATGCGTCTGGGCCTGCTCACCGGGCGTCGAGGTCCCGGTGTAGAAGCACTCCAGCTTGGCGTCGAAGGCGGCGTTCCCGGCCACCGTGCCGATCTCGGACGAGAAGGGCTCGTTGAACACGTCGTAACCGACGACCCCGGGGTCGCCGGCCAGGGCGGACGCCACCTGGTGCCACACGGCGTCGTAGTTCTGCTGGAGCCCCCCTACCACGTCGTTGTCCCAGAAGTGGTCGAAGGCGACGCCAACCGCCGGCGTGAAGTAGTTCGCCGACCAGTTGCCGGTGTTGGTCGGGGGCAGCCCGTTCGTGCACACCGCCCAGTCCGGTGCGCCCTCCCCGGCGAAGTGGGCGTTGTACACGTCCTGGTGCATGTCGACCAGGGAGTAGATGCCGTAGCTCGCCAGCAGGTCCACCGTCGCCCTCACCGCGGTGACGTACGCCTGCAGCGTGGACTGGTTGTACTGGCTGTCGCTCCCGCCGGGACCGGCGGTGCCGGCGCCGTTCACCAGTCCTTCGGTACAGATGGCCTTGCTGTTGTCGTCAGCAGCTGTCGCCGGCTCGGCGTAGTCCTCCGTGGACCCCGGCTCCAGCCCCTCCCAGACGATCCCGAGCCGCACGACGTCGAAGCCCAGGCTGGCCATCTCGGCGGCGTCGCTGGGCGTGAGGGAGTTCGAGGATCCGGCAACCGGGTTGAAATCGAAGGGGTACGTCTTGTACACGGCGTTGACCCCGTGCATGATCACGTCTCGTCCGAAGCCGTCACGGAGGAACCCGCCCGGATCTCCAGGCGCGGTGATCTTCCCGCAGGCGTTGACGGCGAGTGCCGGGTCGGCGGGACAGGCGGTACCGATCGTGTCCGATACCGGCCGCGGCGCAGAACCTGGCGGCGGGTCGCCGGCTGTCAGCGCGAGGGAAA
>DMNK01000003.1:2773-17328 GCA_003453695.1 Acidimicrobiaceae bacterium | reverse complement strand
AGCGCCCCCGCCATCGAGATCCCGGCGATTCGGGGAAGGGTGCGCATCCGGCCCGTCATGACGTCGGCGGGAAGGCGCACAGCGCCGTCATGTAGTACAGGGCGTGCTCCCACACGTGCGGTTCGTCGTTGAGTGGGACCACCTTCGTTCCGGCTGGCGTGCTGTAGTTCTTCCAGGCCTCGGCGAACAGGCCGGTGTCCGTGGTGAAGCCGCGCTGACCTGGAGTCGAGCTGGCGGCCAGCATGGCCACGGCTTCCTGGATGGTGGCGCGGTCGGCCCCGGCCGTCGAGGTGGGCAGGCCGGGCAGCGAGTTGCACACCCCGAGGAGCCCTTTGGCCTCATAGGATCCCGTGTAGCCCTGGGTCGAGTTTCTCAGAGAGCTCATGGCCGTGGACAACACGGCCGCCGCCTCGTTCTGCAGCTCGGCTCGCTGCCTCGGGTCGGACGGAGAGAGCAGCTGCACCGGCCACAGTAGCCACCCGCCGTCGGCATAGGTCTGGTTTGCCGTCGGAACCGGCGACGGCTCCCCCGGGATGCCGAAAGCGGTCTCCTTGGGAGAGCTCTCGGCGAACAGCCCGTCCCCTAGGCCGTCGGCGTTGTAGAGGGCCTCGATCGCCGACTGCAGCTGGCTGGCCCGGGCCGCCCACAACGAGGCGTCGGTCTGCCACGTGATGGCCAACGGGTTGGTGGGCTCGGCTGCCGACAGTGCCTCGGCGGCCCGCACCGCCGAGGTGAGGCCGAGCAGGTCGGGCCCGGCCCCGTGCAAGGTCTGGGTTGGTGTGAGGTTGTCGTCCTCGTTGGCGTAGCACTGGAGGCCGTCGACGGGGTCCTTGCACGTCGTGAGCCAGTCGGCGGCCCGGGCGATGGCCGGGAACACCTGGAGGAGGTAGTTCGTGGCGGCGCCGCCTGACATGTACACGGAGTGCTCGTAGAGCGCCCATGCGCCGAAGCCCGTCTCGTCGATCTCGTAGGGGATGGGCCCCCCGGGGATGCCGTCGCCGTAGACGTTCATGGGCCAATTGCCGGGCGCCCTCAGGAGATCGGGGTTGGTGGCGCTCGTCTGCGCCGCCGCTTCGAACAGGGCGTGGTTCTCGGCGAGCTTGTGGTATCCGGCTTCGTCCAAGGCGGCGTCGATGAACGACCCGTCGCGTACCCAGTCCTCCCCGTACGGCCCTTGGGTGTCGGCGGAGGCGACTATGGCACCGGTGTCGGGGTCGACGGCGAGGCGCATGGTGATGAGCGAGCGCTCTGCCACCGAGACGATACGGGCCGCCTCGGGGCTGGTCGGGGGCGCCGGCTCGGGCGCCCTCTTCAGCCAGTCCGACCAGTAGGTCGCCACGCCATCCAGCTCCTTCCCGGACGACGTACCCCGCTCGACCTGTAGTGCGCCGAGGGCGTCGCCCGGGCTGGCACCGGCACCGACGATGACCCGGAGGCTGTCCGACCCGTGCCTCAGGTCGAGGGGGGTGGTCAACGTGCCGGTCACCTGCCCGGCCGCTGCCCCCGATCCAGAGAGCTCGTGGGGAGCGCTGGTCATCTCGTCGTAGCCGTCGCGGAGGGTGGGGTCTACGGCGGCCAGCGGAGGCGCCAGTGGATCGTGGCCGTCCTCCCCCACCTGGTGGGAGGCCGACGGGCGGTCGAAACCGAAGGCGAAGGCCACCGAGCTGGGCCGGCCGCTGGCCTGGTCTATCCCGGCCCACGACTGGACGAGAGCATCGCCGTTTCCCGAACCGGGTGGCACGTACGCGCCAGCCTGGGTGTCGTCGAGCTGCTGGAAGCACGAGTCCTGGACGGGGAAATACCGGTACCGGCTGGCGAAAGCGTCGAAATGCTCGTAGTAGGCGAGCTGGACGCTGTCGGGACGGACGGGAGATCCGCTCGCCAGGTCGACGGTGACCTGCCGGACGAAGGTGGCGGGCTTCGAGGCGTCGGCCAAGGGGCCGGCGTTGGCGGTGTCGACGATCGTCACTGTGAGTCCCAGGGCGGTGGGAGACGTGGGAGACGTATACGTGGTCTGCACCACGGGGGCCTGATCCGAGGCGTATGCCTGGTGCACACTCCAACCGGCGTCGGCCAGATCGGGCTGCTTGAGCCACTGCATCGTGGTGACCGGCACGCCCCCCTGAACCGTGGTGTAGCGCAGGCCGGCGAAGCTCCCTTCATTGGGGAGCTCGCCACCGGGAACGCCGGTCGAGGCGTCGGGGCCGGTGGTGAAGTACTTCACCTGGTTGTAGTAACTGGGGTTCGGATAGCGGAAGACAGTGATGTTCCCGGCGGCATCGAGGCCTACGGTGACGCGCCCGTTTCCGGCCTGGGCGTTGACGTCGGTGGTATCGGGGCCGTTCGTCTGGGCGGCCTGCTCGGCGCACTGAGGAAGCGTGACTGCGTCTCGGGCGGGCGGTTGGGCGCCCACTGGCACACCGACCACTGCCCCCGTGGCGAGAAACGCCCCGACGGCCGCCAGGCCGAGCCGTCTGCCCGTGTGCCGATCCGCCACTGCCGCCTCTCTCGCCGGGCCTCCGCCGGCCCGCCGTCACAGCCGCAGAGCCTCCCCGACCTGCGGCTACACGTGCATCGTAGCCATTGGCTGCGAACCGACGCCTCCCCACCCGGCGTGAGGGCCGTGGTTCAGGCCCGTGCCAGGTCTATGCCGGGACAGAGGCCCGAGCCGGCGACCTGGCGAGCGAAGCCGCCACCTCGGGTTTGCGCAGTTTCCAGACGAAGGAGTCGTAGAAGAAGTGCAGGGCGCCGATGACCAGGACGCACACGACCAGCAGCCGGGGTGAAGCCAGGCGATAGAGAAGGAGGAACAACGCCGTCACGCTCAGCGCGTAAGAGCCCCAGAAGATGGTTCGGCCGTGGGGAAGGCGAACGAGGTTCCCCAGTGGTCCGGGCTGTCGAGACTCGGACGACACCGAGCGGTCGACGATGAAGAAGTACTCGAGGGAGTGAGAGCCGACGAACCCGACCACCGCGGCGATGGGGTCGAAGAGCGCAGCGACGAAACAGGGTGGCGGTGGACGCGACATAGAGGTGCTTGCCGGGGTTGACCGTCCGCTCCGTGCGGAACTCCGTCCTGAGCCATCGCACGGTCAGAAAGACAGTGGCCGCCGCCACCGGGACGAGCAGGTAACGCGCTTCGGTCGGCAGTTGGGCCAGGATCTTCACGGCCGTGGAATCGACGTACGAGATGTCGAGCCGGTCGACGATGGGCACCAGCTGCCCTCGGGATGCGACGACGAGGAGCGGCGCGGCGAGCCAGCCGACGAACATCCACCGCTCTGTGGCGCCCTCAGGAAGGTCTCCGGACGGCAGACCGGCACCTAGGAGCGGTTCGGGGAATTTTCGAGCCCGCCCGTCCCCAGCCCGGTCATTGCTGCCGGCAACAGCCAGGCTCAGGGCTCACCGCAGGCGCGCAGCGGCGGGGGTTGCTCCCCGAGGTGGCGGCTCCGTAGGCCGGTGACGACCTCTTTCGACATGAGCCACCGTGTGGCGACGAATGCGTCCATGGGGCGGCTGAACCAGTAGCCCTGCGCGAGCTCGCACCCCCAGCCTCGGAGCACGTCGGCGACGGCGGCTGACTCCACCCCTTCGGCAACGACCCGCAGCCCCAGGTCGTGAGCCAGGTTGATCGAGGAGCGGACGATGATGGCGTCCTCCCATTGCCGGTCCACCCCACTGACGAAGGATTTGTCCAGCTTGATCTCAGACAGGGGCAGGGCCCGCAGACGCGCCAGCGACGAGTTGGCCGTGCCGAAGTCGTCGATGGAGAGCTCGAGCCCGGCATCGCTCAGTTGCCGGACCACCGCATTGACCCTCTCGGTCTCGGCCATGACCGTGCTCTCGGTGATCTCCAGGGTGAGGCGGTCGGCCGGGCATTCGTGATCGTGCAGGGCGCTCACCACAACGTCGGGAAGGTCGGGATCGGTGAGATTGGCGGCGGCGAGGTTCACGCTCAGGAACAAGTCGAAACCCATCTCCCGCCAGTAGGCGAGCTGATGGGCGGCTTGCTCGACCACGAAGGCGGCAAGTGGCCGCACGAGCCCGGTTTGCTCGGCCAGAGGGACGAACTCGTCGGGCGACACCAGGCCGCGCTGGGGGTGCTGCCACCGCACCAGGGCCTCGAACCCGACGACCTGGCCCGTTTGCAAGGCCATCTTGGGCTGATAGTGGAGGCGGAGGTCGCCGCGCTCGATGGCGTGACGGAGCTCGCCGATGACCGCCAGGGAAGGCTTGCGCAGTGGCGCGGAGCGGAGATCGTTCACCTCCACCCGGGCCACGGACTTCTTGGCGCGGATCAGGGCTTCCTGGACCGCCGCCATCATGGGTGTGGACGAGCCCGTCGCCGGCCCGATGGCGATCCCGGCGCTGGCCTCGACGGCCAGCATGGCCTCGCCGATGTGAAGGGGCGTGTTCAAAAGAGACAGGGCGGCGTCGACGAGCGATCGCGCCTCGACCTCGGCCGATTCCCAGTTGCTCGAGAACAGCACCGAGAACTCGTCGCTCCCCACCCGGGCGACCAGGGATCCGGGAGCAAGCGTGGACAGATCTTCGGCGACCCGCTGGAGGAGCCGGTCGCCGGCGTCGTGGCCGAGAGCGGCGTTGAGCTCTTGGAACCGGTCGATGTCCAAGGACACGAGCACCAGGGCCTTGCCGGCGGCCCGGCTCTCGGCCAGCTGCTCGGCGATCCTGGTGCTGAGCTGTCTCCGGTTGGCCAGTCCGGTGAGATCGTCGTGGACGGTCTGATAGGCGAGGTGCCGTTGGAGGCGATTGCGCTCCGTCACGTCGATGGCCATGACCATGACACCCGCCGAGCCGAGGTACTCGGTGCGATGCGAGGTCACCTGGGCCTCGATCAGCGACCCGTCGGCACGCCTGTGTCGCCACACTCCGCTGTCCTCGTACTCGTCTCTCGGTGATCGAAGGTTCTCTTCGAGCGAGGCGACGTCGTCCTCCGGACGGATGTCGGTGATCCGCATCCCGAGCCACTGGTCGTGGCTGTATCCATAGGCCCGCACCGCCGCGTCGTTGACGGCCAGGATGGCCAGGTCGCGCTCGTCGTACACCCACATGGGATGGGGGTTCTGCTCGAAGAGCTGACGGAAGCTCGATTCTCGTGCGGCCAGGGCTCCCACGGCGGCCCGTCGTTCGGCGCTGGTGCTCGCCAGCATCTGGAGGACGAAGGCGAGGCCGAGCCCGGCGAGCGCAGCCAGGGCGTGCCCGTCCCCGGCGGGGATGTGGCTCCGCACGATTCCGACCGAGACGGAGAGCTCGCCCAGGCCGAGGCCCACGAGGATCGCCGTCACCGACAGACCAAAGGGCGGCGGACGCTCGAGCTTGTAGGCCTCTCCCAGAGGAAAGAGGTAACCGATGCTCAGCGCCGGTCCCCACCCGATGGCGTAGGTGACGAGCGTCACGACTGCCAAGGGCACCACGATGAGCGGGCCGTACCCTCCCCGGTGCCGGGCGTGCTGAAAGGTGGCCTCGGTTGCCAGCCCACCGACCAGCAAGATCGGCAGGACGATCGTCAAGGGGGTGGAGCCGAGGAGCCCCCTCTCGTGCAGGACCACGAAGGCGACGGCGGTGAGCACGACGACCCCGCTGCGCGGGAGCGCCTTGACGACGCGGTGCCGCAACAAATCGGGCCGAACCGCTGGCGCGCTGCTCCGGGCCGTCCCGTTTCCGTACGTCGTCGCCTGCCTGCTCCGAGCCCCGTCCCAAGGCTCGGGCGCTGGTCCGCCCACGGGCCGTCCTTAGAACGCCCCCCCGTGGATCGATGGTCCCGCAACCTGGATTGCGCAGCTAGGGCCGAAAGGCCCAGCCTGGGGGCCTTCGGGCTGGTACAGGACGGTGTGTCTAGAGCTTCGACTTGGAGATCGTGCCCGCCGCCGGCGGGCTTCCCAAGATCCCCAGGGGGAGCGGTGCGCTGGGAAGCGACAATCCGCCCGGACCCGAGATGGCAGGGAGGTTGAGTGGTCCGATCGACGTGCCTGGGGACCCGGTGGGGTTGCCCGCCGAGGCCGGGGCCGGTGCGCTCTGGACCTGGACGGCGACCCCCTGGGACTCCGCCAGGCTGCACAGGAGCACCTGTTCACCTTGGTGGCTCGTCGACCAGGGCGACGAGTCGGTGGTGCCCTTCAGCGTCCGTCCCGCCGGGGCGGTGCAGTCGCCGCTCTGCCCCGAGTTCGCTGCTTGCGAGGCCGGCACCAAATCGTCGGCGCTGTCGGTCGTGAGCTCCAAGAACGCCGCCGGTGTCCCGGCGTCGAGGACCGAGAAGGCCTGAGGGTCGCTGAGCACCGCCCCCGACGGCGGGGAGCCGACCTCTGACGCCGGCACCACGACGGTGAGGGTGCTGCCTCCTCCCGTCTGGTCGAGACTGCCCGTCGCTGCCGTCGTGGCCGTGTCGTTGTAGGCACCGCCGACGGTGTTGCCGGAGGTGTAGCTCCACGCCCCGGTGAGCGCCGACTCGTTGGCTCGGGCGTAGTAGACGGTGCCCTGGTACAGCCAGGTCACGAAGTAGCTGTTGCCGCCGGCGCCGGCGGTGGGCGGCGGCAGGGCCCCGAGATAGGGCCCGGAGATGGTGACGGTGACCGTCTTCGTGTTCGCCGTCAGCGACGCCCCGGTGATGTCCAGGGACGGGTCGTAGTTGGTGGTGGTGTTGTCGCCGGGGATGGGCACCGGAGGCCCTCCCGGCGCCTGGTTCGGGCCGGGGACCACGGCGCTGGCGTCGACCGGGTCGGTCGACCAGCCCTGTGGGCCGTACAAGGTTGCCGTGGTCACCGTGGCAGCGCTTCTCTCGGCGCCGCCGTACGGGGCGTTGGGGTGGATCTCCCCCGGGCCCTTGGCCAGGGTCCAGTCGCCGAGCGAGTAGGCAGCCCCGGCCGGCTTCTTGGCGCAGCCGTCGGGCTCCGCCGAGCAGTCCACGTCGGCGATGAAGTCGGCCACGTTCAACGCTCCCCAGCCGCTGGCGTAGTCCCACCCTGCCCCGGGCTGGTAGACCCCGTTGCCGGCCCCGTACTCGGATTCGGTCACGTCGGTGAAGTCCCGGGCGTAGGGCGTGCTCGTGCACGCCGCCGTCTGGGCGGCGCTGGCGGTGGTTGAAGAGCTGCAGGTGTCGGCGCTCGATGCCTGGCCGTAGATCACCGGCGCGGCGAACCCGAGGCCGCCCCGGGACTGGGTCCTCGACGAGGCGGCGGCCTGCACCCGGGCCCACTGTCCCACCATGAGCGGGCTGGACAGGCTGGTGCCGCCCTCGCCGGAGGGCTTGCCGTCGATGTAGATGAAGTACTGATCCCCGGTCACGTTGCCCGACATGTCCGACACGTCGGGCGCGCCGCGGCACGTCGGCCCCGATCCTGGCGGGTAGAGATCGCCCTGGGGGGTCGACACGCACGCCATGTCGACGTTCGCCACCGGCTTTTGGAAGGCGGGCTCTCCGAGATAGAAGCTCGAGCCGCCTCCGCCGAAGGTCCACGACGTCTCGGCGGTGCGCTGGCCCGACTGCGGGTAGCTGGCGCCGTTCACCGATACGACCGTGCCGCCCACGCACACGACGTAGTTGCTGGTGCACGGATAGCTGACGTCGGGAACGGGCTGGACAGCCACGCCGTTGCCGGCGCCTCCCACCGGGACGACGACTTCCGGACAGCCCGAGCCGGTGTCGCCCGACGAGCTGAACAGGGTGCGGCCTTCGATGGTGGCCTGCTCCAGCATGGGTTCCCCGGCGAGCTGGAGCTGGTCGCCGTACTCGGTGCCGTACGGCACCTCGGCCAGTGGGTTGGTGACCGGGTCGCTCGGGTTGGCCTCGCACTCGCCGAAGCTGGCGTTCATCTGCCGGGGCCCGCCGGGGTCGTTCACCCAGTAGCTGAACGACTGGAACACGTCGTAGTCGTACAGCGTCTTCGAGAAGTAGAAGTCCAGCTGGGACAGGTCCGGCGCCATGCCGGTGATGGCTTGGGAGTCGAGGTACCACTCGATCGCCCCGGCGTTGTCACCGTAGGCCGATGCCGGATGGCCCTCGGTGTACACGGTGCGCACCGGGACCTTGGGCAGCCCCATCGCCTCTTCGAACAAACGCATCTGGGCGATGGGGCTCGAGGTCTCGCCCTCGCCGAAGATCCCGGCCGTCTGTCCCTGACCGAGGTCGTACTTGCTGCTCGAGACAGCGCCTGGGTCGCTGGTGGTGCCGCTCGGTGCCTTGCTGTCGGACACGGTCAGTGCGGCCGCTCCCGGGTCGTTGTAGATGCCCCACAGGTCCTGGGGGGTGAGAGTCTGCTGCGTCCCGGCCTGCGGGCCCTGATGGGGCGCGCCCTGCGGGACGGCTGACGTGTTGGACACGGCGCCGGTGAGCGATGCCGGTCTGAACGATTGCACGGTGTCGAGCCCGAGGACGTCGTCGACCGGCAAGTTGCGCGGCACGGAGGGCGCCACGTCGTTGGCCAGGAAGGTGCCGCCGTCGAAGCGGTAGGTCCCGATGTTCACGGCGAAGAGCCGGTCGAGCTGGGCCACGGTGCCGGAGGCGGTGAAGTACGTGCCGTCACCCGAGATGCTGTCCACGGTGAGCCCACCCCCGCTCAGCCAGTGTCCGACAGCGGCGATCTCTGCTGACGGCAGCCCGAAGCGCTGGTCGAACTGTGCAGGAGTGAGGAACTGGTGATACAGGGGGCTCGAGGCGTCGTAGATCTCCGTGTAGATCTGGTTGACAGCCTGCGGGTTGGGTCGTTGCACCACGACACCGATCGTCATGGTGTGGTTGGGCGGAGCGGTGTGGAGCAACGTGGCCAGCGACAGTCCCGACAGCACGGACGGGACCTGATGGGTGGCAGCGTCCGGAGCGCCCGGCGCCGAGGCCGGGACATGGCCTGTGGTGGTGGCGGCAACCGGCGGGGCGCCGTCGCTCGTCCGGAGGGCGCCGAAGGCGACAGGGGCCGAGATGGTGCCGGCCACCGCCAAGACCACTGCCAACGTGCCCCAACGCGTGCGCCTGCCGATGCGCAACGCCGGATTCGGGCTGCCAGGCCTGCTCCAAGAGGTGATCCGTCCGACCCGCCGCCGCGCTGCGAGATCCGCCATCGCCTTCCGTATCCTTCCGCCGTCCGTCACTCAATCGGAGAACCGCTGCGGATGCGAAGGATTGCGGGTGCCGCCTCAGAAGTGCAAGCCGACCGTCAGCTCGCAGCCCCCTCATCGGGAAGCCGCTCCAGGTGCGGCATTTGCCCCGCCTGTCGTGTTCGGGTGCGGTCCCCGTCCGATGACGGCGGGGTATCCACCGGTTCGTTGAGCCTCACCTCGACCTCCGTCGCCCGCCGACGTCGCTCTTCGCCTACATAGAGCCGGAAGGCCCGCTCATCGCCTGTCGTGAGCGGAGGTTGCACCAAGCTCCTCGGGACCAGGCGCCTGGCCCGCACGACGTCGACCTCGAGCGCGTACAGCGTGAATTGCGTCTGGAAATAGATCCACCACAGGAGCCCGATGATGAAGGCGAAGGTGCCGTACACCTCCGAGGCGTTCTTGAGTTCGTGGCTGACGAGGAAGGTGCCGAACCCTTGGAGAACCTGCCAGACGACGGCGGCTATCACCGCCGCCAGTCGGAAGTCGCGGCCTGACACGGTTTTGGCGATGGCGAGCCGGAAGCACGCCCAGAAGACGAGCACATTGAGCGCAAGTGCCACGACGAACGCCACGATGCGGATACCGGGCGTCGCCGACCCCGATCCGAAACCGGAGAGAGCGGTCGTGAGGATGATGCCGCCTCCACCGACGATGATGAGGCCGAAGCTCCGCAGCGTGTTCTGGGGGAAGCCGGGGCGCTCGGCCTTGGGGACGTTCCACACGTGGTTGAAGGCGTTCTGGGCAGCGGACGCCACGCCTCTGGCGCCGTAGAAGGTGCCGACCAGCCCCAGGCCCAGGCCGACGCCGGTGCGGTTCAGGGAGTGAATGTTCTCGCGCAGCTGCGTTCCCAATACCGGAAAGTCCTTGAGGGCCGAGCTGAGCACGCGGTGCTGGAGGCTGGGATTGTGGGCGAGAAGGAGGCCGAGCACCGTCACCGCCACCAGGAGCAGGGGGAAGAGGGAGAAGAACGCGTAATAAGTGATGAGCGCAGCCTGGTTCCCTGCCTGGTCGTCGCCGTATTTCTTGTTGACCGCCAAGGGCCAAGCCAGCCACCTGTGGGCCCTCTGGTACTCGTCGAGTTTGCGCAGCAGAGCCCTCAGGCGTCCCATGCCGGCTACTTACCCTGGTCAGCGGGCATTCATGAGGCGCGGGTCGTTGCGACTCCCACCAGAAGTCACGCACGGTGCTCGGCGCCTGATGAGGGGTGGTCCGTACCGGGTGATCACATCCAGCAGTGGACCAAGGTCCCTGGTCCCCTCTCGGGCGTCGTGTCCACGATGGTGGTGGTCCCGAGCGTTCTGCCCTTGAGGACTCCTGGAGGGGTCGTGACTGTGGGCCGCTCGGGACCCTCTGTGGGTGTTCGGGGGTGCCCATCCCCCGCCAAGGTAACGATCAGGCGGCCACCGTCTTGCTCCGACAGATGCCCTGGGGTGGCCACGGAGGGACCTACGTGGCAGGGCCGCCCCGGGTGTGCCCCTGAGGCAGTCGCGCCCGCACCGCATCGGAGACCTGGTCCGGGCTCGTCAGCTCAACCCTGTCGATGAGCTCACCGCGGAAGGTGAACCGCTCGGACACCGGACGAGGCGGTCCGAGCAACCTGCCGTCGTCACCGTAGGCCTCGTGATAGGCCAGCGCGACCACCGCGTCACCGACCTCGAAGACATCGCCCAGCGTGGCCAACGGCGTGGTGAAGGCCAGGACATCTGTCAGGTAGCGGCGAAGGGCGTCTCTTCCGTGCCGTTCCTCGCCCTCTGCGATGTCCGGCCAGGCGACATCGCCCGTCATCAAGGCGAGGAGGCCGTCGATGTCTTTGCAGTTGAACCGTTCGTACGCTGAACGGACGCGTGCAACGCGATCGCAGCCCATCACGGGCTCCCAGACCAGGCCCACACCGCTCCGCACGTTACTCACGACATTGCGTCTTTCATCCCAAAAGCGGCGGGGTGCCGGGGAACCCGTGATACTTCGTCTAGATCCGTACACATTCTCGTCGAGCGGTTTCGAAACAACCCCTCAACCGTATTCACATCGTTCAAGGCGCCTAGTGATCTTGCCGAACCCGCGCTGGACGACCCAGTCCTCGGATAGGAGGCGACGGCGGTGACAGGCAACCTCAGACGGCGAGCGCCACGGGCGGCGACCGAACAGTGGCCCGGAAAGTACCTCATCGACGATGACCAGTCCTCTGGTTGGCGAGAGTGCATCGTCCTCGACCTCTCCAATCTTGGCGTCGGTCTCGAATCGGTCGACGAGGTTCATCCGGCGCCGATAGGTCAGTCCATCCAAGTCGAAGTCGACATGGGCGACAGCGCCTCCATCCATTTGCGCCTTGCTGGCGTGGTGAGGAACCTCGGCCCTGGGAAGGCGGGCAGAACCCGTATCGGCGTCGAGTTCACAGGACTGTCGGAGCGTGAAGAGGCCGTCCTGAAGACCATGGAGTACCTGAACATTCGCTGGTGACTATCTCCTGACCACCTGGAGGTGAGCATGGCCGGCGCTCGTCGGCTGAAAGTGATCCAGAACGCCGGATCACCGGCACACCAACTATCCGCCTTCGGAGATGCGGATGATCGTCTTACCGGGCGTCCGCCGGCTGGGCGCGAAGGCGTCGGGTGACTCGGCCAGCGGCCGCACCGCCCCCACGATCGGCTTGACCCGTCCATCCCTCAGCCGCTGGGCGAGCTCCGCCAGCTGGATGCGGTCGGATTCGACGACGAAGAAGATCGCACGGCCGTTCATCGGCTTGACCGTGGGCTTCTCGACGATGGTGACGAGCGTGCCGCCGGCACGCACCAGCGCCGCGGAGCGGTCGAGGATCTCTCCGCCGATCACGTCGAATACCACGTCAACCTCGCCGGCGTCTTCGAGCTTGTCGGTCTCGAGGTCCAAGAAGACGTGCGCTCCCAAGCTCAGGACCGTGTCGCGGTCCGCGGTCCGGCCGGTGCCGATCACGACGGCTCCCACCTCGTGAGCGAGCTGCACGGCGATCGAAGCGACACCCCCGGCGGCGCCGTGTATCAAGACGCTCTGCCCGGGCCGGAGGTGAGCGTGGTCGAAGAGCGCCTGCCATGAGGTCAGTCCCGAGATTGGCAGAGCGGCGGCCGTGACGTGATCGACATCGGCTGGCAGCGGAGCGAGGTTACGGGCCTCCACCGCTGTGTACTCGGCCAGCGTGCCGTTGCGGAACCAGTCGGTCAGCCCGAACACCCGCTGGCCGACGGTGAGCCCGGTCGTTCCTGGCCCCAACTCAGCCACGACACCGGACAGATCGTGGCCCGGGATGCTCGGCGTCCGGTCGCGCCCGGCGCGATCGACCCAGGTTCCCGTCCATCCCAGCTCGGTGGAGATGAATCCCGCGCTGTGGACCCGAACGATGACGTCGTTTTCGCCCCCGTTGGGATAGGGCATCTCAGTCAAAGAGAGTCCGGCGACGCCTGCATCGCGGTCTCGAACGACGATGGCTTGCATGACAGCGTCCTCCTTTGCGGTGATTTTGGGTTTCCCAGAGCCGCAAGACGAGCTACGCCCGGACGCAGTCTAGACACGCCACGTGCCGAGTCTGCCCCCGGGTCGGGGGGACCAGGTTCAGGCCAGTCGAAGTCGGCGCGAGTCACGCCGAATCGACGTCAGGTGCTTGCTGAGGTCGCAGCCCGACCGCTCGAGATCGCCAAGGTTGCACTACCCATGATCGGGGGATGCCCGAGCATCGATGCACGGTGTGTCACCGGGCGGACGGGGGACGCTGCCGCGGGCTCGACACGAGGCTACGGATTTGTCTCGTTAAGGATGTCCAGATTGTAAAAACGGGTCTCGCCCTTCATGAGGGGGCCGAGCTTGGCGATGCGCTCATGGGTGGCATCACTTTCGGAGTGGCGCATGGCGTCTTCGTATGACTTGAACCGAAGGATCGTTGCAAAAGTCCCTGGACGGTCCCGGTCACGCACAACGATCACGGAGATTGGCTTAGGTACGCCGTCGGGCACCGGCACGCTGTTCGCTGTTCGGATGACTTCATCGATGTCGCCCGACTCATACTCGACGATCTGGATGTACTCGCCCACGGCCTGCTCCCCTCATGAAGTCTCTGGTGTTGATCTTTGCGGACTCGACCCTAGGCGTCAACAGCCTCAGTTGCTGCTCACTTGAAGGTGAGGTTCACCCACCACGCTTGACTCGCCACCTCACATTGCGGCACGGCCTGGCGGCATGCGGGATCCGATGTGGAGGTCAACCGGGCATCCCCCGACGACTTGCCGATGAACTCCGTACAGAAGTCGCCTGAGGGCGCGCTACAGGGATTCCCGTCGGGCACCACAACAGCAGTGTCGTCGCTCTGGGGCGTCGTGAAGCCGTGGTACTGCTGGCCGGTGCCAGGAAGCATGACCTGCACGAGCTGTCCGATTGCGATGAGGAACGACTGCCCGGCTTGCGACTGGGTGAGCACGAGGGTCCCTGCTGGCGCAGAGGTGATGGTCGTGGGTGGTGGGGGTGTGCTCGAAGGCACCGATGGTGTCGAGGACGCTGGCGGTGCGACTCCGGTGCCGGTGGGTGGGATTCCGTGGGCCGAGCTGGTCGTGGTCGAAGAACCTCTACCGGTGGAACCAACCGGGCCACTACCGCTGTTCGCTCCTGAGGAGACGCTTGACGCTGCGCCCGGAGGCGACGATTTGGAAGCGGACGAGCTTGTCATGGCCCAGGCACCGATGCCACCGCCGAGGGCCACGACAGCTCCTGCGGCTGACCACACCAGCACCTTCCGTCTCAGGTTGGCCATCCGACCTCCAGAGGCACGCTCCCACCAGTCAGTGGCGACAAGGCGCTGCAATCAACCGCGCGCGTCTGGAGCGAGGGGCAGGTCGCCGCTCCAAGTTCCTTCGGTCAACCTCGCAGGTGGACGGGCTCGCCCTCTCGGTCGCTGATCGCCTCGGCGGCGGCATCGACCAGCCTGTGGGCCAGGTCCGAGAGCGCCCTCGCAGCAGCCAGCTCCTCACCGATGATCGGCAGGTTGGCGTCGCCAGGGTTACGCCTCGCTCGCCCGAAGCCGCTGAATGTCGCTCCTCTAATGTTCACCGAAGCGCGCGCCTCGGTGTGGCTGGCGTCCTCCTCGAAGGACAGCTCTATCTCGCCGGTTTCCTTCATCTTCGACCCCTTCGGTCGGTCCTCCACCAACAAGGCTACGCCCGAGGCGATCCCAAGGAGCATGGGGTGGACGATTGGACCGACGCGAAACGCCCCGAGCGACCTTCGGGTGATGGGGCCTCTCGACCCCCCTGCCCAGCAGCCGCTCGGGACGCTTGGTCATTGAACGCCTCGGAGGGGCAGAAGGCAATAGGTCGGACGTTACGACTTGGTGAAGGAGAACCCGGCCTTTGTCAGCGTTCCGAGCTGGTGTCCGCCGCCCGCGAGTGACGGTCGCCAGCGCTGCTGTTCGCTTTCTCACCCTG
>DMNK01000003.1:0-2522 GCA_003453695.1 Acidimicrobiaceae bacterium | reverse complement strand
GAGCGTGTCGGAGAGGGGACTTGAACCCCTACGCCCTTGCGGGCACCAGCCCCTCAAGCTGGCGCGTCTGCCTATTCCGCCACTCCGACGGGTGCGACCCGTTAACGCGACCGCCCCGCGACTCTACCGCGGGGCCTTCACGACCTAGATGGCTGAGGAGCGCTTCCTCGTCCTCTATCTGCTCCCCGAGGGCATGAGATACGCCCACTTGGCGACACTCCAGAGCGCCCCCAGCCCTCCCGGGTCGTTGCGGAGGCCTGACAGCGACGCAGACCAGGCCATGACCGCCGGTTCCGCGAACAGAGGCAGGGAAGGCATCGCCGTCCACAGTGCCCCGTCGACCTGCTGGTAGAGCTGTCGGTCCTGGGCTGCCCCGAGCTGCTGGGCCGCCTGGGTGAAGAGGGCGTCGATCCTGGGATCGTCGAACCCTGTCCAGTTGTTCACCGCGCCCCGTGCCACGCCGGGCGCGCTCGCGAAGGCCGGAGCGAGCAGAGTCGGATAGGCACCCGTCGACACGGGGACGACGGCGAGGTTGAAGGCGCCGGCCGGGAGCACCGATCCCTGGAGATTGGCGGACGACGTGGGGTTGGCGGTCACGTCGAAGCCGGCACTCGTCAACTGGGAGGCCAGGGCCGGGCCGACGGCTGCAGACCATGGGTCGTCGGAGGCCCACACCAGGTCGAGGACGAGCGGGGAGCCATGCCACGTCCAGGTGCCTTCGGCGTTGGCGACCACCCCGCCGTCCGCCAGCGCCTGGGCCCCGGCCTGCAGGTCGGGTTGCGTGTAGCCGGCGGCGTCGTCGGCGTACCACGGCTCGCTGTTGGCGAAGAGATGGTCGTTGTCCTCCCACGCCTGGGGGTCGGTGGGCTGCACCAGACGGGTGACCAAGGTGGCACGGTCGACGAGATGGGCGATGCCCTGGCGGATCGACTGGTTGTCGTAGGGGGCGCCTCGCACGTTGAAGTCGAGGGCCAGCATCGTGGTCCCCAACTGCACCGTGCTCTCCACCGCGGCGGCCGACGAGATCGCCGACTCGAAGGTCGGCCCGAAGGCGGCGGGGGCCGCCACCTGGACCTGACCGGCCCGCAGCGCGTCGGCGACGGCGGGAGCTCCCGGCATGGCCTGCAGCACGAGCTGGGCCAGATGGGGCAGCGTTCCCCACCAGTGGGGGTTCCGGGCGAGCACCATCCGCTGACCCGGAGTCCAGGCGCTCACCATCCACGGGCCCGCGGAGACGAGGGTGGCCGGATCGAAGTGGTCGAAGCCGTGGTTCCAGCCGACCTTCTCGGCGACGTGGGCCGGGAGCAAGTCGTCGAACAATGACGCCCAGTCCGAGTACGGCGTCTGGAAGACGACGGTCACGGTCTTGCCGTTGTTCGAGCCGACGACGGAGCTGATGTCCTCGTAACCCGCATTGGAGGCCACTGAGTCGGCGCTTCCGTCCACGTCCTTGCCGGAGCCGTTCTGGGAGAGCCATGAGAAGACGAAGTCCTGGGACCCGACCGGGGTGCCGTCGGACCACGTGGCCTTGGGATTGACCTGATACACCACGGTCTGCGGGTTGACGCTCACCACTTCGGCGCTCTCGATGACATCGGTGGCGAGCGTCGGCACGGTCCCCGGGCCGACCTGAAACACCTGACCCCACACCAGGCTGCACACGGCTTGGGTCGTCGCTGTGGCGCCGGCCACGGTGTGGTCGTTCAGCGTCGTGGGCACGGCGTCGACGGCGATGGTTGCGCTGCCGCCGTCCACCGAGACGAGCGGCGCGCTGTGCCCGGTGGTCGGCGTCGACCCGTGTTCCGACGTGCCCGGCGCGGCGGTCGCCGTGCACCCGCCCAGCACCAGAGCGAGGACCAGGGCGCGCCCCATGGCGCGGAAGGGCACTACAGGCGTAAGGCCAAGATCAGCGTGGTGAACCCGAACAGGAGCGCCACGGTGATCGTGATGCGGTCGAGGTTCTTCTCCACGGCCGTGGAGCCGGCGGCCGCCTGGCCGACGGCGCCACCGAACATGTCGGAGAGCCCGCCTCCCTTACCGGAGTGGAGCAGGATGAGGAAGATCAGCGCCGAGCACACGAGGATGTGCAACACGATGATGGCGATGGTCAGCACAGCTGGCTCCTCCAGGGGCCCGGCGGAACGACCAACGCTAGCAAAGCGGCCTCAGCCTGCCGCTTCGCCTCCGGTGCCCCGCACGATGGCGGCGAACGACGCCGCCTCGAGGCTCGCTCCACCGACCAGCAGTCCGTCCACGTCGGGCTGGGCCATCAGCTCGGGGGTGTTGTCGGGGCGGACCGAGCCTCCGTATTGAATGCGTACCGCATCGGCCGCCTCGGCGTCGCTCAGACCCGAGATGACCGAGCGGACGTGGGCACACGCCGACTGGGCGTCCTCGGCACTGGCCGTGCATCCCGTGCCGATGGCCCAGATGGGCTCGTAGGCGATGACCACATCGCCGAGGCGCTCCTCGGGGACCCGGGCCAGGTCCTCCTGGACCTGATGGCGGAGCTTGCGCTCGGT
>DMNK01000046.1:411-2871 GCA_003453695.1 Acidimicrobiaceae bacterium | reverse complement strand
AGGTCCTTGAGCTTGGAACCTGATGCCACTACTAGGTGGCCGATAACTGCCTCTTCGATACCTGTCATCAGCCCGGGGTGGCCGCCGCGTCCACGATGTGGGTGTGATCTTCTGATTTGGCCCCACCTGGGACCGTTTTGATCACCTGATTTGGCCCCACATGGGGCCGTCCCAGGGGTCCACCACCTGGCGTCCGCCAGCCCGGACCGTGGGGCATGGCACGAAGGTCACGGGTGGAGCTGTTCGAGCAGATCAGGAAGGCGCACCAGCGCGAGAAGCTGTCGATCCACGAGCTGGCGCGGCGCTTCCACACGCACCGCCGAACGGTCAGACAGGCGCTGGCCTCGGCGCTGCCGCCGCCGCGGAAGGTGGCACCGTCCCGCATGTCGCCGGTGCTCGGGCCGTGGAAGGTGGTGATCGACCGCTGGCTGGCTGACGACGTCGAGGCCCCGAGGAAGCAGCGCCACACGGCCCGGCGGGTCTGGGAGCGCCTGGTGGAGGAGCACAACGCCGATGTGGCCGAGTCGACGGTGCGCCGCTACGTGGGCGCTCGGCGCCGGGAGATGGCACGAGACGTTCGCGAGGTGACCGTCCCCCAGCACCATCCCCTGGGGGCCGAGGCCGAGATCGACTTCGGCGACGTGAGCTTCTACCTGCGTGGCGTGCTCGTGGTGGGGGCCATGTTCGTCATGCGGCTCTCGGCGTCGGGCAAGGGCTTTCACCATGTGTTCCCGAGCGCGTCCCAAGAGGCGCTGCTCGACGGGCACGTCCGGGGCTTCGACCATTTCGGCGGGGTTCCTGGCCGCATCCGCTACGACAACTTGAAGCCGGCGGTGGTGAAGATCCTGAAAGGCCGAGACCGCCAAGAGGCCGAACGCTTCGTGGCGCTGCGAAGCCACTACGGCTTCGACAGCTTCTTCTGCATCCCCGGGCCCGAGGGGGCCCATGAGAAGGGTGGCGTCGAAGGTGAGGTGGGGCGATTTCGGCGCCGGCGCCTCGTGCCCGTCCCCCGGGTCGACTCCTTCGAAGAGCTCAACGCCCTAGTGGCGGCCGGCGACACGGCCGACGACGCAAGGCGCATCTTCGGGCGGCAGATCACCGTCGGAGAGCACTTCGATCTCGAACAGGGCGCGCTCATGATCTTGCCACCCGAGCCGTTCGACACCATGAACAGCACGACATGCCGGGTCGACACGAAGAGCCGCATCTGCGTGCGCCAGGTGCACTACTCGGTGCCGGTGCGCTATGTGGGCCGACGCCTTGAGGTGCGCCTGGGGGCCGATCGCCTCGAGGTGCTCGACGGATCGTCTGTTGTTGCCGCTCACGAGCGGGCCGGCGCCAAGGGCACCGAGGTCCTCACCTTGGACCACTACCTGGAGGTGTTCCAGGTCAAACCAGGCGCATTCCCCGCCGCCACTGCGCTGGCCCGGGCTCGAGCCGCTGGCGCCTTCGGTGCGGAGCACGAGGCGTTCTTCGCCGAAGCACGGCGCCGCCTCGGCGACCGCGAGGGCACCAAGGCCATCGTCGAGGTGTTGCTGGCGCACCGGGTGCTGCCGACCGACGCCCTGGCCACCGGCATGCGTCGGGCGCTGTCGGTGTCCAGCGTCGACCCGCAGGTGGCGATCATCGAAGCGAGAAAGGCCATGGGGGAACGACCGACACCGGCGGTGCCCATCGGGACCGACCTCGTGCGCTTCGAACGACCGGCGCCGGTCATCTCCCACTACGACGACCTGTTGGAGGCATAGATGGCCAAGATGTCCGAGACAGCGGCAGCAGCCGCCATCGTGGCAGCCACAAAGGAGCTGCGTCTGCCGGTGGTCCGCGCCGACGCGGCGCGGCTGGCGGAGATCGCCCAGCGCTCGCAGCTGTCTTATCTGGGGTTCCTGGCCGAGGTGCTCTCGGCCGAGGTCGACGAAAGGTCCGAACGACGCCGCCAGCGCCGGGTCACCGAAGCCCGGTTCCCGCGCATCAAGCGCCTGGCGGACTTCGACTTCTCCGCCGCCACGACCATCGACGCCGCCACGCTGTCGACACTGGCCAGCTGTGCCTGGCTCGATGCCGGCGAACCGCTCGTGCTCCTCGGCGACTCGGGCACCGGCAAGACCCATCTGCTCATCGCGCTCGGCATCGCCGCCTGCGAGCAGGGACGGCGGGTCCGCTACGTCACCGCCGCCCAGCTCGTGAACGAGTTGGCCGAAGCCGCCGACGAGCGGCGCCTGTCCCGGCTCGTCGCCCGCTACGGGCGCCTGGAGCTGCTGTGCCTGGACGAGCTCGGTTACGTCCAGCTCGACCCGCGGGGCGCGGAGCTGTTGTTCCAGATCATCACCGAGCGCGAGGAGCGGGCGTCGGTGGCCGTGGCCTCCAACCTGCCCTTCTCTGAATGGGGCACCGTCATCTCCGACCCTCGACTCGTCGCCGCCGTGGTCGACCGCCTGACCTTCAACGCCCACATCCTCG
>DMNK01000046.1:0-120 GCA_003453695.1 Acidimicrobiaceae bacterium | reverse complement strand
CCCGGCACCCCGATGCCGGCCGGGCCGCTCCAGAGCCTGACAACGCACTACAGCGGGAGCTTTGCCGCTGGGGCCAAATCAGACGATCACTCTGGGGCCAATCCGGGTTGACATTTCCAC
>DMNK01000161.1:2395-3067 GCA_003453695.1 Acidimicrobiaceae bacterium | reverse complement strand
AGTACACATCCAACGCCGACATGTTCTCCAACCTGAACGACTACGCCGTGAACGGGAACACCGGCGGCGGCGGCCTGTGGGGCAACGCCTCGCAGTGGCAGTGGCGGTGGCAGCAGAACCCGGCCGGTTCAGCGCTGTCCTATGTGTCGTCGCCGCTCGCCACCGACGCCACGGTGGTCGGTGCCGGGGCGGTGTATGTCTGGGTGCGGTCGTCCACGCCGGACGTCGACCTCCAGGCCACGGTCAGCGAGGTCCGCCCCGACGGGCACGAGACGTTCGTCCAGGACGGGTGGATGCGGGCCAGCGAACGGAAGCTCGCCCGGGCCGGGAGCTCGGACAACATCTTCAAGCAGCCGACCACGCTGCTCGATCCCATCCCGACCTTCACCCAGGCCGACGCGGCGCCCATGCCGAAGAACAAGTTCGTGCAGATCGCCATCCCCCTGTACTACGAGGGACATGTGTACCGGGCCGGATCGCGCATCAGGGTCACGATCAGCGCCCCCAACGGTGCCCAACCCATCTGGTCCTTCGCCCAGACCGAGCCGCCGACCGGCACCTCGACGGTGTCGATCTTCTACGGGCCGAACCAGCCGTCGTACCTCGT
Organism: Acidimicrobiaceae bacterium; assembly: GCA_003453695.1. Classification (GTDB taxonomy): domain Bacteria; phylum Actinomycetota; class Acidimicrobiia; order Acidimicrobiales; family UBA8190; genus UBA8190. The sequence goes on along the minus strand of DMNK01000161.1, from coordinate 2,460 downwards.
GCTGCCCGTGATCGGGGGCCTGAACGCACCGACGTCGCTGCCGCCGTGCCCGAGCCTGCGCAACG
>DMNK01000161.1:388-2135 GCA_003453695.1 Acidimicrobiaceae bacterium | reverse complement strand
CTGAGCCTGCACCGAGCCCGCACAGCCTGGGCTGAAGGAGGGCTACTCCTCGACGAGGAAGCGGTCGATCATGCGGTGCATGTGCAGGACGTTGGCCTCCTGGCGCCGGTTGAGCCGGATCCCGGGACCGCCCCGGGCCTTGAGCCCGGTCTGGACGTGGGCCATGTTGGCGTAGTCCTGGTTGGTGATGAGCCCCCAGTCGCGCTCGGTCCAGTCGGGATAGAAGCGCCGGGTGACCGGGCGGGCCGTCTCGTCGGGCCGCGGCCACTCCAGGAACCAGGTGTCCTTGACGGCGCGGTCGGGGTCGAGCCCGTCGGGGCGCACCCGGAACACGATGGCGCTCCCGGGGTAGATGGGCCCGACCATGTTGGGGAAGAACAGCACGTCGTCGGCGCTCGTGAGCTGGTCGTCGGAGAACGCCTCCACCGGCACGCCCCGGCGGGCCAGGAGCTCCCGGCGGGCGCGCTGGTAGCGCCCCAGCATGGTCTCGCCGTCGGTCGACGGCGTGGCCCGGATCTCCTCGACGGCGGCGCCCTCCTCTTCGAGGAACAGCCCGCCCAGCCCGGAGACGAAGGACTCGAGGATCTCCCCTTCGTCGTACTCACCGGGCTCGAGGCCGAGTCGGGGGCTCGGGGTGAGCGTGCGTCGGGCCTCGGGGAGCCGGCCGTAGTGGGCGTGGCGGCCGAGAGGCTCGTAGGCCAGGTTCACGTCGTCGGTCCACGGGAGCAGCTGCGGGTGCGTGCCCTGCACGTGGTAGCCCTCGTTGAAGGCGTCGACCACCACCTTCCAGTTGGCGGGCAGCACGGTCGAGAGATCGGCGCGCAGCCGCATGCGATCGAGGTGGTACGGAGCCAGCACGGTCGGTAGCGGGTCCAGGTAGTCGAGCAGCGGCGGCGCAGCCGGGTCGAGACACACCCACACGAAGCCACCCCACAGGTCGCAGCGCACGCTGCTCAAGCACGTGCCTGCCGGGATCGGTGCGAACTCGTCCCGGTCGACCACCTCGGTCAGGGTCCCGTCGAGGTCGTAGCGCCAGGCGTGGAACCGGCACCGGATGCACCCCTCTTCGAGATGGCCGGCGCCCTCGGCCAGACGCGTCCCCCGGTGCAGGCACGTGTTGTAGAAGGCCCGAACCGTGTCGGGTGCCGAGCGGACCACGAGGATCGACTGGTCGCCGATGACGTACTCGCAGTAGTCGCCGGCCACGGCGACCTCCTCCTCCCGACAGGCTGCCTGCCAGACACGGCTCCACAGCCGTTCGAACTCGAGGACGGCGAAGGACGGGCTCGTGTAGCGGGCGCGGGGGAGCACGCCGTCGTCGGTGACGAGTGCGCTCTCGAGGTCGATGTCGCCCATGGTCCTTCTCGAATGGTAGGTCGCATCCGACGGCCCGCCCCGACCTCGACCACCTCGCGCCCTGCTCCTTATACTTCTCGCCTACTTCTCGACGCCGCCCAAGAGGCCCGAAGGGAGCGCACATGGCAGAGCCGGTCATCGTGGAGGCGGTGCGCACCCCCATCGGCAAGCGCAACGGCGCCCTGGCCGGGGTGCACCCCGTCGAGCTCCTGGGGGCCGCCCAGGTGGAGCTCATCAAGCGCAGCGGCATCGACCCCGGCGACGTCGAACAGGTCTTCGCCGGCTGCGTCACCCAGGCCGGCGAGCAGGCCTTCAACATCGGCCGGCTGGCGTGGCTGGGCCAGGGCCTCCCCTACGAGGTCGCCGCCACCACCGTCGACTGCCAGTGCGG
>DMNK01000161.1:0-159 GCA_003453695.1 Acidimicrobiaceae bacterium | reverse complement strand
CAGCGGCGCCGTGGAGGTCGCCATCGGCTGCGGCGTCGAAGCCATGAGCCGGGTCGGTCTCGGGGACAACATCAAGGGCGCCCCGGGCCGGCCCTTCCCGCCGGGGTTTCCCGTCGAGATCCCCGACCAGTTCACCTCGGCCGAGCGCATCGCCCACAA
>DMNK01000138.1:8280-8491 GCA_003453695.1 Acidimicrobiaceae bacterium | reverse complement strand
CCGGCGGTGGCGGAGTCGGCGGTGGTGGGGGCCAAGGACGACACGACCGGACAGGCGATCGTGGCTTTCGTCACCCTGCGCGCCGGGGAGTCCCCGTCCGAGGCGCGCGGCGAGGAGCTGCGGGCGCATGTGGCCGGGCACATCGGCGCCATCGCCCGGCCCAAGACCGTGATCTTCACCGAGGAGCTTCCCAAGACCCGCTCGGGGAAGA
>DMNK01000138.1:0-8094 GCA_003453695.1 Acidimicrobiaceae bacterium | reverse complement strand
CCGCTCGGGGAAGATCATGCGGAGGCTCTTGAAGGACGTGGCCGAGGGAAGGGATCTGGGCGACACGACCACCTTGGCCGATCCCGGTGTGGTCGAGGAGATCCGCCGGCTGTCGGCGGCGTCCGCCACCGAGGACTGACGTCGTGGTGGATCGGCTCGACGACCGGCTCCCGCCGCCCGCCGGCGGCGAAGAGCCCATGTCCGACGAGCGGGTCGAGGAGATCCCGGTCAACTGGTGCTGGCACACCCGGCCGGTGGCCCCGGGGCCGGCGGTGATCTTCGACCTCGACGGCGTGTTGTCGGACGCGGCGTCCCGTCAGCACTTCCTCGAATGGGGCCGGCGGGACTGGGACGCCTTCTTCGACGCCTGCGGCGACGACCCGCTCGTCGACGAGGTGGCCAGGCTGCTCGAACTGCTGGACTCGTCGCTGTACGTGGTGCTCCTCACCGGCCGCCCTCTGCGGGTCCAGCCGCAGACCCTGTCGTGGCTGGCGCACAACCGGCTTCGCTGGGACCTGCTCGTGATGCGCAACCGGGGCGACTACGCCCAAGTGGCCCGATTCAAGCGCGCCGCCCTCCACCAGCTCCGCGCCTACGGGATCGACCCGCGCCTGGCCTTCGAGGACGACCCTCGCAACCGCGACATGTTCCACTCCGAGAGCATCCCCTGCATCTACATCCATTCGGGGTACTACGACTGACCGGGCGGGTCAGGGCGCGTCGGCGACGGGCCACTCGTCCCGCCTGATCCGGTAGACGCGCAGCGCCAGGTGGCGTCCGGGGAACACGGTGTCCCGGTCGAAAATCATGCCCAGGCGCTCCATCACCCGTCCCGACGCCACGTTCTCCGGCTGGTAGATGCTCACGATCTGCTCGAGTCCGAGGACGCCGAAGCCGTGGTCCAGGGCGCCGGCCGCACCTTCTGTCGCCAGCCCCCGTCCCCAGAACCCGGGATCGAGACGCCAGCCCACCTCGACGGCGGGCATCACCTCGGGAAGGAATTCGGGAACCGACAAGCCCACGTAACCGACCACGCGATCGGCGTCGCGTAGCTCGGCCGCCCAGGGCGTCGGAATCCCGGCTTCTTGTTTGACAAGGGCCCGCTCGAGGAAGTCCGCCGTCTCCTTGTCGGTGAAGCCGCGGCGGAAGGGGAACTGCCACACCTCGGGCTTGGCGAAGATCTCGGTCAGCACCTCGAGGTCCCCCCACTCCCAGAGGCGCAACACGAGCCGAGCGGTCTCGACGACCGTCATCCGGCAACGCTATCGCCGGCAATTGAAACCCGCTGACCAGGGCCTTCGCAGCTGAATTCCCATGACGCCCACGCCGGTCACCGGGAAGGGCACTGAGCCAGGGCCTGGGTACTGCCCGGCGTGCAGGCGCCCAGCGAAGAGAGATCACCGGCGGCGCCGGCGCCGATCGTCGTGGGCCGGTGAGAAGACCAACCACAGCCATCCGCCGGCGACAGCCAGGGTGGCAGCGATGAGCACGGGGAGATCGCCCAGCCGCTCGTAGACGGTGCGCCCGCTCCGCCTGGCCAGGGTGCCCACCACCTGGGCCCGGCGGCCGAGATCGCTGCGCGCGAGGACGCGTCCGTCGTGGTCGACGAGGTCGCTGAACCCGGTCGGCGCCGACTGCACCAGGTCGCGCCCTTCTGCCAGCGCCTGGAGGCGGTCGGCGGCCACCTCCTGGGTGGGCACCTGGGCCGTCGAGTAGGACGAGGTGTTGGTGGGCACCACCAACAGGGAGGCGCCGCCCCTCGTGGCCGACTGTCCCCGCGACGAGAAGAAGACCTCGTAGGACACCATCACCCCGAGCCGTCCCGCCGGCGTGCGCATCACGCCGTCGCCGTGGCCGGGCACGGCGTCCTCGGGCACGGCGGACAGGTCGGCGAGGTGCTTCACCAACCCCCGCCACGGCACGTACTCGCCGAAGGGTACGCGGTGGACCTTCTCGAAGACCGACGCCACGTTGCCCGCGGGCGAGAAGGCCACGATCTCGTTGCGGAAGCGTCCCCGCCCTGCCGGCTCGGTGACCCCGGCGAGCACGGTGGCCCCGGCGCTGCGGGCCAGCGCCGAGACCGTCTGTTCCTCCAGCGAGCCCCGCAACGGCTGGTCGAGGGCGACGACGTCCTCGGGCCACACGACGAGCGCCGGCCTCGGTCCCGACCCGCCCAGCAGGGACACGGTCGCCTCCACCTGGGCGTCGAACACGGTCGCCACGGGCACTTGCGCCTTGGACAGGCCCCGCTGCCCGCCACCCTGCACGGCGGCCACCCGTACGTGCGACACGGCGCGCCCGCCGTCCGGTGCGCTGCGCCCGGCGGTGCCCAGGCCGATCACCACGACGACGGCCAAGACGCCGGCCGCGATGGGGCCCGGCAGCGGCACGGGCACCAAGGTGCGCACACCTGAAGGCGGCGGCGCGCCGGTGAGCTCTCGCCAGCCCGCCGGCTCCCGCCGTGACCGACGCGCGAGGAGGGCCCGGCGCACGACCGTGACGACGACCGCCCCGACACCACCGCCGCCCAGCCACACCAGTCCCACGACGAGCCCCGGACCTCCCAACCGGGCCGTGTCCGCCAAGGGTGCTGCCGCTTGTCCGAGGGCCACCCCGCCGAGAGGCAGGCCACCGAGGGGCCACGACGACCGGGCCATCTCCATGAGCACCATGGCCCCGGCCAGGACCACCGTGTGTCCCCGGCCGCGCGGCGTCACCAGGGAGGCGACGGCGGGGGCCAGCGCCTCCACCACGATGACCAACAACCCGCCGTACACGTTGAAGTCGGTGACCCACCACAGCCCGATGCCGTACAGGCCGATCCCGAACAGCCATCCGGCGAGCAGCCGCCTGCTCCAGTCGAGGTTGTCGAGCAGCCACCACAGCGCTGCGGCGGCGGCAAAGGCGAGCACCCAGAACCCGAAAGGCGGGAGCGACAGGGCCATGACCGCACCAGCCACGAGCGGCGGCCCGGCGAAGACAGCGGCGCGCCCCAGACGGCTCAGCGCCAAGCCGGCTCCTCGAGACGCGACAGCGCGGCGCGGGCGGCCTGGCGGCCGCTGGCGATGCAGGCCGGGATGCCCACGCCGTGGAAGGCGGCTCCGGCCACCGACATGCCCCCGAGGCCGGCGGCGGCGCGCTGGATGGCGGCCACCTTGCGGACGTGTCCCACGGCGTACTGCGGGAAGGCCGCATCGAAGCGCGTCACCATGGTGTCGTCGGCCCGGCTGGCGATGCGCATGGCGGGTGCCAGCTCGCCCAGGGTGCGCCGCACCAATTCGTCGGCGTCCAACGAGTCCGGACGGTCGTCGCCGGCGCGGCCCAGCGAGGCTCGGAGCAGCAGCTCTCCCGGCCTGGCCAGGTGCCGCCACTTCGCCGACAGCCAGGTGCAGGCGGTGACCAGCCCCCCCGAGGTGCGGGGCACCAAGAAGCCGCTGCCCGGAGGCAGCTGAGGGACGTCGCCGGTGAAGCGCATGGTCACGAGCGTCACCGACGCGTAGTCGAGCGAGCGCAGGAGCCCGGCCAGCGGCAGGCTGTGGGCGGCGACGAGGCGCGCCGCTGCCGGCGCCGGCACGGCCAGGACCACGGCGTCGGCTTCGACCTTGGCATGGGCGGCTTCGAGCACCCATCGTCCCTGCCGCCGCTCGAGGCTGTGCACCGGAGCGTCGGTGTGGACCTGCACGCCCTCGCCACGTAAGGCCATGGCCAGTCGCTCGACCAGGTGCCCCATGCCGGAAGGCAGTCCGAGGAACACCGGCGAGGTGCCACCGGGGCCGGGGCCGCCCCCGTCGGCACCCGATCGCAGCCGCCGCATGAGGCTCCCGGGCGCGGCGTCGGCTGCCAGCAGGGCCGGGAACACTGCCGCCGCGCTCATCTCGTCGGCGTTCCCGGCGTGGATGCCCCCCACGAGCGGGTCGGCCAGTTGCGCTGCCACCTCGTCGCCCAGGCGTCGACGGACGATCGATCCCACCGACTCGTCGGGCGGATCGTCCCTCCCCCGAGAAGGGGTGACGAGGTCCAGCGCCGCCCGCCCCACCCCCGCCGGCGACAGGATGCCCGAGCGCGCCAGCGGCCCCAGCCGCGTGGGCACGCCCAGCACCAGGCCGGCCGGCAGGGCCCGGAGCCGGCCGCCCGCCAAGACATAGGCGCGGCTCGTCGCCGGGGCCGCCAGCTCGTCCTCGAGGCCGAGCTGCTGACACAGCTCCAGCGCTTCGGGGCGCCGGGTGATGAAGGCGTCGGCGCCGAGGTCGACGGGCCGGCCGCAGAAGTCGGCGGTGCCGATCCTCCCGCCCAGCGCCGGGCCCGCCTCCAGCACGAGCACCTCGGCACCTCCCGGCGCCGAGCCGCTCCCANNTCGTGCTTCCTCCAGGGCCTGGGGTCTGAGCGCCTGGACGCTGCGACGCGCCTCGGCCAGGCTGTCCCTGGCCAGATGCGTGGCGTTGCCGATCCGCCGCTCGCGCTCGTCCTCGTGATCGGTCCGCTGGGCCGCCTCGAGCTGGGTGATGATCCCGGTCAGGCCCTGGGCGAGCGTGTCGTGGATCTCCCGCGCCAGCCGCTGGCGCTCCTCCAGCACGCCGGCCTCACGGGCCTGGGCGAGCACCTGCGCCTGGAGCCCGGCGTTCTCCGCGAGTATCTCTTCCCGGCGCTGGTTCGCCTCGGCCAGCTCGGCGCTCATCCTCGCCCGCGACAGCTTCTGCTCCATCCACACCGACAGCGTCCCGGTGATCGCCACGTCCAGGCACGCCGTGAGCGCCAGGTAGCCCGCCCGGCTGATGGTGAACGGGTAGAATCCCCCCACCTGCGAGATGCTGAAGGCGACCGACGCCGCGACCAGCCCCGCCCACCGCCACGCTCCCGCCAGGTACCTGGCCGCGCCCGGGAAGATCATGTAGGTGAAGAACCCGAACCACGGACTCCGTAGGGCGAGTACCACGGCGAACGCGATCATGCCGCCGATGTAGGCCCGGGCCGTCCACGGCCGCCGCACCGGATCGGGGTGCTTGGTGAGCATCCAGGCGTTCCACGCCGCGGCGAGCCCGGCGATGCCGCCTCCCACCACGGCCACGACGGGACGCGGTCGGTTCATCGGCTGTCGGCGGCCAGCACCGCCTGGGCCACCACGGCGCAGAAGGCCGGATCGTCGTTGAACGACGCCGTGCGGGCGAACGAGATCCCCTCCTTCTCGGCCACGGCGCGCGCCTCGATGTCGAGGTCGTAGAGGACCTCGAGGTGGTCGGCCACGAAGCCGACGGGGCACACCAACACCGCCGTCGTTCCCGAGTGCGCCTGTTCGACGATCACCTGGCGTACGTCTGGCCCCAGCCACTCGTCGTCGGTGCGGCCGGCGCTCTGCCACGCCACCGTCCAGGTGCGCAGTCCCGACGTGCCCGCCACCGCCCGAGCCGACTCGGCCAACTGCGCGGCATAGGTGTCGCCGGTCGTGATCAGCCGTGCCGGCACCGAGTGTGCCGTGAACACCACCAGCGCCTCGCCCCGGTGCTCTGCTGCAAGGGAGTCGAGTGCGGCGCGCACCCGCTCGCCCACCAGCTCGGCGAAGCCCGGCGTGTCGTACCAGTGGTCGACCATGGTGACGGGAAGAGACCGGCCGGTGCGTGTCTGCGCCGCTGTGGCTGCTTGGTGGAGGCGGCGCTCGTACTCCCTGACGCTGGCGTACGACGAATGCGGCGCCAGGACGACACCGATCAACCGGTTCACGCCGGCGTCGGCCAGCTCGTCGACGGCCTGTTCGATACGCGGGGCGGCGAACCGGGCGCCGTGACGCACCACGAAGCGTCCCGGCCGCCGCTGTTGCAAGACGGCGGCGATGACGTCGGACTGGGAGCGGGTGGTGGCGTTCAACGGGGACGTGCCCCCGATGGCGCGGTAGCGGCCCTCGAGGTCGGCCAGCTGCGTCGGCGACGGCGGCCGGCCCCTGCGGATCTCGGTGTAGAAGGACTCCACGTCCTCGAGGCGCTCGGGCGTGCCGTGGGCCATGACCACCACGCCGGCCCGGTCGTCGACCGCACCACCGGAGGCGCTGCTCACCGCGACCGCGCTTCGGGCGGCACGGGGGTGTCGTGCACGAGGGCGACCAGACGGGCGAGCACATCAGGGTCCGTCTCGGGGAGCACCCCGTGGCCCAGGTTGAAGACGTGGCCCGTCCCGCCGCCTCGCACCAACACGTCGAGCGCCGCCTCCGCCACCACCTCCCAGGGCGCCAGGCACACCGCCGGGTCGAGGTTTCCCTGGACGGCCACGCCCGGGCCCACCCGGCGCCGGGCCTCGTCCAGCGGGACCCGCCAGTCGACCCCGACCACGTCGGCACCGGCTCCGGCCATGAGGGCGAGGAGCTCGCCCGTTCCCACCCCGAAGTGGATGCGGGGCACCCCGGTGTCGGCCAGGCCGGTGAGGACCTTGGTGCTGGCGGGCAGCACGGCGCGGGCATAGTCGGCGGGCGACAGGGCGCCGGCCCAGCTGTCGAAGAGCTGCACGGCCGAGGCACCCGCCTCGACCTGGGCACGCAGGAAGGCGAGCGCCATGTCGGCGAGGGCGTCGAGGAGCGCGGCGAACAGCTCCGGATCGCCGTGCATGAGGGCCTTGGTCCGGGCGTGGTCTCGGGAGGGGCCGCCTTCCACCAGGTAGCTCGCCACCGTGAAGGGGGCGCCGGCGAACCCGATGAGGGGCACCTCGCCCAGCTCGCCCACCACGAGCTTGACCGTCTCGGCCACGTAGGGGACGTCCTCTTCGGCAACGAGCGGCCGGAGCCGGCGCAGGTCTTCCCGGCTGCGAAACGGGGTCGCCACCACCGGGCCCCGCCCCGGCGCCACGTCGACCCCGAAGCCCACCGCCGCCACCGGCACGACGATGTCGGAGAAGAGGACGGCGGCGTCGACGCCATAGCGGCGCACGGGCTGCAGGGTCAGCTCGGCAGCGAGCTCGGGCCGGGCCACCGCCTCGAGGATGCTGCCCGGGCCCCGGGCGGCTCGGTACTCGGGCAGCGACCGCCCCGCCTGGCGCATGAACCACACCGGTACCCGTTCCACGGGCTGGCGCCGGCACGCTTGGACGAAGGCCGAGGCTGTGGCGGACACCCCGAGACGCTAGCGCCGCTCCCTTCGTTCCCCGCTCCGCCGGTGTGCTCGGACACCGACGCTGCAGCGTCGATCGGGCCTCCTCGCCTCCGGGAGCGAGCGGGGCGGCACGGTAGGCTCAGTGGTTCGCCGCCAGCGGCTGGTGGCGGAGAGGGAGCGGCCGTGGGCGACCAGTCTGGTGAGCTCGCAGCGGAGCAGGCGCATGTGGACCGGGCCTACGAGCGGCTCGACCAGCTCCGCTCCGACACCGAGGAGCGACTGCGCTCCGTGCTCGACCAGGGTCTCGGTGGCACCCACCAGTTCCGGGAGGAGCGCGACGTCATCGTCCGCACCAGCCTGGCCCGGCTCGACCAGCTCGACATCGGCGACCAGGCCCTGTGCTTCGGGCGCATCGACCGGCTCGACGACGAAGGCGCCACCGAGAGCTTTCACATCGGCCGCCTGGGCGTCTCCGGCGCCGACCTGGAGCCGCTCGTGGTGGACTGGCGGGCTCCTGTGGCCGAGCCCTTCTACCGGGCCACGGGCCGTGACCCCATGGGCCTCGTCCTGCGCCGACACCTGGCCGCTCAGGGACGCCAGATCGTGGGCCTCGAGGACGAGCGCTTCGGCCTGGGCGGGTCGGTGGACGGTGCCGTGCCCGCCGGGTTCCAGGTGGCGCCCGGGCCGGCCGGCAACGGCCAGGGTCCGGCCATCAGCGACGAGATCGAGGTCGGAGGCCCCGGGGCGCTGTTGTCGGCGGTGGAGGGAGCCCGCACCGGCCACATGCGCGACATCGTCGCCACCATCCAGCGCGAGCAGGACGAGATCATCCGATCGCCGCTGCCGGGTGTCCTCGTGGTCCAGGGCGGGCCCGGTACCGGCAAGACGGCGGTGGCGCTGCACCGGGCCGCCTACCTGCTCTACACCCATCGGTTTCCTCTCGAGCGCCAGGGCGTGCTCGTCATCGGGCCCAACCCGCTGTTCCTGCGCTACATCGAGCAGGTGCTGCCGTCGCTGGGGGAGA
>DMNK01000005.1:4897-5064 GCA_003453695.1 Acidimicrobiaceae bacterium | reverse complement strand
GGCGTGTTCGGCACCGTGCTCAACCGCTTCTGTGTCCAGGCCGTGGTGGGCCACCCGCTCACCGTCCACGGCAAGGGCGGCCAGACCCGGGGCATGCTCGACATCCGCGACACCCTGGCCTGTGTCGAGCTCGCCCTCACCCATCCCGCCGACGAGGGCGAGTACCG
>DMNK01000005.1:0-4664 GCA_003453695.1 Acidimicrobiaceae bacterium | reverse complement strand
GTCTTCAACCAGTTCACCGAGTCCTTCTCGGTGCGGCAGGTGGCCGACATGGTGGCCGAGGCCTATCCCGGCCCGGTCGAGATCACCCACATCGAGGATCCCCGCGTCGAGAAGGAAGAGCACTACTACCGCGCCGCCCACACCAAGCTGCTCGACCTCGGCCTCGTGCCCCATCTGCTCGACGGCAACACGCTGCGCTCGATCCTGGCTGTGGCCGACGCCCACCGGGACCGGGTCGACCCCGCCGCCATCGGGGCCACCGTCGAGTGGCGCCGCACGGCCAGCCGCCTCGCCACCGCCTCGTCACTGTCGCTGCGCTGACACCGAGCCGGCCCGCGGAAAGCGATGGCCGCGACAGCCTGATACAGCCTCGACCTATCATTTTCATATGCGGGCTGTAGTCCTCGAAGTGGACGAGCGCACCATCGCCGAACGCCACCGTCTCGGCCTCGACAAGAGAGACGAGATGTGGAAGGGCGTTCTGCACATGGTCCCCCCCGCCTCCCAACGACACCAGGACCTTATTCGCGAGCTGTTAATAGCCCTCGAGCAACCGGCCAGGCACCGCGGCTGGCGGGTCAACACCGAGAACGGCGTGTTCGGGGCTGCGAATGACTACCGGGTCCCCGACCTGGTGGTCTTCGAGCGATCCGCAACGAGCGAGCGGGGGATCGAAGGTGCTCCCCGGCTCGTCGTCGAGGTGCGATCGCCCGGGGACGAGTCGTACGAGAAGCTGCCGTGGTACCTCGAGCGTGGCGCCGGGGCAGTGCTGATCGTCGACCGCGACTCGCTCCAACTGGACCTGTACACCACTGACGGCAAGGTCGAGCCGGACGCCGACGGGGCCCTCTGGATCGAGGTGCTCGGCATCAGGATCTCGCCCGAGGGGGACACCCTTCGGATCGACGGCCACCTGCTCGACCTCTCCTGAGCCCCTCACAACCCATATCCGTCTGAATATGGTAGGCTCCGGGTTCATGTACGGCTCTTTTGTCCGCGCCCTGCGCCAATCGGTGGGCCTGTCCCAGCAGCAACTCGCCGAGATGGTGGGCACCAGCCAACCGACGCTCTCGGCCTACGAGCACGACCGGAAGGTGCCGTCGGCGGACACGCTCAACCGGATCGCCGTCGCCTGCGGGTACCAGCTCACGGCGAGTGCCGGCGAGAGATCGGTCCCCTGCCCGCTGCCGTTGGCCGGCTGGTTCGAGGACGACAACCTTCCCGCTGCCGACGAGCTCGACGAGCGGTTGGCCGAGGCCGAGCGCCGGGGCCGCATGCGCCACGATGCCCCCCGCGCCGAGCGGGTGGCGGTCGTCTACGAAGTCCTCGGCCTGGCCGAGTCCCAGCGGGCGCTTGCCGGCCGCCGGTGATCCAGGACCTCGTCGTCGAGATCCACCAGACCCTCGAGCACAACGGCATCGCCCACGCCTTCGGCGGAGCGCTGGCTCTGGTCCAGTACGCCGAGCCCCGGGGCACCATCGACATCGACCTCAACGTCGCCACCGACTTCGCCGACCGCTCAGGCCTCGTGGCGCTCCTGGGTCGAATCGGGTTGCACCCCACGGATCTCGAGGCTGAGTGGCTCCCGGTAGCAGGCGTCCGGTTCTCGAAGTCCGGCGAGATGGCCACGCTCGACGTCTTCTTCGCCTTCGACCAGTACCACGGCCAGGTCATCGCCGGGGCGAGGATCTTCCCCTTCGCCGCCTCGTCCGGTGTCTACCCACTACCCTTCCTCGCCGCCGACGACCTGGTGGTCATGAAGCTCTCGTTCAACCGGCCCAAGGACTGGGTGGACATCGGGGCGATGATCGAGGCGGGGACGCCCCTCGACACCGAGTACATCGCCGAGCGGCTCCTGCGCTTCCGTGGGCACACCATGCACCCGAGGATCGCCCGCTTGCGCCGCATATCGATGGCGGGATGACCCGACCGGACCGGTCTGATCGAAGGCTTGCTCCAACCCGGCAGGCGCGGTAGGCACAACGTGTGCGGCTCGACAAGCCGTCCTTTGCTGCGTTTCTGGATGAGCCACCCTGGCGGCGACGGGGACGCGTGTTGCGCCGTCCACCGCTCGAGACCCGTTACCGGCGTCTGGGGCTCTTTCCCGTACGCCGGGGTTCGGTGCGTTTCACCGAGGATCCCCGCACGGAGGAAGAAGGGTTGCCCGACGACCGTGCCGGGAGCCTCAGGGTTTGGCGGACGCTTCGGCGCGCCAAGCGCCGGGCCCTAGGTGACGTGATCTACGCCCGGGTGTCCTGGCGGGTGCCTGACCCCTTCGACGATCATGTGAGGAGCGTCAGCGAACGAGGAATCGCCGTCGCCTTCCGGCGTGACACCCGCTCGCGTTGGATCACGGACTGGAGCGCCTTGCTCGAGGCCGAGAACCTGGCCCACCCCAGGGTGGCGCTCGACCCGGACTGGGAAGAGCTCCTGAGCCAGGACGACCAGTGGTTTCTGGACATGATGCGCTTCGTCCACCGGCCTCCCCGCCGGGCCGATTTCGGACGACGGGCGCGGCACCTCCTCGGTCCGAGCGTGCTGACGTTGCTGGTGGACGCGGCGTGGATACGGCAGGTGCAAGAGCCCGGGGAAGAAGAACGCTGGGAAGTGGTGATCGGGACCGATCGGGGGCGAAAGGCGGGCGACGCAAAGACGCTCGAAGAAGCGCTCGGACTGGCGGAGCTCGCCATCGGCACGGCGCGCGACCAGCTCGCCGAGCAGCTCGCCGCCAAAGGTGGACTGGCGGCGGAGATGGCAGCGCACAGGTCGTCGTGGCCGGCGCCGCAGATCCACGTGGTGCCCCCCACCTGGACATAGGGGCGCCACCCAGAGCGCGACTCGTGGTCGTGAGCTACAGATGCCTGGATATCCGGACCTTCCTGGCTAAGCTCATTCCTGTCGGGATTTGCAGACGGAGCATCCCTTTTGTTAGTATGTCCGAAAATTCAGACGAGCAGGGGATGGCGCCCGTGGACGACAAGGATCCCGTGATCTTCCGGGTGTCCGACGCCGCCTCCTTCGGGGCGGCGGTCCGGGAATTCCGGATCCGCCAGGGGCTCTCGCAGACCCAGCTGAGCCAGCTGGCCGGCATCCACCGCACCTACCTGTCCGATCTCGAGCGGGGGCAGACCACCGAACAGCTCGAGCGCCTGGTGGCGCTCTTCGACCGTCTCGGGGTGCGCATCATGCTGGCCCAGGACTGAGGGTGGCCGGCGCCTCGGAGCCGCTCGCCGTCTGGCTGTACGGCGAGCACGTGGCCACCCTGGAGCGCCGCCGGGGCCGCTTGCGCCTCACCCACAGCGACGCCGCCCAGCGCCGCTTCGGCCTCAACGTGCCGCTCGTGTCGATGTCGATGCCGGTGAGCGCCCGGCCCTACGGCCACGAGCTGGCCTCGGCGTTCTTCGAGGGCCTGCTGCCCGAAGGCGAGGTGCGCCGGGCCGTGGCCTACGACCTGGGGCTCCCCGAGTCCGACGTGTTCGGGCTGCTCGGCGAGCTGGGACGCGACTGCGCCGGGGCTCTCGTCGTGCAGCCGGTCTCCGCCGGGAACCCGGTGGCGGCTCCGCTGGCGGAAGCCGAGCCGGTCGACGGGGAGGAGGTGGCGCGGCGCATGGCCCGGCTGCGGGTGGCGCCCCTCGGCATCGACGACCGGGTGCGGCTGTCTCTGGCCGGCGTGCAGGGCAAGCTCCTGCTCGTACGCCGCCCCGACGGGGGCTGGGCCCTGCCCACGGGCGGGGTGCCCTCCACCCACATCCTGAAGCCGGCCACCGCCCTGCCGCAGGTGGTCGAGAACGAGGCCTTCTGCTTGCGGGCGGCCGGCCACGCCGGCCTGGCCGCCGCCGAGGTGGAGATCGCCTCGGTGGGCGGGCGCCCGGTGCTGGTGGTGACGCGCTTCGACCGGGCGCGCCCCGACTCGGGAGAGGTCGTCCGCCTCCATCAAGAGGACGCCTGTCAGGCCCTCGGCATCGCCCCGGCGCGCAAGTACGAGGAGCACGACGGCCCGTCGCTCGTGGCAATGGCTTCGACGCTCCGGCGGTGGCGGGCCCCCGAGGAAGAGCTCGACCGCCTGCTCGAGGCGGTGACGTTCAGCGTGGCGGTGGGGAACGCCGATCTGCACGGGAAGAACGTGACGTTCCTTCACGACGGCGAGAGCGAGATCCGCCTGGCTCCGCTCTACGACGTCATGTGCACCCGGGCCTATCCGGACGTGAGCGCCGTGGCCGGCATGTTCGTGAACGGCGTGACGGGGCTCGACGACATCGGCCCGGGCGACCTCGTGGCCGAGGCCGAAGCTTGGGGGTTGCCGGCGAGGCGGGCGGCGGGCGTGGTGGACCGGCTGCTGGAACGGTTGCCCGGCGCCCTCGAGGCGGCGGCGTCGGAGACCGGCGAGGTCCCCGAGGCGCTGGTGGGGCTGGTGTCGGAGCGGGTGGCGCGGGCCCGGGCGGCGTCGGCCCGGACCTCGGGCGCGGTGGCGCCGGCCTTCGTGCCCTCCGTGGATGCTCCGGCGGTGCAGGAGGCTGCCGAGGTGAGAGTGGATTCCGCCGAAGCCGGCGAGCCTCGGGTCTGGGTGACGCCGTACCGTCGCGCCGACGGCACCCCGGTGGCGGGGCACTGGCGGGCGCGCCGCGCCCTGGACTCCGACGCCCCCTAGACACCCCACGGTCGCA
>DMNK01000033.1 GCA_003453695.1 Acidimicrobiaceae bacterium | reverse complement strand
GGTGCGGGGACCGAGGCGTAGATAGGACTCCGTCGCCCGGGCGGCGTCGAGGGTGGCGTACCCGGACTCACGGCCGGCCATCCAGTGAAGAAGCAGGGACCCCTCGAAGTCGGGCACGGTGACGACGTCCCCCTGGGACAGGTACCAGGCGACGAGCAGCTCCTCTTCGTCGGCCTCCTGCTGGTTGGCCGATCCTGGATCCCCACCGCGAAGGGTGTAGCTCGGGTCGCACTGGACGCCGAGGCCGTCGTAGAAGCTCAGGTACTCGACGATGCGGGGAACGACTGGGATCGGGGTGGGCATGAGGACCGTCGTCACGGTCACCATCGGGTTGCCCTGCTGATCGGTGGTGCGATACAGCAGCTGCTCCGCCTGCACGGGCGTGGACGTGGCGGTGCCCAAGGTGACATTCACGGACCGTTGGGCGAGCACCTTCCCAGGAGGGACGTTCAGAGATCCCGAATACGAATAGAAGGGGTCCTGTCCTGGCGGAAGGGGTGCCGACGCCGAAGCCAGCGGCACCGGAGTGATCAACGGAACCCCAGCGAGGGATGCCAGGAGCAAGCCCGCCCACACCAGCCCGTGCCGCCGCACGCGCTCTAGCTCACCAGAGCGAGTTCCGGGCGTCCAGCGGAGCAGTGGCTCAGCGCCAGCCCTGCAGCAGGCCCGAGTTGCGCAACGCCGACCACTGACTGTCGGGTGGGCGCATCACGGGCGGCGCCGGAAGCGACTGGCCACCGACGGCGGGCCCTCCGGTGGGATCGCCGGGGACGTCGCAACCGGACGACACGAAGGGCGCCAGCAAGGGCAGGTCGGGCACCCGGGAGTCCGATGCCGGGCGGAGCGCAGCCCCCAAGTTGCTGAGCGCCGTGGTGGAGCCCGGTCCGGCCGGGATCGAGGCGTCCCTGGGAGTGAGCGGTGCCAGCCCCCAGTTGCTCTCGATGAACGCCAGGATCGACGTGTGGTCGAACATGGTCGGGACCACCCGGGGGTTCGAGGGGTCGCCTTTGGTACGGGGCGAGGCGATGATGCAGGGCACCCGGAAGCCCGAGAGCACGCCGGTGATGGTCCCGTCGGCGGCACGCTGCACGTCCACCGTGTCGATGTACTGGTTGCCGGGGGCCACGAACGGAGGGGGGACATGATCGAAGAACCCGCCCCACTCGTCGTAGTTGACCACCAACATGGTCCGCTCCCACAGCGGGCCGTCGGCCAGGGCGTGGAACACCTCTGACAGGAAGGCGTCGCCGGCCCGCAGGTCGGACAGCGGGTGGTCGTCGCCCGAGGTCCCGCTCCCCTCGTCCTCGAACCTGGGGTCGACGAAGGCCACGTTGGGCAGCGTTCCGGCAGCGGCGTCGGCCAGGAACTGCGGGTACTGCGCGGAGATGGGGATGAACCTGGCTCCCCACAGGCCGAGGAAGGGCAGGTCGCTGAAGTAGTACTTGCCCGTCGGGCCGCCCACCTGGTTGAGCCGGTCCCAGATGGCGGGCATGGTCGACGGTGATGCAGGGAGCCCGGTGCTGTCCGGCGCGTCGCTGTCGGGTGCCGTGGTGTCATTGAGGCGATCGGTCTGGGCGGCGTGCTGGAAGAACCGGTTGGGCCAGGTGGCGGTGAGGATCGAGCAGAAGTAGTTGTCGCAGGTGGTGTAGTTGAGTGCCAGCTGCGTGGAGAACTGGCGGGCGCCGGCGAGGGAGTAGCTCAAGGCGTACTCGGTGTTCTCGGGATCCAACAGGAAGCCGTCCATCTGGGCGTCCGGGCCGCGCTGGATGCGGCCGCCGGTGTAGCCGTGGTCCTGGTCCTGCTGCCCACACCCGTTGAGCTGGGTGGTCCGCCAGATGGGATGGAGCGTGCCGTTGCGGTCGGGGTAGACGAACGACTGGAACCGGGCGTCGTCGACGACGGCGCCGTCGGGTCCCAGACCGGTGCCGTTGGCGTTGGGCATCCACCCCATGAAGTGGTCGAAGCTCCGGTTCTCCATCATCACGACCACCACGTGGTCGATGCCCGAGGCCCCGGGGACCGGCGTGGTGGAGGGCACCGAGATGGGCCCGACGTTCACCACCGGCCTGAGCTCGGGTGTTCGAGCCGCCGTACCCAGGAGCACTGCCCCCGCCCCGCCGAGGGCCCCTTTGAGGAAGGCCCGCCGAGACGGGGTCAGGCGAGTCTCGTTCCCACGCTGCCCGTGGGGCAGCGGCGACCGATCCGTTGGAGCGCCCACCTCGTCCTCCGTCCGGTCCGTCCGCCACGGACTCGAACGGCGAGGACGATACCAATCCTGTTCGAACGGCACCTAACCGGCCGGTGACGCGCCCGCAAAACCTCACGACAATTCCGTGATCAGTTCCACGGCAGCGCCGCTCTCGTCTGCCAGTAGGCGACCGGGTCCTCCCGGAGGCGGTCGAGTTGCTCGACCGTCTCGAGGCGGGGCTGGACCTCCAACGCCCCGAGGTTGCTCTCCAACTGGCCCACGGTGGCGGCACCGCTCAGGGCGACGGTGACCCACGGCTGGGCCAGGACGACCGCCAGGGCCAGCGCGTCCGGCGTGGTCCCGAGATCGAGGGCGGCCTGACGGAGCACGGGAATTGCATCGCGACCGGCGAGCCGGCCGTTGGCGAGCGGCTCCTTCACGATGACCCCGAGCCCGGCCGCATGCGCCTCGGACAGTGCGTCCTCGGCCGAGCGCTCGAGGAGGTTCCAGGTGGCCTGGACGGTGTCGAAGCCCCCGACGTCGAGAGCGCGCAGGATCGTCCGGGACTGTCCCGGCCCCGTCACGGTGAGCCCGATGGCCAGCCCGTTCTCCCGTTGCCGCGCCAGCTCCTCGAGAACCGCGGCATCGTCCAACACGCCGCTGTCCACGGTGGCGGAATGGATCTGATAGAGGCGGAGCGCCGGTCCGAGCAAGGACCTCGACTCAGCCAGTTGCCGGCGAAGCGTGTCGACCGACAGATCCTTGACCTCGGGCACGGGCGCGTCCACGCGCCAGCCCGCCGTGTACGTGTAGCCCCACTTCGAGCCGATGGTGACCTGGCCTGGTCCCAGTGCGCGCCGTTCGAGCCAAGAGCCCAAGAACGACTCTGCCCTGCCATAGGAGCGGGCCGCGTCGAAGTAGCGCACACCGCCGGCACAGGCGGCGTCGAGCACGCGGTGGGCGCCCTGCTCCATCGACGCCTCGTCCGTGTGTCCGCCGAGGTCCGACCCGTGTCCCAGATTGATGTAGCCGGGCCGGCCCAGAGCAGCCAGGCCCAGGCCCATCCGGCTGGCCACCAGCGCGGTGTCGCCGAGGGTGGTGAGCACCCGTCAGCCTTCCGGCGAAACCTCCCCGTTGGCGGCGACGTTGGCCGAGGTGGTGGCCTTGGCCGCCCTGGTGGAGCGGCTCCGCGCCTTGGGCGGCTGCTCGTGGCCGAGCTCGGCCGCCAGCAAGGACGGGTCGATGATGCCCGCCTCGGCCCATAGGTACCTGCCGTCGAGCACCTTCTGGGCGGCGTCGTAGTTCTCGTCGTCGTCGTTGCGCCACAGGTCCGAGAACAGCTTGTCGACCCGCCGGCGCGAACCCCGGCAGAACAGATCGGCGAGCTCCTGGGCGCCCGGGGCGTCCGGTGAGCCGTCGTCCATGAGCATCTTGGCCCTCACGCACGCCGCGCTCATGGCGTAGAGCTCGGCTCCGATGTCGACGATGCGGCCGAGGAACCCCTGCTTGCGCTCGAGCCGGGCCTGCCAGCGCGACATGCCGTAGAAGGTCGAGCGAGCCAGCTTCCGGCTGGCGCGTTCGGCGAAGCGCAGGTGGGGGGCCAGCACCTCCCCCATCTCGGCATAGCCGCCTGGTCGCTGCCCCGGACCCGAGGCCAGCTTGGGCAGCCACTTCGCATAGAAGGTGGCCGCACTCCGGGCGCCCTTCACCTTGTCGGCCAGCTTGAGCTCGGGGTCCACCAGCGCTCCCGCCACCGTCAGGTGCTGGTCGACCGCCTCCCGGGCGATGAGGAGCTTCATGATCTCGCTGGATCCTTCGAAGATCCGCCCGATGCGCAGGTCGCGCAGGATCTGCTCGGCCGGGACAGGTGGCTCACCGCGAGCCCGCAGCGACTCCGCCGTCTCGAAGCCGCGCCCTCCGCGGATCTGGACCATCTCGTCGGCCACGGTCCAGGCCATTTCCGAGCAGAACAGCTTGGCCAGCGCAGCCTCGATGCGGATGTCGTTCTGCTCCTCGTCGGCCAGGAGGCTCGAAAGCTCCACCACGGCGTCCATGGCGTAGGTCAGCCCGGCGATGAAGGCGATCTTGTGAGCGATCGCCTCGTGCTTGCCGATGGGCATGCCCCACTGCACCCGCTCGTTCGACCACTGGCGGACGATCTTGAGCGAAAGCTTGGCCGCCGAGGCACAGGTGGCAGGAAGCGACAGGCGGCCGGTGTTCAAGGTGGTGAGCGCCACCCGCAGGCCGCGCCCGATCCCGCCCACGACGTTCTCGGCGGGCACCCGGACGTTCTCGAAGCGCGTCACCCCGTTCTCGATCCCCTTGAGGCCCATGAACTGGTTGCGGTGGAGCACGGTGATGCCCGGTGACTTGGCGTCGACCACGAAGGCGGTGATCCCTCCCCGGTGGGCACTCGAGGGAGGAACAACGGCCATGACCACGAGCAGGTCGGCCACGACCCCGTTGGTGGTCCACAGCTTCGTCCCGTTGACGACGTAGGCGGTGCCGTCGTCGGTGGGGACGGCGGTGGCGCTCATGCGGGCGGGGTCGCTTCCCACGTCGGGCTCGGTGAGGAGGAAGGCACTCACCTCGTCCTTGGCGACTCTCGGGAGGAACTTCTGCTTCTGCTCCTCGGTGCCGAAGAGCTTGAGCGGCTGCGGCACGCCGATCGACTGATGGGCGCTCAGCAGGGTGGACAGCGCGCTGTGGGCCGTGTTGGCCAGAGCCAGCGCCCGGTTGTAGTAGAGGTTCGACAGACCGAGCCCTCCGTACTTCTCGTCGACCTTCATCCCCAGGGCGCCCAGGTGCGAGAGGCCCTTCACGACGTGCTCGGGGATGCGCGCTTCGCGCTCGATCTGCAGCGGGTCGACCTCTTCACGCAAGAAGGCCTCGAGCTTGGCCAGGAACGGTTCGCCCTTGCGCTGCGCCTCGGCCGACGGCTTGGGGTGGGGATGGATGAGGTCGAGTCGCAGGTGCCCGAGGAACAGCTCCTTGCCGAAGCTCGGCTTGGCCCACTCGGTCTCTCGGGCAGCTTCTGCGACTTGGCGGGCTTCCTTCTCGGTGACGCTGGACTTGGGAGAAACGGAATCGGTGGCGCTCATCGGGGGACCTCCTGGCCGTGACAGCCCTGGTCCCCGACGGTACCCGACGGTCGAGCGTCCTGCGCCGCCTGCAGGATCGGGCCAGGTCGTTCGCAACGAAGCCGACGGCGGAGTCACACGGCGCGAAGTGCCTCGAGCGGAGAGAGCCGGGCCGCTCGCATGGCCGGGTAGACGCCCGCCACCGCCCCGACCGCCAAGGCGGCGAAGAGGGCGGCGCCGAGGTCGGTGACGGGCACCGTGGTGCTCCAGTGGCGCGCCGCCGAATAGACGGCGGTGGCGAAGGCGCCGATGGCGGCACCGGCCGCTCCACCGAGACCGGCCAGGAGCACGGACTCGGCCACGAACTGCATGGCGACGTGGACGCGCCGAGCGCCGAGGGCCCGGCGCAGCCCGATCTCCCCCCGACGCTCGAGCACGGAGATGACCATCACGTTGGCCACGCCCACCCCCCCCACCACCAAGGCCACGGTGCCCAAGGCGAGGAACAGGCTCTCGAAGGCGGCCGAGGCGTCGGCGCGGGCGACGAGCGCATCGGAGGGGTTGGCCACCGTCACGTCCTGGGGTGCCGCCGGATCGGCCGTGGCGGCCAGCACGGAGGACACCGCATCGACGGTGGTGGGATCGGCTCGTACGTAGATCTCCGCCGGCGAGCCATCGGCCCTGAGCAGTTGTTCGGCGATCGGGTAGCCGACGAGGGCGCTCAGGTCGAGCTCGGGGGCGAGGGCCAGTGGTCGGAGGATGCCGACCACTGAGAACTGGTGCCGTCCCAGCCACACCTCGATCGAGCCGTCGGCCCTGTCCACACCGAGGGCCTGCGCCGCCTGTGCACCGAGGACGACGGCGGGAAGGTGCTCGGAGGCGGCATTGAGGAACCGGCCGGCCGCCAAGTGGCCTTGCAGGGTGGCCAGCAGGGTGTCCTCGGCGGCGTAGACGGCGATGCCGTTGGTGTTGGCAGAGGAGATCCGGTCGTTTCGGAACACGTGCACGTCGGGCGCCACGTCGCCGATGGCCGACGTGGCGAGGACGGGTCCCACCCGCCTGACCATGGCGGGCGCCGTGCGCGGCAGGGTGGTACCGGGGCCCGAGAAGGCCTGTCCGGGGGAGACAGTGAGCAGGTTGGTCCCGAGCGCGTCGATCTCGGCGATCAACTGGGCGCGCGACGAGGTCGATATGCCGAGGACGGCCACCACCGTGGCAGCGCCGAGGGCGACGCCGGCTGCCGAGAGGACGGTGCGCACCGGACGCCCGCCCAGGCCACCGGCGGCCAGTCCCCATGCGTCGGCGATCCGCAGCCGGCTGCGGACGGCCGGGTGCGCCTGACGACCCCATCGGCTCCGGGAAGCGAACGTCGCGCTCATGGGGGCGATCCCGGCCCCGGCCCGACGTCCGCCTCCACGGCCCCGTCGCGCAGGCGGACGACCCGGGGCAGGGCGGATTCAAGGGGTGGCCGCGACAAGTCGGTTGAATCGTTCGGCAGGAGTCTCCCACGCGAGGGTCTTGCGTGGTCGCTCGTTGAGCAGGGCCGCGATGGCGTCGAGGTCTTCTTGGGAGTGGACCGACAGGTCTGTGCCCTTCGGCAGGAACTGCCGGACCAGGCCGTTCCAGTTCTCGTTATTCCCGCGCTGCCATGGCGAATGGGGGTCGCAGAAGTAGACGGGGACGCCGGTGGCAACCTTGAACTCGGCGTGCGTCGCCATCTCGATCCCCTGATCCCAGGTGAGGGACCTGGCCAGGTGGTCGGGTAGGCGCACGATGTTGTTCGCCACGGCCGCCGCGACGTGCTCGGCGGTGCGGTTGTCGAGCTTGATCAACATGCCCATGCGGGTGGTGCGCTCCACCAACGTGGCGACGGCGCTGTTGCCGCTCTCCCCGATCATCAAGTCGCCCTCCCAGTGGCCCGGCACGGCCCGGTCTTCGACCTCCGGGGGGCGTTCGGAGATGTTGACCATCCCGAGCATCGGCGCACGTACATAGGAGGCTCGCGAGCGAGGACGTCTGCGAGCCCGGCCCGAGCGCAGACACGCGGTGAGCTCCTTTCGCAGCTCGCCCTTCGCTTGGACGAAGACCGCCTGGTAGATCGCCTCGTGAGACACCCACCACTCTGGCTGGTCGGGATGCTCCTTGCGGAACCGGTGGGCGATCTGCTCGGGCGACCACTTCTTGGTGCGCAGCAGCCCTTGGACCTCCTCCCATAGCCAGGGCCGTTCCTCGGTCCAGGGGGTCTTGGGCCGGCGAGCGGCTCGAGCCGCTCGCTCTTCGGCCGCCGCTGCCTGGTAACACCCTCGCCCACCGTTGGCCGCAACCTCACGCCAGACCGTCGAGCGGTGACGGCCGATGCGGGAGGCGATCTCGTCGTCGGACTCTCCAGTCTCGATGCCGACCCTGATCTCCTCGCGCTCAGCTGTGCTCAACGAGCCGGGGCGTCGTTTGCGTTCGCATGTCATGGCCCCACGCTCGTCGCCCAGGCCCGCCCTGAAGGTGGATACCTTCACCCCGTCAATAACCGGCTTGGGACCGCCCTGGGGAACGCGCCGTCGCACGA
>DMNK01000084.1:14447-14658 GCA_003453695.1 Acidimicrobiaceae bacterium | reverse complement strand
CGCCCTGGCCGACACCGGCCGGGTGCGGGGACTGCTCGAGTCGGCCGGACTGACCGAGATCTCCATCGCCGAGCAGAGCGACGGCCTCACCATGGGCCGGGACCCCGAGGACGTCGTCTCCTTCATGTCGTCCGACGAGATGGGACGCCGGCTGTTCGAGGGGAAGTCCCCCGAGTTGGTGAAAGCCGCCACCGACGCCGCCCTCGAGGCG
>DMNK01000084.1:6075-14337 GCA_003453695.1 Acidimicrobiaceae bacterium | reverse complement strand
CGACGCCGCCCTCGAGGCGCTGGAACCCTTCGCCACCCCCGAGGGTGTGGTGCTCGGGGGCGCCTACTGGTTGGTGACGGCCCGAAAGCCGTAGCCCGGGCGGTGCCCGGCGAGAGCGTGCGGGCGCGCATCAGCGCCCTGGTCGAAACGAGCGTGCGCGCCCTCGCCGACGAGGTCCGCACGGTCCCGGGGGGCTGGGCGGTGCGCACGTGGGACCTTCCCGCCGTGTGGACCCTCAACCAGGTGCACCTGGAGGCACCAACCACGCCGGCCGCCGCCGCGGCGCTGACCGAGGAGCACCAGAAGGACCTCCCCTACCGGTACGTCGTGGTCGACGACGAGCCCAGCGGGCGGCGACTCGCCGAGGAGCTGGGCGCAGACGCCTGGAGGGCGGACCGGTTGGTGCTGATGGTGCTGCCGACGGACGGGCGTCCGCCCGACGCCGGCCAGCCGTCGGGGGTCGAGCGGGGCATCGTCGTCCTCGACGAACAACAGGCGACGGTGCTCATGCGACGGTGGGTCCTCGAGGCGCAGGCCGGCATCGCCTCCACCGAGCTCGAGGAGGTGCTCGAGTACCACCGCCGTGAGGGACGCCTCTGGAACGAGCGGTGCTTCGGTTGTCTCGGCGACGACGGGACACCGGCCACCATGGTCAAGCTCCGTTCCGACGGCGCGGTGGCCTGGCTCGAGGACGTCTACACCCGCCCCGAGGAGCGCCGTCGCGGCCTGGCGCGGGCGGTGGTCACCTTCGTGGCCGGGCTGGCCCGCTCCGAGCGACCCGAGTTCACGTTCCTTCTCGCCGATGACGACGACTGGCCCAAGCACCTCTACGCCCGGGTCGGATTCACCCCGGTCGGGATGCGTTGGAGCTTCCGCCGATCCCAGCCCTTCTGAACGGCCGCAACTGCGGGCGCACCGGGAACGGGCGTCGGCGCGGCGCGCCAATCACAACAAACAGGGTTCGGCGAGGACGCGCCCACCTATCATCTCCCCGGGGGCCCGACCGGATAGGCGGCCGAGCAGTTGAGCGAGCATTCCCAGACCGAGATGCGGTCGGTGCTCTTCACCGACCTGGTGGGCTCCACCGAGCTTCGGGTCCGCCTGGGCGAGGAGCGGGCCAACACCCTGCGCCGGGACCACGACCGGTTGCTCGGCGACGTCGTCACGTCGCACGGCGGTGTCGTGGTGAAAGGCCTGGGCGACGGGATCATGGCCACCTTCGTGTCGGCCGCCGACGCCGTGGCGGCGGCCGTGGCCATCGAGCAGGCGGCCGAGAAACACGGGCGCCGTCGTCCCGACGAGGTCTACGAGGTCCGGGTCGGCCTGTCGGCGGGCGACGTCGCCTTGGAGAAGGGCGACGTCTTCGGCGTGCCCGTGGTGGAGGCGTCTCGGCTGTGCGCGTCCGCCAACGGAGGGGAGATCCTCGTCGCCGAGCTGGTGCGGTCGCTGTGTCGCGGGCGAGGCGCCTTCCAGTTCGCCTCCTACGGCGACCTCGAGCTCAAGGGGCTGGCCGAGCCGCTGCCCACGTGCCGCGTGTTCTGGGAGCCGGAGGAGGACGTGGAGTCGGGCGTCGAGGTGGCGCTGCCCTTCCCGCCCCTGCTCGTCTTCGGCGCTCCGTACGTGGGGCGCGCCGGGCTGCTGGACCGGCTCACCGATGCGCTCGAGGCGGCGCCGGGAGCGGGTTGCCGGATGACGCTGCTGGCGGGCGAGCCCGGGATCGGGAAGACGCGCACGGCGGCCGAGGTGGCTCATCGGGCGCACGCCGGCGGCGCCGTCGTGCTGTACGGCCGCAGCGACGAGGACCTGGGGGCGCCCTACCAGCCCTTCATGGAGGCGCTCGACTTCTACACCGACAATGCCGGAGATCCGGTGCTGGGCCGGCTTCCTGCCGAACTGGCCCGGCTCCTGCCCGAGCTCCCCACGCGGATGCCGTCCATCGGGCGGCCCGTCACCTCGGACCCGCGGTCGGAGGAACACCTGCTCTTCGAGTCGACCGCCTCCTGGCTGGTGGAGCTGGCACGCGCCAAACCCGTGGTGCTGGTCCTCGACGACCTCCACTGGGCCGACAAGCCCACGCTGCTGTTGCTGCTCCACGTGCTGCGCACGGCCACGTCGGCGGGCGCCACCTGCGGGCTCTTCGTGGTGGGCACCTACCGCGACACCGACATCGACCGGGCCCATCCCTTGTCGGGGGTGCTCGCCGACCTGCGCCGGCTGCCCGCGGTCGAGCGCCTGCCGGTGAGCGGGCTCAGCTACGAGGAGGTCGAGCGCTTCGTCGCCACCGCCGCCGGTCACGACCTCGACGACGGCACCAAGGCGCTGGCGCGCACCTTGCACGCCGAGACGGAGGGCAATCCGTTCTTCGTGGCCGAGGTCCTCCGCCATCTGGTCGAGACGGGGGCGGTGGTGCGCCGGGACGGGCGCTGGTCGGTGACCGATCCCGGCAACTTGTCGGTCCCCGAGGGCGTGCGTGACGTCATCGGCCGGAGGCTGTCGAGATTGTCCGACGCCGCCAATGAGGTGCTGCACACAGCGTCGGTGGTGGGACGGGACTTCGAGGTGGAGCTCCTCATGGAGCTCTCGGACCTGACGGAGTCGTCGCTGCTCGACGCGCTCGACGAGGCCGTGTCGGCGCGCATCGTCGACGAGACCGGGCCGGATCAGTACCGATTCGCCCACGCCCTCGTGCGCACCACCTTGTACGAGGAGCTGTCGGCGACGCGCCGGCGGCGATTGCACCGCAGGGTGGCAGAGGCCATCGAGAAGATCAGGCCCGACGACGTCGTGGCCCTGGCCCGCCACTACGTCGAGGCCGGCCCCGAGGGAGGGCTCTTGGCCCGCGCCGTGCGCTACTCACTGTCGGCAGCCGAGCAGTCCTTCGCGGCGCGTGCCCTGGCCGACGCCGAGCAGCGCTACCTGGGTGTGCTCGAGGTGCTCGACGAAGCCGAGATCGCCGAGGAGCCCGAGCGGGTGGCGGCGCTCGTGGGGCTGGGCGAGTGCCAGCGCGACCAGGCCAACCCGGCCTTCCGGGAGACGCTGCTCCACGCCGCCCGCATGGCCCAAGCCATCGGAGAGGTGCCGCTGCACGTCCGGGCCGTGCTCGCCAACGGCCGGCCCGCCGTCAGCCTGGTGGGCGCCGTGGACGAGGACCGGGTCGCCGTGGCCGAGGGGGCCCTCGAGGCCATCGGCCCCGAGCCGTCTGCGGACCGGGCCCGGCTGCTCGCCTACCTGGCCGGCGAGGTCATCTTCTCGTCCGACCACGCCCGGCGCCTGGCGCTCACCGACGAGGCCGAGGCCATGGCCAGGGCGCTGGGCGACCCCGGCGTGCTGGCGTGGGTGATCACCCGCACCGGCTTCGCCCACATGCACCTGTCTCGCATCGCCGCCACGGCGACGCGCACCGAGGAGGCCGTGCGCCTCGCCGACCAGACGGGCGACCCCGCCCTCCGGTGCTTCGCACGGTTCTGGCGGGCATGGTCACTGCTCGACTACGGCCGGCTGGCCGACATGGAGGCTCTCGTCGATGAGGCGGCGCTCATCGCCACCGAGGCCTCCCCGAGCGTCCAGTGGTCGATCCAGGCCAACACCGTCCGCCATCTGGCGCTGGGGGGCCGCCTGGACGAAGCCATGGCGGCCACCGAGGAGGTGCTGCGCCGGGGCCAGGAGCTCGGAGAGCCCGACGCCCTGGTGTGGAGCGCGGCGATCCAGGTGGGCATCCTGGTCCAGCGCGAAGAATCGCAGCCCGGGCTGTTCGAGAGTGTGATCGTCTTCGGCGACCAGTTCCCCGAGGCCCCGACGTGGCGCTGCGGTGCGTCCATCGCCCTCGTCCTCGAGGGCCGCATCGCCGAAGCCCGAGCCGCCATGGACCGCTACGGCATGGACGCCGAGCGCTATCACGACGACGCCTTCGAGCTGTGCGGCCCGGCGTGCGTCGCCTATCTCGCCTATCACACCGGGGACCGCCGACGCGCCGAGGAGGCCATCTCCGTGCTCCGTCCCCATGCCCGGCTGTGGGCACACTTCAACCTGCACGTCATGTTCCCGGTCGGCGTGCCCCTCGGCATGGCCGAGCTCCTCCTCGGCCACGTGGACGATGCGGTCGAGACCCTCGAGCAGACGCTCACCGACACCGTCGAGTCCGGCGCCGTCGGCCTCGTGCCCCTGTGCCGGCAGTACCTGGGTGTTGCCCTTCTCAAGCGAGGCGGCCCCGTCGACGGGGAACGCGCCGGCGAGCAGCTGTCGATGGGCCGGAGCGAGGCGCTGGCCATGGGGGCGCCCGGCCTGGCCCGCCACTTGGCCGAGATCGCCGAGCTGGGTGGCGATCCCTGGACGGCGCAGGCGAACTGAGGGCCGCTCAGCCAGGTACCCGGCCGCTCCGGGGGGTGCGTCGAAGGTCACCTTCGGGACCCTCACCGTGGCAGGGGCACGCACAGGTGACCACCGGGTGGGAGCTGCACTCCTCGTGCTGGCCGAGCCGGCAATAGCTGGCGATGTAGTCCTCGCCCGCGGCGGGCACGTCCCCCTGCTCCACGCCGCAAAGATGCGCATGCCGCCAGTTCCCGTACTAGGGCCTGAAGTCCCGATCCTGGCCGCGGGCGCCGGGTCTTGCTACGGACCGGTCAGCGGTCCCAGCTGAAACGGGGTCTGCAGCGCCCACCGGTGGAGGAATGCGAGGGCCATTGCCGCCGCATTGTTGGCGGCCAGCTGTCGATAGACGAAGAATTCCGCCGGGAAGCCAGGCAGGTGCAGCGGGTCGCCTCCGCCGTCCGACGCCGCTCGGAACCCGATGAACGGCACGGGAACGGTGCTCCCGGGAAGGCTGTGGGCGGTGGTCACCTGGGCCACGATCGCCGTCTCCTCGTCCTCCGACACCCAGTTGCCGGCCGGGGTGGTCGAGCTCATGTAGCCGGTGAAGAAGCCCGGTTCCAGGAAGGCGGGTGCCTCCTGGGCGAGCGCCACGGTCTGACCGGCTGCGTCCATGTCGAGCTCCGGGCACGGCGTGCACCCGAAGACGTCGCTGCCCGCAGGGGCACACGGCAGGATCCGGCCTCCGAAGGGATCGGTCGTCAGTCCCGTGCCGCCGAACTCGACGACGGGCTGGTGCTGCACGGTGACCGGTGTCTGCAGCTGGTCCAGCTGGTTCGTCACCGCGCAGACGCATGCCGGGTCGCCGGGGGGTGTGGACGCCTCGAGCGCCGGCGCCGGCGCCTCGCCGGCCACGTGCAACATGGTGGGGTCGCTCGCCACGGTCGGGCCGCCGGCGTAGCTCCAGTCGTTCGGCACGAACACGTCGCCGATGTCGTCCCCTCCCGAGGTTCCCGAGAACACGACGCCCGAGATCTCCGAGACGCCGTCGCACTGGAATTGGGTGAAGGCGTCCTCGGTCGTCGCCTGGGCGTTCTCCGGCCCGATGCCGGTGAGGCCCATGATCACGCTGTTCCCCTCGAGGTTCCCGGACACGAAGGGCCGGTTGTTGAGCATCACCGGGTGGGCGTAGTCGACGCCCTTGGCGGCGGCGAGGAGCGGGTCCAGCTCGAGGGGCATGGCCGAGAGCACGAGCAGGCTGGGGGGAAGACATCCCGTCGACACCGTCACCGAGACCGTGCCCCCCGAGTCGGCCCCAGCCGGGAAGGCGAGCGCGCCCGCCAGAACCCCGGCGGCCACCATCACCCCGACCGACGCCTTCGTCCGCCACCGCTTCATCGCACGCACCGCCCTGGCCCCGTCCGCCCGGAGCCTGGCGCCGATTCTGACCTCGCCACCAGCAGGGGTCAATCCGAACCGGGCGCCCCACCCGTCACGGCTGGGTGCACGACTTCGTCTTGCCGCTGTGCGTCGTGGTCGACTCCGCGCTCGCCGTCGACAACACGCTCTGCCAGTTCGTCCCCAGGTACGCCGTCACTTCGAACCAGTAGTTGGCGCTGGAGAGACCACCCGACGTCCACGACGTCGAGGTGACGCCCGTCGCCACAGCCCTGTAGGGCCCCGACGCCGCCGCCGTGGCTTCGTACACCGAGAAGGTGGCGGCGTTGGCAACGGCGCTCCACGTCACGACGATCGTGTTGGAAGCGGCAGACGTGCACGCCGCCGTCACGCTGGCGGGTGGGGAGGGAAGCCCGGAGGACTGGGCCTGTGCCCCGCTGCCTGCCGCCACCGACGCGACCCAGTTGGATGCCGACGCCGCCGTCGGCACAGCGGCCAGGACGCCGACGACGGTGAACGCGGCCACCGCTCCAGCCAGACGGAGCGGTGTCGCCATCGGGAGGCTCCAGCTCGGCTCGTCCGGGAGGGCGCCGGTCTCAGCTCGTCCAGCTGTCGGTGGCGGGGGTCGCCGTGACCGAGGCGGCGCCGCCGGTGGCCGTCACGCCGGTGAACGACGGCATGGCGAAGTAGGTGTTCACACAGGCGGCTGGCGCCGCGAGGGTCATGCTGGCGTCGTCGGTGAATGTCACCGTCAGCGGGTCGTCACTTTGCCCGCTGGCCGCCACGGTCAACGGCGTCGTCAACATGTGCGAGCTTCCGCTGGTGGCGGTGGAGTAGTTCCAGACCACGTCGCTCGGCGTCGACGCCAGACAGCCAGCCTGTGTCGCGGCCAGGCTGCTCGTGGTGTAGCCCGTGGCGTAGGTGGCGTTCGTCGGAAGCTGTACGGCCGTGATCTCTACCGGGAACGGGTTGGGATTGCTGATCGTCACAACGACGTCACCCGTTCCACCCGGGTACAGCAGATTGCCCGCTGCCGGGCTGGCCGTGGCCGAGACGGTGAGGTTCGAGACGTTGGCCGACTGGCCCTCGCCCGAGGATCCTGGGTTCAGCCCCACCATCCAGTTCGACGCGGCATACGCCACCGTGCCTGTCAGCAACACACCGAGCAATGCAGCCAGAACGCGAGCGCGTCTGGACCAATTCGACGGTGTGTCGACACTTTGACGGGTGAAAGGTCTCATCCCGTCCCCCCCTGTCTTCGCCCAACCTGCCCTGACGTTTGTCGGCATCGGGACCAGGGCCTTGAGCGAATTTTGTGACTTGCCGGAAACCACCTTTGGATACCCACGATCGGTGAATGGCGGCCGGCCACTTTGTGTGGGACAGGCGGATAGCGCGCCGCGCAACGGACGTCGGTGCTAGGCCGACGGCGGTGGACGACGACCGGTTCGAGGCCTATGTCGCCGCCGAGCTGGCGGGGTTACCGGGTGTGCAGGCCGTCGCGCTCGGTGGGTCGCGGGCGCGAGGCGAGCACCGGCCCGACAGCGACTGGGACTTCGCCCTCTACTACCGAGGCCACTTCGAACCCGACACCCTTCGGGCCAAGGGCTTCCTGGGCACCGTGTTCGACATCGGGGCCTGGGGCGGCGGGGTCATGAACGGCGGAGCGTGGCTCACCATCGAGGACCGGCGCGTCGACGTGCACTATCGAGA
Organism: Acidimicrobiaceae bacterium; assembly: GCA_003453695.1. Lineage (GTDB taxonomy): Bacteria > Actinomycetota > Acidimicrobiia > Acidimicrobiales > UBA8190 > UBA8190. Next base: position 6,921 of record DMNK01000084.1, on the reverse strand, counting down.
CCTCGACGACGTCGAGCTCCGCCTGGCCGAGGCGGGCGCCGGTCGATTCCACAAGGAGTACCTCCTCTTCCACGTGGCCGGCATCCCCAGCTACGTGGTGGTGGCCGAGCTCGCCCTCAACCGCGTGCTGCACGGTTCGCTCCCGGTTCCGGCGTACCCCGCCGCCCTGGCGCGAGAAGCGGCGCGGCGCTGGCACGACGACGCCGTGCTCAGCCTCGACTACGCCCGCAGCGTCTTTCGCGGCCACGAGGACACGACGCTGTCCATGGCCAACACCCTGTGCGCCCTGACGGAGGAGGCGCACAGCCGGATGGCGGCAGCCGGGCGGTGGGTGCTCAACGAGAAGGGCCTCGTGGCGCGGGCCGGGCTGGAGGGCGAAGCAACCCTGCTGCTGCGTGCGACGACCCCCGAGGCCCTCGCCGAGGCAATGGACGAGATCTCCGTGCGGGTGGGAGGTTCCCCCCGCCAGGGCTGACCGCCGGGCAGGGGTGCGAGATTCAGGCGGGGATGCGGACGTCCATGTCGGCTGCCCCGAGGTCGACGTCCTGTTGGCGCCGGTTGCGGCCCGGGGTCAGGCAGATGACGCGCCAGTGCCCCGGGATGGCGTGGAAGACGAACCGTCCGTCGTCGTCCGCTCGCACCTCGCCCACGAAGTCCCCCTCGGCGTCGCGGAGCTGGACGAACGACCCGGCCCCGCCGTCGATCTTGCCGGTCAGTCGCGGCACCACGTCCACCTCACCACTCGACGGGGACGCCGACAAGCGAGCCGTACTCGGTCCACGACCCGTCGTAGTTGGACACCTTCGGGAATCCGAGCAGTTCGTGGAGCACGAACCAGGTGTGCGC
>DMNK01000084.1:0-5908 GCA_003453695.1 Acidimicrobiaceae bacterium | reverse complement strand
GCACGAACCAGGTGTGCGCCGACCGCTCGCCGATGCGGCAGTAGGCGACGACCACCGGCGCCTCCGAGTCGAGCCCGGCATCCTGGTAGAGACGCTTCAGTTCGTCGAGCTCCTTGAACGTCCCGTCCTCGTTGGCGGCCCGGCTCCACGGGACGTTCACCGCCCCGGGGATGTGCCCCGGGACCATGGCCGACTCCTGGGGGAGGTGCGCCGGAGCCATCATCTCTCCGCGGTACTCCTCGGGCGAACGCACGTCCACGAAGGAGGCGGCCCCGAGCTTGCTCAGCACCTCGTCACGCATGGCCCGCAGCTCGAGGCGGACCGGATTCGGGATGCGGTAGGCGGTCGGCTCGATCTTGGACCGCTCCGTCGTGAGCTCACGGCTGTCGAGCTCCCAGCGCTTGCGCCCGCCGTTCAAGAGCTTCACCCTGTCGAAGCCGAGGTAGCGCAACAGCCAGTAGGCGTAGGCGGCGAACCAGTTGTTGTTGCCCCCGTACAGGACGACCGTCGTATCGGAGTCGACACCGCTGCGTCCCAGCAGCTCGCTGAGGCCGTCCTGGTCGACGTAGTCGCGCCTCGGTTTGGCGTGGAGATCTTCGAACCAGTCCCAGCCCAGCGAGCCCGGGATGTGGCCCTTCAGGTACGCAGACGTGTCCTCGTCGACCTCGATGACCCGGACGTGGGGGTCGCTCAAATGCTCACCGAGCCACGCCGTGTCCACCAGCACCTCCGGGTTGGGCAGTCCCATGACCCTCCCTGTACATCGATGGGGCAGGGACCAAAGTCCCATACCCGAGCGTCCACTGGGCCCCAAAGCCAGGACAATTTGTCTATCCGTCTAACTCGGCAGCGGCAACTGGCCGATGACCCGAAGGTGGCGAAGGTGGCGATCTCTCATCGCGGCCTGACGGCGGTTCGGGAGCCGCTCGGCGGTTGCCTCGAAGACGTGCCCGTCGCCGTGCTGGCGCTCGACGAGTCCGGTGCTCCCGTGCTGTGGAGCCGCGAGGCCGAAGAGCTCCTGGGGCCGGACGTCGCCCGCCTCGACCTACACGCCTTGGAGGGCCGCGTGACCCAGGAGCCCTGGCGCCTCACACTGCGGACCGCCCCCGGCAGGACGCCGGACGGGACTCCCGTGCAGTGGGTGGTCGTGACGGAGGCCGGCGGGGACCGCAACCTTCTCGAGGTGCTCTCCCATCAGGCACTGCACGACCACCTGACGGGACTGCCCAACCGGGCCCTCCTCGAGGACCGCATCAGCCAGGCCCTTGCCCGGGCGGCCCGCTCGGGCACCTGCGTGGCCATCGCCTTCCTCGACCTCGACCACTTCAAGCTGATCAACGACACCCAGGGCCACGCCGACGGGGACGCCCTTCTGCGCTCGGTGGCAGAGCGCTTGTCCTCGGCGGTCCGCTCGGGCGACACGGTCGCCCGCTTCGGCGGCGACGAGTTCGTCGTGGTGTGCGAGGAGGTCGCGAACACGGAGGAGGCGACACAGGTCGCCGACCGGCTGCGCAAGGTCATCGAGCAGCCCATCTCGCTCGGCGGGGAGGACGTCTACGTCTCGGCGAGCCTGGGCGTGGCGGTGGGGAGCCCGACGTCCACCCCCGAGGAGCTGCTGCGCGACGCCGACGCCGCCATGTACCACGCCAAGGTGGAGGGCCGGGCCCGCACCGAGCTCTTCGACCAGGAGATGCGGACGCGGGCCGAGGCCAGGCGCCACACCGAGAAGGCGCTGCGCCGAGCCCTGGAGGAGGACGAGTTCTTCGTCGCCTACCAGCCCATCGTCTCCTTGGAGGCCGGCTGGGTCGAAGGGGTCGAGGCGCTCGTTCGCTGGGAAGACCCCGAACGGGGCCTGATCCTGCCCGACGACTTCGTGGCCGTGGCGGAGGAGACCGGGCTCATCGTGCCCCTCGGGGTGCGGGTCCTCGACGAAGCGTGCCGCCAACTCGCGCTGTGGCGCACCGAGGTCCCCCACGTGCCGCTCTCGATGTCGGTGAACGTGTCTGTGCGCCAGCTGCGCAGCCGCTTCACCGAATCGGTCGCCGGGGTGCTGGCCCGGCACTCGGTCGAGCCGCACAGCGTCGTCCTCGAGATCACCGAAGGTGTCCTCATGAGCGACCCGATCCGCTGTCTCCTGGCGCTCGAGGAGTTGAAGGAGCTCGGGGTCCGGATCGCCATCGACGACTTCGGCGTGGGTTGCTCGTCGCTCGACCACCTGAAGCGATTCCCCATCGACATCATCAAGATCGACCGTGCCTTCATCAGCGGGCTCGGCACCGACCCGCACGACTCGGCCATCGTGACCGCCATCCTCGGGATCGCCCGCGCCCTCAAGGTGACGGTGGTGGCCGAAGGGGTGGAGACGAGCCAACAGCTCTACGCACTGCGTCATCTGGCTTGCCAGCACGCCCAGGGCTACCACTTCGCCCGTCCCATGCGGGCCGACGAGCTCGCCCAGCTCGTGAAAGGCGGGGCGCGGTGGTGAACGAGCCCCGGTCCGAGGCGCCGGCCTTCTCGCTCTGCGCCACGCCGCCGGGTGAGGGCGGACTGCTGCGTCGCGCGGCGCGACGGGTCGTCCGCCATCGCGGGGAGGCGGCGGTGGTGCTCGTCTTCCTCGCCGCCGTCACCGCTCTGTCGGCGGGGACGGCGGCCTTCGCCCATCTCGCCGGCGCCCTGCGGGGCGCACCGGGGGTGCTCGGCGCACTGGTTGTGGCCATGGCGCTTCTGTGGCTCCCCATCGCCGTGATCGACGCCCGGCGATGCACCAGGGAGACGGCGCTGCGGGCCCAGGTCGAAGCGGACCTGGAAGCCCAGCTGGCGAGCTCGCGCCGCCAGCAACACGAGCGCGACGAGGCGCGGGCCCGAGTCGAGGCCGTGGTCGCCGACCGCGGGCTGGCCACGGTGTACCAGCCCATCGTCGACATGGAGAACGGGCGGGTCGTGGCCTACGAAGCCTTGAGCCGCTTCCCCGACTCGGAGGGGCCCGACGTGTGGTTCGAGCGGGCGGCATCGGTGGGGATGGGCGCCACCCTCGAGGCACACGCCATACGCTCGGCACTCTCCGGGATCGAGGGGTTGCCGGTGGGGACGACCTTGAGCCTCAACGCCAGTCCGGACCTTCTCTCGAGTGACGAGGTGGTGGCCGTGCTCTGTCAGCGGTGGCCGCGCCGTCTCGCCGTGGAGGTCACCGAGCACGTCTTGGTCGAGAACTACCACCGCTTCCGTGAGACCGTGGAGCACCTCCGCCGTTGCGGTGTGCTGATCGTGGTGGACGATGCGGGGGCGGGGTACGCCAGCTTCCGCCACATCGTCGACCTGGCTCCCGACGTGATCAAGGTGGACGGTTCACTGGTGCGGGCCGTCGACATCGACCCGGCCCGCCGCAGCCTCATGGCCGCCTTCGTCTCCTTCGCCCGCGACATCGGCGCCCTTTTGGTGGCCGAGTGCGTCGAGACCCAGGCCGAGGCGGACGAACTGCAGCGCTGGGGGCTCCGCTTCGGCCAAGGCTGGCTCTTCGGCGGGCCGGCACCGCTCGCCGCCGCCTGGGGGCAGTCGAACCGGAGCGAGAGGTCCCTGGCCGCACTGGTGGAGGACATGCGCCTCCACCAGTTCTCCGGCGCGGGAGCCCCCTGAGGACACTGCTAGTCGGCGGGCGGCTCCGCTTGGGGCGACTCCGCTCGGTCCGGGACCTCGGTCACACCGGCCTTCCCGACGCCACGCGCCTGGCGCAGACGCCGCAGCCCCTCGGCCATGGCCCCGGCGATGAGCGAATCGTTGTCCTTGGAGATGAAGCGGTGCACGCGCGCTTCGAGCAGCGCCCGCCACAGCGGGTTGAAGGCGTGGTAGGTCTCGCTGAAGTGTATGCGGGTCCGGCCCCCGTCCATGGCCTCGAGGCGCGTCCAGCCCTCGGCCTTGCTCCACAGCGGCTTGCCGACGGCGTCGTACTTCCACGACTCGTGCGGCTTCACCTGGGTGAGCCATTCCCAGGAATGGCCCACCCCGCCGGTCAGGAGATAGCGGGGGACCCGGAAGGTGCAGTGCCGCACCAGCCCCTCCCCCACGTCGTCACCCGGATGGAGGATCTCGATGTGCACCGGCCCCTGGCCCGGCGGGCGGGGGCCGCGGTACCAGAACAACGACCACACCTCCTCGGGTGTGCCGTCGACCTCCACGGCGTATTCGTGATGGTGCACGGCGCCGCTACCAGCCGGCGCCGAAGCGCTCGCGATGGGCCACCTCCGACACCGGCCGCCGCTTCGGCGCGCCCAGAGGGCGGGCGGGACGGCCCAAGGGCACCACGGCCACGGGACGCAGGGCGTCGGGCAGCCCGAGCGCGTCGGCCATCTCGGCCGAGAAGGCGAGCGGCAAGGTCGTGAGCGCACTCCCGAGCCCCAGGGCGCCGGCGGCGAGAAGCAGGTTCTGCACCGCCGGGAAGATCGAGGCTTCGAGGACCGCCGGGCTCACCGCCTCGGTGTCGGCGCACACGACCACCACCACGGGCGCTGCCGCCACCCCGCCGGTGGCACCGTGGTCGACGTCTCGGAGCAGGCCGGCCGCGAGCCGGCGCTCGGAGTGGCGCCGGCCGCCTCCCTCCCACGCCCGCCGGGTGAGCTCGCCGAGGACGGCGCGCTCCTTGTCGTCGCGCACCACCACGAACACCCACGGCTGACGGTTCTCGGCGCTGGGCGCGTGGGTCGCCGCCTCGAGCACCTGCTCCACCAACTCGTCGGAGAGGGGATCGGGGGCGAAGGCGCGGCACGCCCGCTGCGAACGCACCACGTCGAAGAACTCGGGCACGGTGGCGACCGGTGCTCGGCGCTCAGAGGCCGGGTGCAGCACGCTCCAGGACGGCGCTGCAGTCGACACCGGAGGGGAGCGTCCCAAAGGCGTGACCTCCGTCGCCGCCCAGGCGCGAGGCGCAGAAGGCGTCGGCCACGGCGGTGGGTGCGAACCGCACGAGCAGCGACCCCTGCAGCGCCAGCGCCATGGCCTCGACCAGCCGCCGGGCCCGGTACTCGAGGTCGGTGCCGTGGTCGAGCTCCTTGCGCAGGGCGCCGACGTGGTCGTCCAGGCGGCGGTCGCCACCGGCCGCCTGGCCCAGCTCGCCGAAGAGGGCGTCGACCACGCCGGGCTCCTTGGCGGCGGCCCGCAGGACGTCGAGGGCGTTGACGTTCCCCGACCCCTCCCAGATCGAATTGAGCGGCGCTTCGCGCAGCAGCCGGGGCATCACCGACTCCTCCACGTAACCGTTGCCCCCCAGGCACTCGAGAGCCTCGGCGACCATGGGGGGCGTGCGCTTGCACACCCAGTACTTGCCCACCGCCGTGCCGATGCGCCGCAGGCGCTCCTCCTGCTCGTCGCCCTCGGCCTGGTCGGCGGCGCCGGCCAGGCGGACCATGAGCGACGTCGCCGCCTCCGACTCGAGGGCCAGGTCGGCGAGCACGTTGGCCATGAGGGGTTGCTCCACGAGCCGGCTTCCGAAGGCGTGGCGGTGACGGGCATGGTGCACAGCCTGCACCAGCGCTTGACGCATGAGGGCGGCCGAGCCCGTGACGCAGTCGAGGCGCGTGCAGTTGACCATGTCGACGATGGTGCGCACGCCCCGTCCTTCCTCGCCCACCAGGAAGGCCAGGGCTCCGTGCAGCTCGATCTCGGCCGAGGCGTTCGACCTGTTGCCCAGCTTGTCCTTGAGACGGGCCAGGTGCATGGCGTTGTGGCGGCCGTCGGAGAGGACGCGCGGCATGAGGAAGCACGACAACCCGCCTCGCGACTTGGCCAGGACCAAGAAGGCGTCGCACATGGGGGCCGAGCAGAACCACTTGTGGCCGACGAGGCGGTAGGTGAAGCCGGGCACCTCGTCGTCGGCGACGGCGGTGGTGATGTTGGCGCGCACGTCCGAGCCGCCCTG
>DMNK01000007.1:10236-11503 GCA_003453695.1 Acidimicrobiaceae bacterium | reverse complement strand
AGCCGAACACGACGATGTCCGCCTGCTCCTCGGCGGCCAGGCGGGCCAGGCCGTCGGTCACCTCGTCGGGCCCGAGCACGACGGTCCGGCCGTCGGTGCTGCCCTCGACGGACACGGCGCAATAGGCCACCGTCGACATGCCCACTCCCCCGGCCGCCACCTCACGGTGGAAGGCGATCAGGTCGTCGGTCACGGCCCGGCGAGGCGAGCGCCCCTCGAAGGTGGCCGCCTTCACGATCCGGTTCCGCAACGTGATCGGGCCGAGCGTCGCCGGCTCGAACACCCCTCCCCCGATCCTGGGCGCGGCCTCGTCCATATGCAGCCGGCACCATAGGCGCCGGGACCAGGCCGGCACAGGGGCCATGAGCCGGGACCGGGGACGCTTCGCCGAGTAGCGTGCCCGGCGATGGTCGGCGAGGGACGACCGCGCAGCGCCATCCGTGACTACGCGCTCATCGGTGACTGTCACACGAACGCTCTGGTGTCGCGGACCGGGGCCATCGACTGGCTGTGCTTCCCTCGCCCCGACTCGCCGGCGGTGTTCTGCCACCTCCTCGACGACCAGCACGGCGGCAACTTCGCCATCCGCGTGGCCGGCGCGCAGTGCAGCCGCCGCTACCTGGAGGACACGAACGTCCTCGTGACCACGTGGGCGGGCGCCGGCGGAACGCTGGAGGTGACCGACTGCATGCCCGTCGGGCCGTGGGACCCTGCCCGACCGGGGGCGGTGACCACGTACCACAGCGTGCTGCGGCGGGTGCAGTGCCTGGAGGGCCCGGTGACGGCCAAGGTACGGATCACCCCTCGATTCGAGTACGGCCTCGTCGTGCCCAGGTTGCGCGCCTTGAGCCCGGGGGCGGCTGAGTTCATGGGCGGCGCCAGCGCGTTGAGCGTCCGGTCGACCCATCCGCTCGAACGGTGGGAGGCGCACACCCTGCGACGTGGCGACACCCTGGCCGCCGACTGGGAGCTCATGGCCGGAGAGGAGGCCTGGGTGTCGGCGGTGTGGGCGCCGGCGCACGTCCCGGGCCACGAGCCCGTGGACCCCGACGTCGGGAAGTGGAACAGACAGCTGGAAGAGACCATCGCCTTCTGGAGGTCGTGGCTGGCGGGGTGCCGCTACGACGGCGACCACGCCGACGTGGTGCGGCGCTCCGCGCTCGTCCTCAAGGCCCTCACCTATGCACCGACCGGGGCCGTGCTGGCCGCCGCCACCACGAGCCTCCCCGAGGACATCGGTGGCAGTCGCAACTGGGACTACCGCTAC
>DMNK01000007.1:0-10101 GCA_003453695.1 Acidimicrobiaceae bacterium | reverse complement strand
ACTACCGCTACACCTGGATCCGCGACGCCACGTTGACCCTCACGGCCCTGTTCGTCCTGGGACTGCGCAGCGAGGCCGAGGCCTTCAAGGCGTGGATCGAGCGATCGGGAGCGGGAAGGCCCCAGGACCTCCAGATCATGTACGGGGTGGCCGGCGAGCGCATGCTTCCGGAGGTCGAGCTCGACCATCTGCTCGGCCACGCCGGCAGCCGTCCGGTCCGCATCGGCAACGGCGCCGTCAAGCAGTTGCAGCTCGACAGTTACGGCCAGCTGCTCGAGGCGGCATACCTCTTCGCCCGGGCCGGGCTCGAGATCACCACCGACAACTGGCACTTCCTGGCCGGGCTGGCCGACGTGTGCTGCGACCGCTGGCGCCAACCCGACCAGGGCATCTGGGAGGTGCGCGACGAGCCGCGCCACTTCCTGCACTCGAAGGCCAGCTGCTGGCTGGCGCTGCACCGGGCCGTCCAGTTGGCGGAGCTCCTCGGCCAGCAGCCCGCAAAGGGGTGGGCCGAGGAACGCGATGCGTTGGCCCGTTACGTGCTCGACGCCGCCCAGTCGGGCTACATCCCCCAGGCGGCCGCCACCCGGGACACCGACGCGGCGGTCCTGCTCATCCCCGCCTTCGGACTGCTGTCCGCCGACGACCCGCTCGTGCACGGGACCATCGAGGTGCTGCGTCGCGACCTGGCCGGTCCCCACGGGCTCCTGCACCGGTACCGCTGCGGCGACGGCATCGCCGGCGGCGAGGGCGCCTTCCTGCTGTGCAGCTTCTGGATGGTCGACGTGCTGGCCCACGCCGGCAGGGTCGACGAAGCCTCCGAGCTGCTGGAGCGGCTGCTCGGCCTGGCCAACGACGTCGGCATCTACGCCGAAGAGGTCGACCCGGAAACCGGGGCGCACCTCGGCAACACCCCACAGGCCTTCACGCACATGGCGCTGGTGAGCTCGTGCGCCTATGTGTCGGCAGCGCGGCGCGGGCTTCTCCCCGCCGACGGCCGTCCCCACGACTTCGCCGAGCTGGCCCTGGAACGACTCATGGCGGGGCGCGGCGAACACGCCTGACGCCGGCACGGCCGGCGAACACGCCCGAGGTCAGCCCATGGTCTTGGCGCCGTCGATCGACTCCCGGATGATGTCGGCGTGCCCGGCGTGCTGGGCCGTCTCGGCGACGAGATGGACCATGACCCGGCGCACCGACCGGCGGGCCCCCGGGGGGAACCAGGGTGCCTCGGGCAACGGCTGCGACTCGTCCAGCGACGCGGCGGACACGACCAGCTCGTCGGTCTCCCGCGCCGCCGCCTCGTAGTCGTCGAGCAGCCCTGCCAAGGTGTCGCCGGGCTCCATGCGGAAGCCGGCGGCGTGGGAGGCGGCGCGCTCGGGGGTGAACGCCATGGCGACCGGCCCTCGCCGGACGAAGTCGGCCCAGGCACGCTCCACGGCGGTGACGTGCTTGATGATGCCACCCAGGCACAGCTCGCTCACCGTGGGACGCATGGCCGCCTGCTCGTCGGTCAGGTCCCGGACGGTCCTCCTGAGGAAGCCACGGTGCGCAGCGAGCGCCTCCAAGATGTCGTCGCGCTCGTTCTTCTCCGAAGTGGTGTCAGCGGTCATGTCCGGACGCTACTCAGTGGCGAGGGCGGCATCCGGGCGGCGACGCCGCGCAGGTCGCCGTCCTCGTCCCTCCAGGTGACGACGTCGTCAGCGTCGAACCCCTGCCCTCGCAAGGCGACCGCCAACGAGCGGTCCTGGTCTCCGCCGACCTCCGTGAGCAGCCAGCCCCCCGGACGCAGGAGCCGGGCGGCGTCGGCCACCACGCGGCGCACCACTTCCAACCCGTCGGCACCGCCGTCGAGGGCGACGTGCGGCTCCCAGCGCTGCACGTCGCCGGGGAGGTAGCGAAAGGCGCCGGTGGGCACGTACAGCGCCACCGCCGTCACCACGTCGAAGGCGCCCGAGCGCAGTGGTCCCCCCACGTCGCCCTGCACGACGGCGACGCCGTTGCGCCGGGCGCACGACACGGCCCGCGGATCGGCGTCCGTGCCCACGACCACGGCTCCCGGCACCTCGGCCATGAGAAGGTGGGCGACAGCGCCGCTCCCGGTGCACAAGTCGGCGGCGCGGCCGGGTCGGCGGCGGAGCAGCCGAGCTGCCCGGCGGGCCAGCTCCTCGCTCTGGGCCCGGGGCACGTATACCCCGGGGTCGACCCACACCCGCCGCCCGCAGAACCACGACCTCCCCACGATCCACGCCAGCGGTTCGCCCGTCTCACGCCGGCGGACCCATCGCTCGAGCTCGTCTTGGTCGCACGCCGCCGAGACGAGCTCGCCCGCTTCCTCGTGGGCGGCCACGCACCCGGCCGCCCTCAGCCGCCGGGCCAGGCCGGCGCGATCGTGCGCCGTCGGCTTCACGAAGTGAAGAGCTCCGGGCGTGTCGCGCCCGGCAGTGCTCCGTCACCTTGACGCTCTGCACCCGTCCCGATTACACCCGGCACGTGGCCGCCATCTACCACCTGAATCTCGTGCAGGCCATCGCCATCGGCCTGCTGCAGGGCATCACCGAGCTGTTCCCGGTGTCGAGCCTGGGCCATACGGTCCTGGTGCCCTCGTGGATCGGCGGCACATGGGCCACGTTGGTGCACCAGGAATCCCAGGCCGAGAGCCCGTACCTGGCCTTCGTGGTGGGCCTCCACCTGGCCACGGCGGTGGTCCTCCTGGGCTTCTACATCCGGGAGTGGATCCGGCTCGTGAAGGGCTTCTTCAGCTCCATCGCCAGGCGCCGGGTGACCACGCACGAGGAACGCCTGGCCTGGCTCATCGTCGTCGCCACTGTGCCGGTCGGCATCCTGGGCCTCGCATTCGAGCACGACTTCCGTGTGCTCTTCGCCAAGCCGATCGCCGCAGCACTCTTCCTCATCGTGAACGGCTTCGTCCTCATCGCCGGCGAACTCCATCGGCGGCGACGCTTGCCCGAGGCCGAGTCCGAACCGGCGGCGCGGGCCACGAGATGGCGGGACCGGCGCATCGTGCCCATGGACGAGCCGGCCGAGCGCGAGCTGTCCCGCATCGGCGTCGCAAGTGCCGCCGTGATCGGCGCCAGTCAGGCGGCCGCGCTCCTGGCCGGCATCAGTCGAGAGGGCGTGGCCATGGTGGGCGGACTGTTCCGCGGCCTCGACAACGAAAACGCCTTGCGCTTCTCGTTCCTGTTGTCCACTCCGGTGATCTTCGCCGCCGGCTTCTTGAAGGTGCCCGACCTGCTGGGCACGCTGGGAAACGGCATCCACGGCGAGGTGGTGGCCGGCAGCCTGGCAGCAGTGGCAAGTTCGCTCTTCGCCATCGTCTTCCTGAGCCGGTACTTCCAGACGAGGACCCTGGTGCCCTTCGCCGTGTACTGCTGGGCGTTCGGGCTGGCGTCGGTCATCCGCTTCGGGGCGTTCTGACCGCTCCCCCCTCCAGGCTCTCGGCCGGGTCGATGGGGCTCCACAGCGACACCCCGCCGTCGGCGGCGAGCACCTGGCCGGTGACCCAGTCCAGGGTGAGGAGCGCCTCCACCGCCTCCGCCACGCCGCTCGGCGTGCCGACCCCTCCGAGCGCGGCGCGCTCGGCGACGCGCTCTCGATATCCGGGCAATCGCCCGGTCGACGCCAACAGCGGCGTGTCGGTCGTGCCCGGAGCCACGGCGTTCACCCGGATGCCGAAGGGACCGAGCTCGCGCGCCGCCACCCGCACCAACTGCGCCACCGCCGCCTTGGACACGCTGTAGTGGCTCATCATCCGGTCCGCCAAGAACCCCGACACCGAGGTCACGGCGACGACCGACCCGCCCCGGCCGGCGTCCACCATGAGCCGTCCCACGGCACGCAGGCACAGGTAGGTGCCACGCAGGTTCACGGCCATGACCCGGTCCCAGTCCTCGAGCGGCATGTCGAGCAGCGGGCCGAATCCCCCCACGCCGGCGTTGAGCACGGCCACGTCGATCCCACCCAGGGTGTCGCGGACCTCTTTCATCCCCGCGTCGACGGCGTGCTCGTCGGCGATGTCACAGCTGACGGTCAGGTCGGCGGCGCCGTCGGGCGGGGGCACGAGGTCGAGGACGGCGACGGCCGCTCGGCGCGACCTGAGACGCGACACCACGGCGGCGCCGATGCCACTGGCGCCGCCGGTCACCACCGCTCGTGCCCCGCTCAGCTCCAACGGCTCACGACTGCTCGAAGCTCCACGCCATCGACGCCACGGTCGGATCCACGACACCGTCAATCATGCCCTCGGCGCGGGCCAGGCGCGACGCCCGAGACGCCACTGCCAGTAGCGTGGACGGGGCAGCACGTGGGCGGCTCGGGGAGCGTTGCCCGTGTCGATGGGGAGGGGAAGTCCGAAGCTGTCCGGAGCGGCGCCGCTGGGGCGGCGCCTCGGACATCGCGTGTCGGCGGTGGCGGAGCGGCGAGGCGAGATCCTCGCCATGGCCTACGGCCTGGCCACCCTGGGCGCCATCGGAGCCTGGGCGGCGGCGCCCGGACAGATCCTGAACGTCGTCGGCATCGCGTTCCCCGTGGCGACGGCCGGTTTGGCCTCGGCGCTGTTCTTCCTCTTCCGGCGCCGGCTCCCGCCCTACGCCGAGGACGTCGCCGTGCTGGGGAGCCTGGCGCTGCTCGGGGTGGGCATCGCCTACACCGCCCAGCCGGCGCTGTTCACGCCGTACTACGTGTGGGTCGGATTCTCGGCGCCCATGTGGTTCGGGCGCCGGCGAGCGGTCCTCTACCTCCTCCTCACGATGGTGGCGTGCGGAGCGGACATGTTGGTCGCCGGCACCCGCGCCGCGCTGGCGTCGTGGTTCGTGACGAGCGCCATCCTCGTCGTCGCCTTCCTGGTGGTGGAGTTCTTGAGCCGGCGCCTCGTCGACCACGAACGTCTTGCCGCCGTGGGCGAGATGGCGTCGGCCGTCGGCCACGAGCTGCGCAACCCGCTCACCGCCATCTCGAACGCGCTGTACCTGATCCGGGCCTCGCTTCCCGAGCCGCTCGATCCGGAGACGGAGCGCCACCTGCGCCTGGCGGAGCGGGAGACGACCCGGGCGAGCTCCATCACCGAGGACGTCATGGCTTTCGTCCGGCCCCGCGTTGCCGTGTTAGCCCGGATCGAGGTGAGGGAGGTGGTCGCCGCCGCGCTCGCCACCGCCCCGCCTCCCGAAGCGGTGCGCGTCGAGAAGGACCTCTCCGAGGCGCGGCTCTACGCCGATCGCGACCAGGTGGTCGAGGTCATGACCAACCTGCTCTCCAACGCCTACGAGGCCATGCCCAGCGGGGTCGTCACCGTGCGGGCCCGTCCCGAACGGGGGCGGGTCGTGCTCAGCGTGGCCGACACCGGGCCGGGGATGGAGAAGGCGGTGAGCGACCGGGTGTTCGAGCCCTTCTTCACCACCCGCCACCGGGGCACCGGCTTGGGCTTGGCCATCGTCCGCCGGCTCGTGGAAGACCACGGCGGCACCGTGGAGGTGCACAGCACCCCCGGACAGGGCACCACCTTCGTCCTCCGCCTTCCGGCCGCCCCCGCCGCCCCGGCTGTCCCTCGGGGGGCCTCGTCGGGCCCGTCTGGGACGCCCGCGCCCGATCCTGAGCCGGACGGAGCAATCACTCCGGAGCTTGCGCCGCGTAGTCTTGACAACACCTGACGTAGGTGTCAGTTTCTTTGGAGTGGTGGTGCGGCGGATGCACCACCGAGGGGGTGCGGCGGAAGCACTCCCCTAGCGGGAGGAAAACAGGTGATGCGTGGGCGGACGCGGGCGATCATCGCCATCTCGAGCATCGGCATCCTGGCCGTCACGGCGGTGGGAGCACTGAGCGGCATCGCCGCAGCGGTGAGCGGCGGCGGCTACAGCCCTGACCAACAGGACTGCCCCTGGAACGCCTCGGCGTGGAGCGCCGCGCCCGGGTACGCCTACCCGGGATGCCACAACGTGGCGGTGAACGTGGAGAGCGGCGGGACGACGAACGGCGATGCCAACTCGAACAACACCCGCTACGTCGAATTCGGCAACGACCAGGTGCCCAACGACCCGAACTCCCAGGGCACACCCACCATCTTGAGCGTGGGGCTCCCCGGCAACACTGGCTCGCCGCACTCGGGGTGTGTGTCGGTCAACACCGACGGCACCGGCGGCGGCACCGGCACCGGCTGTGGGAACAACTCGAGCGGCGCCGGCTTCGCCCTCAACTACGACTACTACCAAGTGTTCTGTCCCCTCGCCGCAGCGGCGGGAAAGCCATGTGAGGACACCGCCCCGGGCACGACCACCTTCACGCCCGACACGGGTCATGCCGTGAACTACCAGGACATCGTCTCCAACGGGCTCCTCGTCTACTTCGGCATGGACGACAACACCGACAACGGCGAGCACGACGGCGTGAGCGGCGTCGAGGGCACCTGCCCGGGGACGACGGCGCAGCCCTGCCACTCCGCCGGGGTGGTGAACGGCCCGTCCGACGGCGGAGGCATGCTGCTCAGCATCGAGCCCCAGTGGCTCATCAACGGCGGCTCCACCCCCACGGCCACCCATCCCGAGGGGTTGGTCAACTTCTCCGAGGGTGAGTGTGCCGACGGGATCTGCAGCGGCGCCACCACCCAGCAGCAGACCGTGTACTACGGCTGCGGCGCCACCAACCCGCAGAACACCGGGGCCTACGACCAGTGCACGACGAACCAGCAGAACGACGACGTGTTCAAGAACAACACGCCGGCCTCGCTCAGCGAGTCCCCCAATTGCTCCAGCGGTGACGCCCCGGGCGAATCGTGCGGAGGAAGCGGGCTCGACCCGTACCGCCAGGGGGCGCCGCAGCAGATGAACACCGAGCCGGGGGTGCAGACCTACCAGGATCCCGATCCGCAGCGCTCACCGGCTGCGCCCTTCGGCACTCCCGGCACCTATGTGGGGACGTGCGGGGTGTACGTGAACGACAACAGCGACGCCGTCGGCCCCGGGCTCATCGGCTTCTTGAGCCAGGGGAACGTCCCCGAGCCGCCGGCCGGCTGGGTGATCGGACCGACCGACTCGAGCTGCTGACCGTCGTCTCGTCTCCGCCCGTCCGGCCGAGCCGGGCGGGCGGATGGATTCAACGACGGTGGTGTCGGCGGTCGAGCGCTCCGCCAGGGTGAGCTGACGCCGCCTGGGGGTGCTGGGGCGTGGGCACCGCCGGGGGGCGCACCGGCCCGGCGGGGCCGCGCTCGGCGGCGGCGGCCGCGCTCTGGTCCTTCAGCATCTTGTCGACCCGCTGGAGGAAGCGGTCGGGGTCCTCGCCCTGGCGTGCCATGGCGACACCGGCGGTGCACCCGATGGTCACCGACCGCCACTCGTCACCGACCCGGCAGATCACAGGCTGACTGAACACCTGGGTGACGCGCACGCAGAACCGGGCCAGGTCGGAGCGGTTGATCTCGTCGCACAGGACCACGAACTCGTCGCCGCCGATGCGGGCGACGGTGTCCTCCTCCCGCACCGCCGAGCGCAGGCGCTGGGCCAGGATGCGCAGGATCTCGTCACCCACCCGGTTCCCCAGGCTGTCGTTGATGGTGGCGTAGCTGTCGATGTCGATGAACAGCATGGCCACACCGACGGTCGGGTCGGGGTGGCGCCGGACGGCACGGGCCATGGCATGCCCGATGCGGTCGACGAGCAGGGTGCGGTTGGCCAGGCTGGTCAGCCCGTCGTGGAGGGCGAGGTGCGTGAGCTCCACCTCGAGGGCCTTGCGCTCGGTGACATCGGTCAGGGCCAGCACCACGAGCTCGGCTCCACCGTCGCCGTCGGCCAGGACCGGCTGGGCGTTGACCGAGAACCACCGCATCGGCCCGCCTGACGGTGGCTGGATGCCGACCACCTGACCGGCACTCGGAACACCGGTGCCGAGGACCCTGGTGGCGGGGCGCCGGACCCCTTCCACGGGCCGGTAGTCCTCGTCCACGGCCGAGCCGAGAGGGTCGGTGGCGCCCACCACGGTGCTTCCCGGCCTGGCGAAGAGCGAATCAGCGGCGGCGTTGGCGTCCACCACCCGCAGCCCGGCGTCCTCCACCAGCACCGGTTGTTCGAGGACGGCCAGAAGGCCGCTGTAGCGGCGCGCCAGCTCGCGCTGACGAGCCGCCGGAGACTCGGGTGCCTCAGGTACTGAGCCGGACTCCACCTAGGCCAACCTCCTTCCGGGACGTCCTCCGCCACTCGGAGTCCCTCTCCCAATGTCTCGGCAATTCCGAGGCCGGCCTGAAGGACGCCCGCGGTGTTCGTGGGCCCGCACCACGCAGAGCGTCCCCGCCCGCTCGGGCAAGATCTGGATCCGATGGCCACATCCCGCTCGGACAGGGCGTCGAAGGCGCCTTCTCCCGCCGGGGCACTGCTCGCTCCCGGGGCGAGCGCCGGTCGCGACCAGCCGGCACTGGTGCAGCTGGATGAGGCCTTGAGCCGGGCCGGCTTGGTCGTCGAACGCATGGACTTCCCCTACCGGCTCGCCGGGCGGCGGGCCCCTGACCGGCCCGCGGTGCTGGTGGCGGCGGTGGTCGACGCCGCCCGGGCCCTGGCCGCACGCACCGGCACCGGAACCGACCGGCTGGTGTTGGGGGGGCGGTCCATGGGGGGCCGGATGTGCTCGGTGGCCGTGGGCGAGGGCCTGGAGGCGGCGGCCCTGGTCCTCATCAGCTACCCACTCCACCCTCCCGGCCGCCCCGAGCGGCTGCGCACCGAGCACTTCCCCTCCCTGCGCCTGCCGTGCCTGTTCGTGTCCGGGACCCGCGACACCTTCGGATCGCCGGCCGAGCTGGAGGCGGCCACCGCCGCCATCCCCGGGCCGGTGACCCACAAATGGGTCGAAGGGGGCGATCACGGGCTTCGAGGCAAGGACGCCCTGGTCAGCGAGCTGGTGGCGCCCTGGGTGGCGGCGCTCGGTCCCTAGCCGGTGGGGAAGCCCCCCTTGCCGGGACGAGTGGTTCCTGGGACAGTTGTTGCCTATGTTGTCATTGGGGCGGGAGTTACGTGGTGGCCGGAACGGCCGCCGGGCCCGGGTGGCGATGTGCCTGACGGCGGTGGCGACGGCCGTGGCGAGCCTTCCGGCGCTGGCCGCCTTCGGCGGCACCTGGACCACGCCGGCCTGGGCCGGAACGGTGACGGTCCGCCCCGGACAGAACCTGAGCCAGATCGCCGCCCAGCTGCACACCTCGGTGGCCGCCCTGGTGGCCGCCAACCGGTTGGCCGACCCCAACCGGGTGCTGGCCGGCCAGCTCCTCGAGATCCCGGGTTCGAGCACCGGCGCGGCGCCGGGCACCGCGGTGGTCGTCCAGCCGGGCCAGACCCTTTCGGCCATCGCCAGCCGCTACGGCGTGAGCGTGGCCGCCCTGGCCGCCGCCAACCGGCTCGGTGATCCGAACCATCTGCTGGCCGGCTTCCGGCTGGTCATCCCCGGCGACGCCGGTTCAGGCGACGCCGGCTGGCCCGCCATCGGCGTCGTCTCCTCGGTGGCGACGACGCGCACGGTCGTGGTGGGGCGGGGCCAGACCCTCACGTCCATCGCCGCCGCCAACGGTGTGAGCGTGCGCGCTCTCGCCGCAGCCAACAAGATCAGCAACCCCAACCGCGTCCTGGCCGGCACCCGTCTGGTCGTCCCGGGCACCGCCGGCTCGGGAATGGCGCTGGCGTCCTACACGGTGCCGAGCCCGGGCACGGGCGGGCTGCCGGCCAAACTGGCCGCCAACCCGGGACGCCTGGCGCTACGGCCCGCCTTCGTCAGCGCCGCGGCGCGTTACGGCGTCCCCGTGTCGCTCCTCGAGGCGTTGTGCTGGTGGGAGTCAGGATGGCAATCGGCCATCGTGTCCTCCACCGGTGCCATCGGAGTGTGCCAGATCGAGCCGTACACAGCGACCTTCGTCGACCGCTATCTCGCCGGCGCGGCTCTGAACCCGCAAGTGGCGGAGCAGAACATCGCCATCGGCGCCGCCTACCTGTCTTCGCTGCTGCGCGCCACCGGCGGCGACGTGGGACAGGCGGTCGCCGGTTACTACCAAGGGCTCGAGTCGGTCCGCCACCACGGGATGCTCCCCGCCACGGCCAACTACGTGCGCGGCATCGAGGC
>DMNK01000054.1:6801-7036 GCA_003453695.1 Acidimicrobiaceae bacterium | reverse complement strand
GTGTTTCGCGCCGGGCCCGTTTTGGTGGCGGTGGGCGAACGTACGGCCCTGCCGGGTGCGGTCGATAGGCGGTCGCACCGGGGCAGCGGATGGATTGGCGCTTTGCGACTGAACAGCACGGAAAATGGCCGCGCTACGTCCAGAACGAAGGGTGCCGGAATAGCGGAGATTTTGGTAGAGTGGGGATTCTCTGTCCACACGCGAAAGGGCAACACACTCTTGTCCCAATTCCAGA
>DMNK01000054.1:3207-6555 GCA_003453695.1 Acidimicrobiaceae bacterium | reverse complement strand
GCGCAAGAGCGGGCGCAAGAGCAGGCGCACGCAACGACCGAGCTGGCCCAGGAGCAGGCCTACGTAACCATGCTGTACGAACGGCTGGACGCGCTGCGCGGCATCACCAAGCAGCGGCTCGCCGACGTGCGCCTTGGTCCGACCGCGGAGAACGACCAGGGGTGGTCGGAGCGCGAGTCGTTCGCCCAGGAGTATCAGGACCGTTCCGCTGAGCTTGACGCGGCGGAACGGAACCTCTGCTTCGGCCGCATGGACTTCGACGACGGTGACCGGTTCTATATCGGCCGGCTCGGCCTGCGCGGCGACGATTACGACCGGCTGCTCGTCGACTGGCGTGCCCGCGCCGCCGAGCCGTTCTATCGCGCCACCTCGCGGGAGCGATACGGCGCGACCCGCCGCCGCCACCTGCACACGGCGGGCAGGCGAGTGGTCAGCCTGGACGACGACGTGCTCGACCTGACTGTGTTCGATCGCGACGGCGTGGACGAGACCCACCTGACCGGCGAGGCCGCACTGCTTGCGTCGCTGCGCCGCGGCCGCACCGGGCGGATGGGCGACATCGTCGCCACCATCCAGGCGGACCAGGACCGCATCATTCGCGAGGATCCGGGCGGAATCCTCGTCGTCGAGGGCGGCCCGGGCACGGGGAAAACCGTTGTCGCGCTGCACCGGGCCGCCTACCTCCTCTATACGTACCGAAAGCAATTGGCCCGGCGGGGAATTCTGGTCATCGGCCCGAGCGCCACATTTCTCCGCTATATCGACCAGGTGCTGCCCTCGCTTGGCGAGAACGACGTGGTGCTGGCCACCACCGCCGCGCTGTTCCCCGGTGTCGACGCCCATGGAACAGAATCACCCGAGGCCGCCCGGCTGAAGGGCGACGCCAAGATGGCGGGCGTCCTGTCGAAGGCCGTCGCCGGTCTGCGTCAGATCCCAGCCGCCGACATCGAGATCAGGGTGGACGGCACCAGCTACCTGATCACGCCGCGCATCTGCGACCAGGCCCGCGCCGAGGCGGCGGAGCGCCTCGACGACGAGACCGGCGCGCCGCTGCCGCACAACACGGCGCGCCGCGTGTTCATCACGGAGGTGGTGCGGCAGCTGGACCGGCAGCGCGCGCGTGACCTCGGCGTGGCGCCCGGCGACGCCGACGATCTGCGCGAGCTGGCCGCCGAGCCGGCCCTCCGCAGAGTACTCGACGTCCTGTGGCCCGAGGTCGCGCCGCAGCGGCTGCTCACCCAGCTCTATCAGCAGCCCAGCCTGCTCGACCTCACCGACGACGAACGCGCCGCGATCACGCGCGACACGCCACGGCCGTGGACACCCGCCGACGTGCCCCTGCTCGACGAGCTGGCCGAGCTCCTCGGCCCCCTCGCCGCCACCGAACGGGAGGCCAGGCTCAGGCGCGCCGACGACGAGGCCGAGCAGGCCGACGCGCTCGAGTACGCGTCGCAGCTGGTGTCGCAGCTCGTCGCCGACGAGGCCATCGTCTTGCCGCCCCTCGAGACCGAAGCGTTCGTGTCCTGGGTCGCCGGCCGGAACATCGAGGCCGGGCCCGTCGGCATGCTCGCCGAGCGGGCGCTCGAGGACCGGAGCTGGGCCTACGGGCACGTGATCGTCGACGAAGCGCAGGAACTGTCCGCGATGGACTGGCGGATGGTGCTGCGCCGCTGCCCGGCCCGCTCCTTGACCGTCGTCGGCGATCTGGCGCAGACCAGCACGCCCGGTGGCGCCGACTCGTGGGCGCAGGTGCTCGACCCGATCGCCGCCGGACGCTGGCGCACCGCGCGGCTGACCGTCAACTACCGCACCCCCGCACCCGTCATGGCCCTGGCGGCCGCGTTCCTGCCGCCGGGTGCCGAGCCGCCGCTATCCGTCCGCGACTCCAGCGAGAGCCCGTGGCACGCCGACGGCACCGGGGAGCTCGCTGAACTGGTCCGGCGTGAGTCGGATCTGATCGGTACCGGGCGGGTGGCCGTGATCGCGCCGCCCGCCCGCGTCGCCGAGACCGCCGCGACGCTCAACCTCGCCTGCGGCCCGGACCTCGACGCCCCGGTGGCGGTCCTCACCCCTGAACAGGCCAAGGGACTCGAGTTCGACTCGGTCATCATCGTCGACCCGGCCGGGATCGAGCAGGCCTCCCCGCGCGGGCGGGCTGACCTGTACGTCGCGCTCACCCGGTCCACCCGCAGGCTCGGACTCATCACCGAATCGGGAGGGTAAATGTCCACGGTAATCCTTTTAGGCCGAGGACTGACTCGGCGGTGAGCCAGTCACCGGCGATCGCCCGCTGCGCCGCGGCGAGCGTCACGCGCCCGTCACAGACCGCGCGGTGCAGGGCGTCTTCGACCTCGTCCTTGGAGTTGGGGCTGGGCGGGTCCTCCGGCCACAGGTTGGCGGCGTCGTTGCTGCCGCCGAGTTCGAGTGAAACCAGGTGGTCCAGCTCGGTCTTCTCAGTCTGCGGTGTGCCGTAGGCGGGGTACGCGACGTCGTATTTGAAGCGGTCGGTTTCGCTGGCCGGAGGACGGACCTTTCTGGTGTAGCCGCTGATGCAGATGGTCTGGTGGATGTTGGCCTGGGTGACGGCCGGATCGATGCTGCCCGGGGTGCAGTGCGGGTCGGGCAGTTCGCCGCCGTCGCGGTAGTGGCACGTGCCGTGGATGGTGCCGGTGACCTGTCCCGGGTCGCTGATCACGACCAGCCCGGCCTGACTGCCGGGGGAAGTGCCGGACTGGGTGGCCGGGCCGGCCGGCGCGGACGAGGGCGGCTGCTCGGCAGGTCCGCCGATGGTCACCTGGCAGCCGGCCAGCGCCACCGTCGCCACGACAAGGAACCCTCCCGCGCGCGGTCGCGTGGCGCACCAGGCACGGCGGATCATGCCACGATTATGGCGACATTTGCCCTACAAGGCTCATACGCCGCGCCGACCAGAACTTCGCTTTTGCGCCATGCCGGCCCACTGAACGGTGGGGTATCGTGCCTCGATCTCCGATTCGGGCCGCCAGGTGGGGAGCTTGACCACGCCGGGCTCGATCAGGTGCAGGCCATCGAGAAAGCGGGAGACCTCGTCGTGGGTGCGGAACCTGGCTTTCTCTGCCGCCAGTTCGTTGTACCGCCGGGCGAACTCGGCCATCGCCGGTGCCTCGAGGTCGCTCGCCGGGTGGGCGATCGTGACGTAGCTGCCTGGCGCGGCGGCGCCGATCAGCTCGGCGGCGATAGCGTACGGGTCCTCCTCATCGGGGATGAACTGGAGGACCCCGACGAGCATGATGGCTACCGGCCGGGTGAAGTCCAGCGTGGCCGCCGCCCGGTTGAGGATCGTGCCGGGGTCGCGCAGGTCGGCGTCGA
>DMNK01000054.1:2725-3048 GCA_003453695.1 Acidimicrobiaceae bacterium | reverse complement strand
AGGTCGGCGTCGATGTAGGCGGTGGCGCCCTCCCGGGTGCTTTTGAGCAGGGCACGGGCGTGCGACAGCACGACCAGGTCGTTGTCGACATAGACCACCCGGCATTGCGGTGCCACGGACTGGGCGACCGCATGAACGTTGTTCGCCGCCGGGATGCCCGTGCCGATGTCGAGGAATTGCCGGATGCCCGCCTGGGCCGCCAGGTACCGTACCGCCCGCCCCAGAAAGGCTCGCTGGGCCCAGACGGCCTGCCCGATGGCCGGATAGGCGTCCCTGGCCTGTTCGCCGACATACCGATCGGCCGCGAAATTGTCCTTGCCGCC
>DMNK01000054.1:2031-2530 GCA_003453695.1 Acidimicrobiaceae bacterium | reverse complement strand
CCTTGCCGCCCAGCCAGTAGTCATAGACCCGGGCGATGTGCGCCACGCTCGTATCGACGCCGGGCGGGGCTTTCTCGTCTGCCGCGGTACCGCGGGACAACCGGTCCGTCATGCAGGCCCTTCTTCCAGGTAAGCACCACGCGCGTAGGCAGGCACCCACCCCGTGCCGGATCCCGGCACATGACCTGTTGCCGTTAGTTTCCCATATCTCGCCCACCGCGGCAGCGCCGTCCCCAACCCCTTGAATGTGACATTCAAGGGGTGGGGACGCCATGAATGCGACATTCAAGGGGTTCCTACCTGGGCTCGACGGTGAGGTTGTCGGAGCGCCCGGCGTTGACTCGCGGCCACTGGGCGATGGGGCGTCCGCCCGGCCACGCCGCCACCGGTGGCCAGTCGGGCGGACCACCATCGCTCCGTGTGTTGGAGCACTGTTGCGGCCAGCCGGGGGGCGAGTTCTCCCACGGCTCCTGGCGTCCGTACACGGTGAGGTCCATGA
>DMNK01000054.1:1252-1756 GCA_003453695.1 Acidimicrobiaceae bacterium | reverse complement strand
AGGTAGCACACGAGGTGGAACAGGCCGATCTGACGCCCGGCGAGGAGTGTGTCGAGGGAGCCGCGGGCTGAATACCACGGCATGTCCCAGCCCATGAAGTCGCGGTAGCGGACGCTCTCGTCGTACGGACCCTGGCAGAAGACCGCGTAGGTGATATCCCGGGAGTGCAGGTAGGACAGCTCGCTGACGTGCGTGGTGTAAAACGTGCACCCCTCGCACTGCTCGGCGGCGGGATGCCCGTCCCACCACATGAAGTAGTAGGCGATGAGCTGCCGACGGCCCTCGAACGCATCGAGCAGCGTGGTGGTCCCGTGCGGGCCGGTCAGCGGGGTCGCGCCATCCACCGCCACCATGGGCAGGCGCCGCCGGGCGGCGGCGATCGCGTCACCCTCCCGGGTGTGTGCCTTCTCACGGAGCCGCAGCCTGTCCAGTTCGGCCTGGAAGGTGGCCCGGTCGACGGCCGGGGGCAGCCCCGGTGCGTTATCCGTCATGATCCTCTCCTCT
>DMNK01000054.1:0-1077 GCA_003453695.1 Acidimicrobiaceae bacterium | reverse complement strand
GCGTGCGCGGTTTCGGCGAGCCGTTTGATCATGCCGAGGCGCCGGTCCCATTGGGCGGCGAGGTCAGCCATGGCCCGGGTGGCCTCGTCGAGCCGGCCAGCTTCCACGTGGTAGAGAACCTCCC
Organism: Acidimicrobiaceae bacterium; assembly: GCA_003453695.1. Classification (GTDB taxonomy): domain Bacteria; phylum Actinomycetota; class Acidimicrobiia; order Acidimicrobiales; family UBA8190; genus UBA8190. The sequence continues at coordinate 953 of DMNK01000054.1, read as the reverse complement.
GGCCCTGCTTGCGCCGGCTGATCAGCCCGGCTCGTTCGAGCACGACCAGGTGCTTGGAGACGGCCTGGCGGGTGAACGGCACCCGCCCGGCCAGCCAGCTGGCGCTTACTTCACCGTTGCTGACCAGGAGGTCGAGGACCTGGCGGCGAGAGGGGTCCGCGATGGCCGACCACAGCTCGTCATCGGCCTGCGCGGTCATCCCGGTTGGCGCTTCGCGAGCATCGCGGCGAGGCGGTCCAGGTACTCGCCCCAGCCGCCCCGGTGCTCGTCGGCGTAACGCCGCTTCTCCGCGTCGGGCCAGTCGCGCAGCTCGTGGCCGCTTTCGACCACGCGAAGACGGGTCCGCTCGTCGCCCTCGGGCGTCAGCGTGAACTCAACGAGCATCGAGTTGCCGTGCACCGGCTCCTCTCCGCGCGGATGGTTCCAGCGGAACGAGAAGCGAGCCGGCGGATCCACCGTCTCCACGACGACCGGGCCGCCCTGGTCCCCGAAGTGCATGTAGCCATGAGCGCCCGGTTCGACGACGAGCTCCACCCGGTCGGCGAACCACTGGCTCATCTGATCGGGCTCGGTGATGGTGCGCCACACCACCTCAGCCGGCGCCTCGATCAGGACATCCCGATCGATCACTAGGTCTGCCATCGGTACCAGCTCCTTCCTGTATCTGCAACCCACGGTAGCACGTCGATAAGAACTATGCAACCGATGGTTGCAGTTCCGGTTAAAACGCGCTACCTTCGGTTGCACATCGAGAAGGAGGAATCATGAAGGACGCTCTACGGTGGTCGCCCTGTTCGCCTTGTTCCTCGTCATCGAGACGAAGGCCGAGGCGCCCCTCCTGCCCCTGCGGCTGCTGCGCCTGAGCGGCATCGCCGGATCGAACGCCGTCGGCTTCCTGCTCGGGACGAGCTTCGTCACCTTCGTGTTCCTTGGCACGCTCTACATGCAGCAGG
>DMNK01000041.1:21201-21534 GCA_003453695.1 Acidimicrobiaceae bacterium | reverse complement strand
ACCACCGGGCAGGACGCCACCCTCCAGGGCATGGAGTGGATCCTCCAAGGCTTCCAGTGTGGGTCGGTGTACAAGGCGATCTACCAGGAAGCCCAGGATGCGGTGGCCCTGGCCACCATCCTGCGTGCCGGGAAGCACCCGCCCGCAGCGCTGGTGAACGCCCAGACCACGCCTCCCAAGAACGTGGCCGGCAGCGCACAGCCGGCGTCCCTGCTCACCCCGGTCTGGGTGACGACGGCGAACATGGCCTCGACGGTGATCTCGGACAAGTTCATCGACGCGTCAACCCTGTGCACCGCAGTGAGTAACGCCGTGTGCACCGCGGCCGGGATC
>DMNK01000041.1:20801-21055 GCA_003453695.1 Acidimicrobiaceae bacterium | reverse complement strand
TGTGCACCGCGGCCGGGATCACACCGTAAGGATCCCGGTCCAAGTGTGCCCAGCCGGACCGCCGCCGCGTTCTGCGGCGGCGGTCCGGCGTTCCGGCGTCACGATGCTCTAGCGTGATGGACGAGGAAGAGCACATGGCCGAGGCGAACGGGGGGGAGCCCCGCCTGAAGGTTCGGGGCGTCTACAAGAGCTTCGGCGCCGTGCAGGCCCTCGCAGACGTCGACCTCGACGTGCCGGCGGGGACGGTGACCGCC
>DMNK01000041.1:20259-20628 GCA_003453695.1 Acidimicrobiaceae bacterium | reverse complement strand
GCCGGCGGGGACGGTGACCGCCTTGTGTGGCGACAACGGGGCGGGGAAGTCCGTCCTGATCAAGTGCATCGCCGGGACCCACGAGCCCGACCGGGGCCACGTCTACTTCGAGGGCCGGCCGGTGAGGATCCGCAACGCGCATGACGCCGCGGCGCTCGGCATAGAGACCGTGTATCAGGACCTCGCCCTGGCCGACAACCTCGACATCGNNGTGCAGAACATGTTCCTCGGGCGTGAGCGCCTTCGCCACCGGCTGCTCGACGAGAACGACATGGAGCGCGCCGCCGCCGCAACCCTTGCCGGGCTGCGTGTGACAACCGTGAAATCCATCCGTCAGCCTGTGGGATCGCTGTCGGGCGGCCAGCGCCA
>DMNK01000041.1:15012-20031 GCA_003453695.1 Acidimicrobiaceae bacterium | reverse complement strand
GCCAAGGCGGTGATGTGGAACTCGAAGGTTGTCATCATGGACGAGCCCACGGCAGCGCTCGGCGTGACCCAGACCACCCAGGTGCTCGAGCTGATCCGCCGCCTGCGGGACCACGGCCTGGCGGTACTGATCGTCTCGCACAACCTCATCGACGTCTTCGCGGTGGCCGACCGGATCGCCGTGCTGTACCTGGGACGGATGGCGTTGCAGGCCCCGGCTTCAGAATTGGATCGCCAGAAGGTCGTGGAGTACATGACGACCGGGGGGTTGGGACTGTCTCCGGCGTCGCTGGGCTCGGGCCAAGGGGTCGTCGGCGATGGCCAGGACTGACCCCGATCCCAGTGCGGTCGTGACACCCCCGTCCGCCGAGGCCGGTCCCTCTGTCGAGGCGCCCGTCGACCTGACGGCCGCTCCGGAGGCCGCCGTTCCGCTCGTGCCCCCGGAGATCATGGCCCAGTCGCTGCGGGAGTACATGCAGGCATGGTGGCTCCGCATTCGAAGCGGGGAGAGCGGGATGCTCCCCGTGATCCTCGCCCTCGTCATCATCGTCGTCGTCTTCGAAGTCATCAGTCCCAATCACGTCTTTCTCACCGCCGGCAACATCGTGAACCTCTTCCAGCAGAGTGCCGTGTTCATGGTGCTGGGCATGGCAGAGATCTTTGCCCTTCTGTTGGGGGAGATCGATCTCTCCATCGGCTACTGGGGCGCGGTGGGAGGCGTGATCGCGGTCCAGCTGGTCCAGCCGCGCACGACCAACTGGCCCTGGGTCCCGGCCATCATCGTCGCCCTGCTGGCGATCGCCCTGGTGGGCGCGGTCCAGGGAACCCTCGTGACCAGGCTCCGACTGCCCTCGTTCATCGTCACCCTGGCCGGCCTGCTGATCGGCAACGGGGTCATGCTCATCGTCCTCGCCTTCGGGCCCTTCTCGGGGTACCCGAGCCTGAACGGCTTGTCGGTCAACTTGCGGGCGCTGCACGATCTGATGTGGGGCACCGTGAGCCCCGAGGTGGGTTGGGTCGTGATGATCGTGGTGGTGGGACTGCTCAGCCTCAGCCTGTTCTTCCGCGACACGAGGCGGCGCAGGAGCGGGTTGGTGGCACCTCCCGTCAGCCTGACCATGATCAAGATCGCCGGTATGGCCGCCGTCGGTGTGACGGTGGTGGCCATCTGCAACCTGAACCGCGCCGCCGTGGGGACGCTCGAAGGGGTCCCGTGGGTCATCTTCATCGTCTTCGGCGTGCTCGGGGCGTGGACCTTCCTGCTGCAGCGCACCCGCTACGGGCGGTACATGTACGCCATCGGCGGCAACCCGGAGGCAGCGCGACGCGCGGGCATCAACGTGACCATGGTGCGGACGTGGGCCTTCGCCCTGTGCCTGCTCACCGCCGCGATCGGAGGAGTGCTGTACGCCTCGTTGATCGGCGGCATGTCCAACAACTTTCCCGGAGGCCAGTACGTGCTGTACGCCGTGGCCGCGGCGGTGATCGGCGGCACCTCGCTCTTCGGAGGCAGGGGGAAGATGTCCCACGGCGTGGTGGGTGGCCTGGTGATCGGCGGCATCTACAACGGTATGTACCTGCTCGGCCTGGCCGTGCAGTGGGAGTTCATCGTCACCGGGTTCGTGCTGCTGTTCGCCGTGACGATCGACTCACTGTCACGGGGCACCACCGTGGGGGGAGCAGCCCGCCGCATCTTCGGGCAGCGCTGATTCACCGGTCCGGCATGACGGACACGGACACGATGGCGACGGACAATTGTGTCCCCATGGGGCGGCTGCGCCGGCGGGCGTAGGTCCCGGCCGGGCCGCGGCGGGGAGCGGGAGCGGGGACCCACACCGCCTGACGAGGGTCCTCTCGGACCGGCGGGCCCCGCCCCCCGGCGCCGACAGGACGACGGCGACCCCTGTCGGGCCCTTCTCGGGGCCGTGGGCGCGGCGGCGCTCGTGTACCGGGTACGCGGCGTGGGTATCTCGAACACACGGCGCGGGTTTCACTGCGCGCGCCCAACGGGCGTGCGATGACCGACGGCGCGCCGAGCCCTCACGGGTGACCGTGGGACCGAGGAGGGAGGTAAGGCGACGCTCGACAGCGTGAAGGGCAGGGCCCGGGTCGTGGTCGAGCGGGTCAGCCCGCAGGTCGAAGGCGGGCGGTTCCCGGTCAAGCGCGAGGTGGGCGACGTCGTCGAGGTCGAGGCGGACATCTTCTGCGACGGCCACGAGGAGCTGGCGTGCGAGCTGCGCTGGCGCCAAGAAGGCCGCTCCAGCTGGTCGGCGTCGCCCATGGTCCTCCTGGGCAACGACCGGTGGCGGGGAACCTTCGAGCTGGCCGCCCAGGGCGGCTACCGGTTCGCCATCCGGGCCGCCATCGATCCCTACGCCACGTGGCTGCGCGACGCCGCGGTCAAGGCCGGTGCCGGTCAGGACCTGTCGGTGGAGCTGCTCGTGGGCGCCGAGATCCTCGACGCCGCCTCCCGCCGGATCCGTGCCGCCGGCGAGCGCCGCCTGGCCGAGCACGCCGAACAACTACGTGCCGCTGCCGCAGCCGGGGACGGCAACGACGCCCTCGTTGCGGTCGCCGCTGCTTCTGTGCGGGCGCTGGCCCGGCGCGCCGTCGACCCCGAGTCCCAGCTCACCACGGCGGCCTGGCCCGTCGTGGCCGACCGGGCCCGGGCCCGCTTCAGCTCCTGGTACGAGATGTTCCCCCGCTCGGCAGCGGCCGAGAGCGGCCGTCACGGCACCTTCGCCGACGTGGAGCGCCGCCTGCCCTATGTGGCGGGCCTGGGCTTCGACGTCCTCTACCTGCCACCCGTGCACCCCATCGGTCGCACCAATAGAAAGGGACGCAACGGCGCGGCGTCGGCAGGGCCGGGTGACCCGGGGAGCCCGTGGGCCATCGGCGCCGAGGAGGGCGGGCACTGCGCCGTGCACCCGGAGCTGGGCACCCTGGACGACTTCGACCACCTGCTCGCTTCCGCCCGCGACCACGGCATCGAGCTGGCCATCGACCTCGCCTTCCAGTGCTCGCCCGACCACCCCTGGGTGAAGGAGCACCCGGAGTGGTTCCGCCACTTGCCCGACGGCACCATCCGCTACGCCGAGAACCCTCCCAAGCGCTACGAGGACATCTACCCCATCGACTTCGACACCCACGACTGGAAGGCGTTGTGGGAGGCCCTGCTCGGCGTGGTCCGCTTCTGGACGAGCCGGGGAGTGCGCATCTTCCGGGTCGACAACCCCCACACGAAGCCGCTCGGCTTCTGGGAATGGCTCATCGGCGAGGTCAAGGCGTCCGATCCCGACGTGCTTTTCCTGTCGGAGGCCTTCACGCGGCCCGCCCCCATGTACCGCTTGGCCAAGGTCGGCTTCAGCCAGTCCTACACCTACTTCGCCTGGCGCAACTCGAAATGGGAGCTCGAGCAGTACCTGGACGAGCTGCACAGTAGCGACGTGGCCGAATTCTTCCGGCCCAACCTGTGGCCCAACACCCCCGACATCCTCACCGAAGCCCTGCAGCGCGGCGGCCGTCCCATCTTCCTTTCCCGCCTGGTGCTCGCTGCCACCATGGCGGCCAGCTACGGGATCTACGGGCCCGCCTTCGAGCTGCAGGAGCACGAGCCGCGTCAGAGCGGTTCCGAGGAGTACCGCAACTCCGAGAAGTACGAGATCCGCCACTGGGATCTCGAGGCGCGCCACAGCCTGGCACCGTTCGTGGCCCGCCTGAACGCCGTGCGCAAGGAGAATCCTGCCTTCCAGCACGACCGCAACGTGCAGGTGTGCTCGGTCGACAACGACGCCTTGATCGCCTACAGCCGGGTGTGGGGCACCAACCGGATGGTGGTGGTGGTGAACCTCGATCCCCACTACCGGCAGTCGGGCTGGCTCGAGCTCGACCTCACCGCCTTGCGCATCGGGCCCGACGAGCCCTACAGCGTGCACGACCAGCTCACCGACACCCGCTTCCGGTGGCAGGGGAGCCGCAACTTCGTCATGCTCGACCCGGTCGACGTCCCGGCCCATGTCCTGCGGGTGGAGACGGGGTGAGGAGCGCGCCATGAGCCTCCTCGAAGTAGCGCCCCGAGCGGCGGTCGGCCCCGACCTGGCGCACTGGTACAAGGACGCCGTCATCTACGAGCTGCACGTGCGCGCCTTCAAGGACTCTGACGGCGACGGGAACGGCGACTTCCGGGGGCTCGTCAGCCGGCTCGACTACCTGCAGGAGCTCGGGGTCACGGCCCTGTGGCTGCTCCCCTTCTACCCGTCCCCGCTGCGCGACGACGGCTACGACATCGCCGACTACCGGCGCATCCATCCCGCCTACGGGAGCCTGCGCGACTTTCGCACCTTCCTGCGCGAGGCGCACCGCCGGGGCCTGCAGGTGATCACCGAGCTCGTGCTCGCCCACACCTCCGACCAGCACCCGTGGTTCCAACGGGCCCGGCGCGCCGCACCGGGGTCGCCGTGGCGTGACTACTACGTCTGGAGCGACACGCCCGAGCGCTACAGCGACGCCCGGGTGATCTTCAAGGACTTCGAGTCGTCCAACTGGACGTGGGACCCGGTGGCACACGCCTACTTCTGGCACCGCTTCTACTCGCATCAGCCGAGCCTCAACTACGACAACCCGGCGGTGCAGCGGGAGATCATCGACGTCGTCGACTACTGGATGGACATGGGCGTCGACGGCATGCGGCTCGACGCCGTGCCCTATCTGTACGTCCGGGAGGGCACCACCGGGGAGAACCTGCCCGAGACCTTCGAGTTCCTGCGCACCCTCAGGCGCCACATCGACGACAATTTCGAGCACCGCATGCTGCTGGCCGAGGCCAACCAGTGGCCCGAGGACGCCGTGGCCTACCTGGGAGACGGCGACCTGTGCCACATGGCCTTCCACTTCCCGCTCATGCCCCGGATGTTCATGGCCGCCCGCCAGGAGGACCGCTTCCCCATCGTGGACATCCTGAGCGACACGCCGCAGGTCCCGGCGGACTGCCAGTGGGCGCTGTTCCTCCGCAACCACGACG
>DMNK01000041.1:14605-14796 GCA_003453695.1 Acidimicrobiaceae bacterium | reverse complement strand
CGAGGAGCGCGACTACATGTACCGCGCCTACGCCCAGGACCCCCAGGCGCGCGTGAACGTGGGCATCCGCCGCCGGCTGGCGCCCTTGCTGGGCAACGACCGCTCGCTCATCGAGATGATGAACGGGCTTCTGTTCTCGCTGCCCGGGACGCCCATCGTCTACTACGGAGACGAGATCGGGATGGGCGACA
>DMNK01000041.1:6838-14442 GCA_003453695.1 Acidimicrobiaceae bacterium | reverse complement strand
TCGGGATGGGCGACAACATCTATCTCGGCGACCGCAACGCCGTGCGCACCCCCATGCAGTGGGGGAGCGACCGCAACGCCGGCTTCTCCGCCGCCAACCCGCAGCGGCTCTACCTCCCGGTGAGCATCGACCCCGGCTACCACTTCCAGGCCGTGAACGTGGAGGCCTCTCGGGAGAACCCCGGGTCACTGCTGTGGTGGATGCGGCGGCTGATCTCGTTGCGCAGCCGGTACCGCGCCTTCGCCCGGGGATCGCTCCAGCTGCTGTTCCCCGAGAACCGCAAGGTCCTCGCTTTCCTCCGCCAGCTGGGCGAGGAGCGCATCCTCGTCGTGGTCAACCTGTCGCGTTACCCGCAGAGCGCCGAGCTCGATCTGGGCGAGTTCTGCGGGGACGTGCCGGTGGAGCTGTTCGGGGGCACGGAGTTCCCGCCCATCGGGGAGCTCCCCTATTTCGTGACCCTGGGCGGCCACGGCTTCTACTGGTTCGCCCTGGAGCGGCGGGACCAGGGCGACGGCGCCGAGCGCCCGGAGCTCGTGACGCAGGGCTCGTGGTTGAACCTGTTCTCGGGGTGGGGCCTGCAGCAGCTCGAGGAGGCCCTGCCCGCCTTCTTGTCCCAGCAGCGCTGGTTCGCCGGCAAGACGGGCCGCATCAAGTCGGTCGAGGTGGTCGACGCCGTGGCTGTCGGCGAAGGCCACGGTGAGGCCCGGGGCACCAGGCCCGACGGGGCCCGAGGTGACGGCCGGGCCGAGCCGCTCTCCATGCTGCTCGTGCTCGGGGTGGAGTCCGCCGAAGCCCCGCAGGCGACCTACGTCCTGCCCGTGTCCTTCGTGACCGGGAGCCGGGCCGAGGACCTGAGCCGGTGGCGCCCCGAAGCCGTGCTGGCGGGCGTACGGGTCATCGCCCCGGGGGAGGACGCCGAGCGCGGGGTGCTGGTGGACAGCATCTGGGAGCCCGACTTCGCCCGGCTGCTGGTGGAGGCCACGGCGCGCCGGCGTCAGCTCCAGGGCCGGCGCGGCCGGCTCCACGGCCTGCCGGCACCGACGCTCCGGCGACTCGTCTCGCAGGTGGACGAGGACGACGAGCCGACGCCCATGAACGCCGAGCAGAGCAACACCTCGATCGTGATCGGCGGGGCACTCATCTTGAAGCTCCTGCGCAGGGTGGAGCCCGGCGTCAACCCGGGCGTCGAGATGGGGCGGTTCCTGGGCGAGCGCGCCCACTTCAGAGCCATGCCACTGGTGGGCGGGTCGATGGAGTACCGGCCCGCCGCCGCCCAGGAGGCCATGACCATCGTCTCGCTCGAGGAGTTCGTGCCCAACGAGGGCGACGGCTTCAGCTACGTCGTGGACATGCTCACCCGGGGCCTGGAAGAGCTGCTGGCCGGGCCGCTCTCCGAAGACCCGCCCGACCCGCCGCCGGCCGACGCCGCAGAGCTGGCCGGGGAGTGGGCCGGCGGTCCACCCGAGCAGTTCGGGGAGGAGGTCGCCGCCCTGGTCGGTCCCCACCTCGAGTGGGCCAGCCTCCTCGGCAGGCGCACCGCCGAGCTCCACGTGGCACTGGCGTCGGAGAAGGACGACCTCGACTTCGTCCCCGAGCCCATGACGCCCGGAGACCGCCAGGCCATGGCCCACGGGGCACGGGCCCTGGCCAAGCAGTCGTTCCGACAGGCGCGGCGCCTGGCTCCGAGCTCGCCCGAGCTGGCCGAGGTCCTCAACCGCCAGGACGAGATCCTGGAGCGCTTCCGCAGGCTGGTGGACGTGCCGGTGCGCGTCGAGCGCATCCGGTGCCACGGCGACTTCCATCTGGGCCAGGCGCTGTGGACCGGCAAGGACTTCGTCATCGTGGACTTCGAAGGCGAGCCGCACCGGTCGCTGAGCCAGCGCCGCGTGAAGCGCCCGGCCCTCGTGGACGTGGCCGGGATGATCCGCTCGTTCCACTACGCGTCGCGTACCGCGGCGCTGCACCTGAGCCGGTCCCTCCGTGCCCATGACGACCCGGCCGTCCTCGAGCCCTGGCTGGCGCTGTGGTACCGGGGCATCACCGGGACCTACGTGCACGCCTATCTCGATGCCGTGGACGGAAGCGCATTCGTGCCTCCCGACGACCGTCAGCTGGCCGAGCTCCTCGACTTCCTGCTCCTCGAGAAGGCGATGTACGAGATCGGCTACGAAGCCGACAGCCGACCCGACTGGGTGGACATCCCCGCCCACGGCGTGCTCGACCTCCTCGGAGCAGGTCCGTGAGTCGCCCGGGCTCGGCAGCGCACCAGCGCCGGGCGCTGCAGCAGCTGGCGCGCCTGCTGGGTGTGCAGGCGGGCTATCGGGGCAACGACGGACGTCGGTATCTCGCCAGCGACGAAGCCCTGGCGGCGGTGTGCGCCGCACTGGGCGCCGAGCTCGCCGCCGTGGGCGACGCTCCCCAGGCGCTGCGGGCGGCGCAGAGTGCGCTCCTGCGCCGGGTGGTCGAGCCCGTGATCGCCCATCGCCTCGGTGGCTCGGTCACCATCTCGGTGTCGATCCCGGCGACGGTGGACCCCGAGGCCGTGTGGGTGTCGCTGCACCGGGAGGACGGAGAGATCGATCAACGTCGGCTCGGCCGGGCGGTGGGGCGCGCCCTCAAGGTCGACGACGCCGGTGGGTACCGGCGCTATTCGTTCCGGCTGCGCCGCGGCGGGCTCCCCGCCGGCTACCACCGGCTCACGGTGGAGGGCCCGGGGATCGACGCCTCGTCGCTCGTGGTGTCGGCCCCCGCCCGGTTGGAGCCGCCGGCGCGCCAGTGGGGGATCGGCGTGCCCTTGTACGCGCTGCGCACCCGCGGCGACTGGGGCGTGGGCTCGTACAGCGATCTGGGCGCCTTCGCCCACTGGGTGGGTGAGCGGGGCGGGGCGCTGGCGGGCACGCTCCCGCTCTTCGCCACGTTCCTCGACACGCCGGCGGCCGACCCGAGCCCCTACCTGCCCGCCAGCCGCCTGGCATGGAACGAGCTGTACGTCGACGTGGAGTCGCTGGCAGAGCTGGAGGCCGTCCCCGACGTTCGCGCCGAGCTGTCGGGCCCGGCGCTGCGCGACCAGCTGGTGCGCCTGCGCAGATCTCCCCTGGCCCACCCTGGTCCCACCTTGGCAGTGAAGCGCCGCCTCCTCGAGCCCATGGCTCAGGCACTGGCCGCCGAGGATCCCCGACACTCGCCGCGGCGTGCCGCCTTCGACGACTTCGTCGCCTCCCATCCCGAAGTCATGGCCTATGCCCGGTTCCGGGCGGCGCGTGAGCAGCACGGGCCGGCGTGGCGCACATGGCCCGCCGGAGAGGCGGACGCCGTGCGGAGCGGTGCGGCCCGCAGCCAGTCACGGCGCATCGCCGACGACCCGGCGCTCGCTTACCACCTCTACACCCAATGGGTGGCCGACGCGCAGCTGGCGGCGGCCGCCGACGGACCGGGCGCCCCGGCGGGCTTGTATCTCGACATCCCGGTCGGGGTGCACCCCGACGGCTTCGATCCGTTCTTCGAGCCGTCGTTGTTCGTGGCGGGCGTCTCGGGTGGCGCCCCGCCCGACGACTTCCACGCCGGGGGGCAAGTGTGGGGCTTCCCGCCCCTGCACCCCGACGCCATCCGCGCCGACGGGTACCGCCACGTCGCTGCGGTGTTCCGCACGGCCATGCGACACGCGGCCGCGGTGCGGGTCGACCATGTGATGGGGCTGCAGCGGCTGTTCTGGATCCCCGAGGGAGGCGACGCCGGCGACGGCGCCTACATCAACTACCGCGGCGACGAGCTGCACGCCGTGCTCGTGCTCGAAGCGCACCGTTCGGGGACCGTGGTGGCCGGCGAGGACCTCGGGACGGTGCCCACGACGGTCGAGCGGGCCATGGCCCGCGACCGGATGCTGTCTTCGTTCGTCGTCCAGTTCGAGACGTCGGTGGAGGAGCCGCTCCCTCCCGTCCCCCGGCGGGCGGTGGCGTCCTTCGGCACGCACGACCTGCCCCCCTTCGCCGCCTACTGGCGCGGCCTCGACATCGGCGACCGGCGCCGCAGAGACCACATCGACGCCGAAGACGCGGCGCGCCGACGGCGCCTCCGGGACCGCTGGCGGTCGGCGCTGCTGGCGTCGTTGCCCCGCAACGGCCTGGCCGCCCTGCCCGACGATGGCGACGTCGTCGAGGCCCGCCGCGCCTGGCGAGGATGCCTGCGCCATCTGGCCGCCAGCCCGGCCGAGGTGGTGATGATCGATCTCGAGGACCTCTGGCTGGAGACCGAGCCCCAGAACCGGCCCGGCACCGGCCCCGAGGCGGGGAACTTCCGGCGCCGGACCCGCCGCGCCCTCGAGGAGGCGACGGCCGACCCCGAGATCGCCGTGCTGCTGCGAGAGGTCGATGCCCTGCGGAGACCAGAGCCGGCGTCGGCCACGGGAACCGATCACGAAGGAGCGACATGAGCCCACGGGCCGCCCCCAAGACCTCCACCGCCCCGCGCGCTACCGCCAGGACGACGAAGCGGACGAGGCGCGTCGAGGTGCCCACCAGCATCCTGGGGCCGGAGGACCTGTACCTGTTCAACGAGGGCACGCACCGAAAGCTCGGCTCGCGCCTCGGCGCCCACGTGCCCGCCGAACCGGAACAGGGCGTCGGCTTCGCCGTGTGGGCGCCCAGCGCCCGTCGGGTGTCGGTGATCGGCGACTTCAACGGCTGGGACGCCGGCGCCGACGCCATGACGCCGGTGGAGAGCTCGGGCATCTGGGAGACGACCGTCGCCGGGGCGCGCCCCGGGCACATCTACAAGTACGCCCTGGAGGCCGCCGACGGCAGGACCCTCGAGAAGGCCGATCCGTTCGCCTTCCGCACCGAGGAACCCCCGCGCACCGGGTCGGTGGTGTGGGCGCTCGACTACGAGTGGGGCGACGACGCCTGGATGGCGGAACGGGAGAGGACCATCGCCCTCGACTCGCCGGTGTCGGTGTACGAGGTGCACCTGGGCTCCTGGCGCCGGGACCCCGCCGAGCCCGACCGCCTGCTCTCCTATGGCGAGATCGCCCCCATGCTGGTGCGCCACGTGCTCGACACCGGCTTCACGCACGTGGAGTTCCTGCCGGTGATGGAGCATCCCTTCTACGGCTCGTGGGGCTACCAGACCACGGGCTACTTCGCCCCGTCCGCCCGCTACGGCACGCCCCAGGACTTCATGGCCCTCGTCGACGCCTTGCACCAGGCCGGCATCGGGGTCATCCTCGACTGGGTCCCCTCGCACTTTCCCGGTGACGCCTTTGCCCTGGCCGAGTTCGACGGGACCCATCTCTACGAGCACGCAGACCCCCGTCTCGGCGTGCATCCCGATTGGAACAGCCTGGTGTTCAACTACGGCCGGCACGAGGTGCGGAGCTTCCTGGCCTCCTCGGCCGATCATTGGGTGTCGGCGTACCACGCCGACGGTCTGCGGGTGGATGCGGTGGCGTCGATGCTGTATCGCGACTACTCGCGGCGGCAGGGCGAATGGATCCCCAACGAGTACGGGGGCCGGGAGAACCTGGAGGCCATCTCCTTCCTCCAGTCGCTCAACAGCGGCGTGTACCTGGACCATCCCGACGTCCACACGGTGGCCGAAGAGTCCACGGCATGGCCCGGGGTGTCGCGCCCGGTCGACCAGGGAGGCCTCGGATTCGGCTACAAGTGGGACATGGGGTGGATGCACGACACCCTCGAGTACATGGCCCAGGATCCCGTGCACCGGCGCTGGGCCTACGACCGGCTCACCTTCCGCGCCGTGTACGCCTTCAGCGAGAACTTCATGATGCCGCTCTCCCACGACGAAGTGGTGCACGGCAAGGGATCACTGCTGTCGAAGATGCCGGGCGACGACTGGCAGAAGTTCGCCAACCTGCGCCTCCTGCTCGCCTACCAGTTCGCCCTTCCCGGCAAGAAGCTGCTGTTCATGGGGGCCGAGCTGGCGCAGCGCCAGGAGTGGGACCACGGTCGCTCCTTGGACTGGCACCTGCTCGACGAGCCCGCCCACGCCGGCGTGTGCCGTCTGGTGGGCGACCTGAACCGGGTGTACAGCGACAACCGGGCTCTGCACGAGCTCGACACCGACCCCGCCGGCTTCGAGTGGGTGATGGCGGACAACGCCGAGGACAGCATCCTGTGCTTCTTGCGCCTCGCCCGCCACGACCCGCCGGCGTTGGTGGTGTGCAACTTCACCCCGGTGCCGCGCCACGACCTGATGGTGGGCGTGCCCGAGCCAGGATTCTGGCGGGAGGTGCTCAACACCGATTCCCCCCACTACGGGGGCAGCGGCATCGGCAACCTGGGGGGCGTCGATGCCCAGCCGGTGCCGTGGCACGGCCGGCCCCAGAGCCTCACCGTGACCGCGCCGCCGCTTTCGTGCGTGATCTTCGTCCACCAACTCGAAGGCATGAGCCGGCCCGAACGGCAGCTGCTCGATTGACGGTCCGTCGCCGGGCACAGAGGACCTGAGATGCGGGTATGGCCGGGCAGCCCCCACCCCCTCGGCGCCACCTGGGACGGCGAGGGTGTCAACTTCGCCCTCTTCTCCGAGCACGCCACGGGCGTGGAGCTGTGCCTGTTCGACCATCCCGACGACCCCAAGCCCACCGAGACCATCTCGATGCCGGTCGTCACGGACCGGGTCTGGCACGCCTATCTCCCCGATGCCCGCCCCGGCACGCTGTACGGCTATCGCGTCGACGGCCCCTACCGGCCGGAGGAGGGACAGCGCTTCAACCCCGCCAAGCTGCTCATCGACCCGTACGCCAAAGCCTTGACGGGCACGGTCCGCATGACCGACGAGGTGTTCGGCTACCGGGTGGGGGACCCGACCGGCGACCTGTCCTTCGACGACCGGGACTCCGCCGCCTCGATGCCCCGGGCCCTTGTGATCGACCCCGCCTTCACCTGGGGTGACGACCGCCCGCCCCGCACCGCCCCCAACCACAGCGTCATCTACGAGTGCCACGTGCGGGGCACCACCATCCGCCATCCCGGGGTGCCCGAGCACCTGCGGGGCACCTATCTCGGCCTGTCCTGCGACCCCGTCATCGACCATCTGCTCTCGCTCGGGGTGACGGCGGTCGAGCTCATGCCCGTGCACCAGTTCGTCACCGAGCCCACGGTGCTCGAGAAGGGGCTCGTCAACTACTGGGGATACAACTCGATCGGCTTCTTCGCCCCGCACGTCGACTACGCCACCGCCGGGCTGGGCGAGCAGGTTCGTGAGTTCAAGTCCATGGTGAAGACCCTCCACCGGGCCGGCCTGGAGGTCATTCTCGACGTCGTCTACAACCACACCGGCGAGGGCAACGAATGGGGCCCGACGTTGTCACTGCGAGGGATCGACAACGTCGTCTACTACAGGCTGGACCCGGACAACCCCCGACACCACGTCGATTTCACCGGCACGGGCAATTCCCTCAACATCGTCCACAACCGGACCATGGCGCTCATCATGGACAGCCTCCGGTACTGGGTGACCGACATGCACGTGGACGGGTTTCGCTTCGACCTGGCACCGGTGCTCGTCCGCGGCATCGAAAACCGCCGCAGCGCCTTCTTCGAGGTCATCCAGCAGGACCCGGTGCTGTCCCAGGTCAAGCTCATCGC
>DMNK01000041.1:6433-6652 GCA_003453695.1 Acidimicrobiaceae bacterium | reverse complement strand
GCCGAGCCGTGGGACGTGGGCCCGGACGGATACCGGCTCGGCCAGTTCCCGCCGGGATGGGCGGAGTGGAACGGCGCCTTCCGAGACTGCGTGCGGCGCTTCTGGCGTGGCGACCCTGGTCAGGTGCCCGAGCTGGCCTCGCGCCTCACTGGTTCGAGCGACATCTACCGGCCCAGCGGGCGGGGGACCTACGCCAGCATCAACTTCGTCACCTGCCAC
>DMNK01000041.1:5988-6174 GCA_003453695.1 Acidimicrobiaceae bacterium | reverse complement strand
ACAACCGGGACGGGACCGACGACAACCACAGCCGCAACTGGGGAGCAGAAGGGCCGACCGATTCGCTCCGGGTCGTGAGACTGCGCGAGCGCATGAAGCGCAACTTCCTGGCCACGCTCTTCTTCTCGCAGGGGGTGCGCATGTTGCTGGGCGGTGACGAGTTCGGCCGCAGCCAGCAGGGCAACA
>DMNK01000041.1:0-5794 GCA_003453695.1 Acidimicrobiaceae bacterium | reverse complement strand
CGCCTACTGCCAGGACAACGAGGTCAGCTGGTTCGACTGGGACTTCGACGACGCGGCGTGGTCCTTGCTCGAGTACACCCGCGAGGTCATCGGGGTCTTCAAGAGCAATCCCATCCTGCGCCGCAGGAATTTCTTGACCGGCCGGCCGAGCGGAGGCGGGAACCCCGATGTCACCTGGGTGCGGCCGGACGGCACGGAGATGATCGAGGAGGATTGGCGGAATCCGGAGACCCGCACCCTCGGCATGCTGCTGCAGGGGCGGGCTGCCGACGACGTGGACGAACGGGGGCGGATCGTCTTCGGCGAGACGGTCCTGCTGCTGTTGAACGGCGGAACGCGCTCACGGCTCTACACGCTGCCGCGCATGGACCGCGCCGGGGTGTGGGAGGAGCTGCTCAACACCGCCCACCCCGGCCCCCGGCTGGTCAAGCAGCAGACCGTGAACCTGACGGCGCACTCGACGATCCTGCTGCGCCACAACCAGGATCTCGAGACCTGAGGACGTCCGAGCGCCGCGCCCCAGCTCCGAGCCGGCCCGGGCACCGGGTCAGGTGAGGATGGTGGGGCCGGGCGACGGCGGCCCCCCGCCGGAGGCACCCAGAGAGGTGAACGGGATGGCCCCGGCCGGTGCGCTCACGCCGACGCTCTCCCCCCACGACGAGAAGGTCATGGAGAAGCGCAGCCGGGAGGCCTTGGAGCCGCTGCCCACGGTGCCGCTCTCCACGTACCGCACGGGCAGAGGGTGCCGGCTCGTGCTCACGTACAGCGTGGCCGTACCCCGTGCCGGCTGCCCGTCGACCGGGCGCATCCGGCCCTCGATGGCGGTGGTCTGCGTACCGTCCACCCGGGTGCTGCCGAGGTCCTCCAAGGCGGAGAACGTGATGTTCTGGTCCAAGGCCGACGCCGTCGTGACGGCGACCTCGACCGACTGGTACGGAGCCTCACCGGCCACGAGGGCGATCCACTGTCTGGCATGGGCCTCGGCCACGCCGATGGGGATGCCGAGGTTCACGACCATGGCGGCGGCATCGCCGCGGAAGTAGGCGGTCGCCCCGGCAACGACGACGTCGAAGGTGTCTCCGGACAGGGTGATGACCTGGCGGCCCGACTGGGAAGCGGCATCGCCGTCGGTGACCTGGGACACGTTCGACGTGGTGGCCGACGACGAGATCGACGAAGAGACGTAGTGGAACGAGCCCGCCGCCCGGGCGTCCGCCAGCGACGCTCGCACCAGCTGTCGCGCCGTGGCCGGCGTCCCGCCCCCTGCGGGACCGCTCGCGCCCAGCCAGACTCCGACGCCGGTGCCCACCGCCACCAGCGCCGCGACCACGAGCATCCACGTCTTCGGTCGCCGGAACGGGCTCGTACCCTCGTCGGCCATGACGGGAGCCTAGGGGAGCCCGAGTCCGCGTCGACCGGGGCGGGAGCTGCTCTCTCCGTCGGATCCGTTCAGGCCAATATGGCCAATTCGGCGGCGGCGCGCAGGTGACCGACGAGGTCGTCCATGCGGGCATGGGCGTTGGCCCCGCTCGTCGACGGCATCACGTAGACGGGCCTGTCTCCCAGGGTCCGGCGTTGCAGTCCGGGCGTGGCAGCGCGGTCGACCACCGCCCTCCACCCGGCCAGGCCCACCATGCACACGGTGGCGGGCTGGAGCCACCGCACGAGCCGCTCCACCCGGTGCAGACCCTGCTCGTACTCGGTGGCCGACAGCTCGTCGGCCCCGGCGGTGGCCCGCTTCACGAGATCGGTCATGCCCACCCGGTGATGGCGTAGGGCGTGGAAGGCGTCGCGGTCGCGAGTGACGATCCCGGCCGTCAAGGCGGCGGGCCAGAACCGGTTCCCCGGGCGGGCGAAGCCGACGCCGGCGTCGGCGGCGTACAGGCTCGGGTTCAGCCCCACGAAGAGCAGTGACATCCCCGGACCCACCACGTCGGCCAGGGTGCGCAGCCGCTCGGCGCGGACGCGGACGACGTCCTCCTCGACCTGGCAGGCCTGCACCTCGAATCCGGCGCCCGTGAACACCTCGAGGAGGGGATCCGGCCGCCACGAGGCGAAGAACCGCCCGCCCACGTCGTCCTGGGGGAGGGCGCTGCCCTCGTAGTCGCCGTGCAGCACCTGGACGTCGATGGGGGCACCGACGGCGAGGACGCGGTGCAGGTCGGCCAGGGCGAGCGGAAGGCGCACGCTCGGGACGTGGAGGTAGCTCATGTTGGCCCACGCCCCACCGAAGCGCTGGGCGCCGAAGGGCAGTGCCTCCAGATCACCTTGGACGAGCAGCGCGCCGGGGACCTCGTTGCGACAGCGCCCGAGCATGGCGGCGGCGGCGTCGAGACCGACGACGGGCGAGCCGAGCTCGGCGGTGTACCGGCCCGCCCCGCAGCCCAGATCGAGACGGGGGGCGCCGGCGAGGACGCGCTTGGCGAAGCTGCGGGCGTGGGCCCGCCGCACCGGGCGCCGCCGGGCCGCCCACTCCAGGCCACGACGCTCGTAGAGGTCGACCGTCGCCTTGTCCACGGTCAATCGAGGCCGGCGCCGACGGGGGTGCCGTCGACGATCTGGTCGAGGTACTCCGCCAGCCCGTAGCCGATGTGCCCGTCTTCGGTCTCCCACCGGGTGAGGCCCTCGGAGATACGGGTGACGAGCGACGTGCCGTCCGGAGCGGTGCGGCGGTTTCGCAACGGCACCATGGCCTGGACGCGACCGGTGACGGCCCAGCGTTGCGACCCGCTGCGCAGGACCAGCTCGAGGGTGCGATGGGTACGGTCGCGCCCCTCTTCGGTGGTGCGCAGGCGGACGTCGTCGCACATGTGCAGGGTGCCGTGGCGCCAGACGAAGCCGCTTCTGAGCCCGTCGCCGTGGCGCCGGGCGATGTGCGATCCCATGAACCCGAAGTCGGAGCCGAAATTGCCGGTCAGCCACCGGTAGTACCAGGGGGCCTGCCAGTACCGGGGTCCCCAGCTGTGATCACGGAGCCCGAGCCCCGATACCACCCACTTGTCCGGTCCCACGGTCACGCTGCCGGTGGCTTCGACGAGCTGCTCGTAGTGGCCACGGGCGAACTCCTCGCCCGGGCCTTCACGGGGCTCGTCGGGCTCGCCTCCCACAGGGGGAGAGCATCCTGTGAAGGCCAGCTCGACCTCGGCGTCTGCCGTCGGGCTGTGTCGGAAGGCGGTGCCGGGATCGCTGAGCCGCCAGGGATCGTCGAGGATCAGCACGGGCCCCGAGTACGAGACCCGGAGCGAGATGAACGGCTCGAGGACGTCGAATCGCATGCCGCCGGCGTCGAAGGCGTCGTTGCTCGTGGTCTCCGCCCGGCGGAACATGAAGGCCACCGGCCCCTCGGGAAGGTACAGGCAGGCGGTCATCTCGGCCGTGCCCTCGTTGGCCCGGTTGCCCAGCCGGAAGAATCCCGACACCGACTGCCCGGGGTCGACGAAGTTGAAGTACATGGACTCGTTGAAGTTGGGCTCGGGACCCAACTCGTGCATGTACTCGTCGTTCGGTTCGAGGCGTACGCCGATGGGCGCCCACGCTAGGCAGGGTCGCCGACCGGGCGCCACGGGAAGACGGGAATTGCGTGGTGGTTGCCCCGAGTCCCGCCCCGGCGTCCATCACCTCGACCTGGCCCCTTGCCCATGGAAGGTGTAACACCGGGACCATGGAGCCTCAGCCGCTCACGCAGGACATCGCCGCCGCCCTCGTGCCCGTGTTCGGCGAAGGCGTCGAGGTGGAGGAGCTCCATCGCCTTCCCGGCGGCTCGTCGAGGGAGACCTGGTCGTTTCGGCTCCGCACCGCCACCGACGACCGGCGACTGGTCTTGCGCCGCGACCCGCCCGGAGCTCCCACTTCGGGCCTCGCCCTCGAAGCGAGGCTCCTCGATGCCGCCGCCGGCGCCGGCGTGCCGGTCCCGCCCGTGGTGGCGTCGGGTGGCGCCGGAGAGGTGATGGGCACCGCCTTCGTGATCGTCGGCTACGTGGAGGGCGAGACCCTCCCTCGCCGTGTGCTGCGCCTGGCGGAAGAGCGCGGCACCGGTGACGCCCTGGCCGTCCAGTGCGGCCGAGTCCTGGCGGCGCTGCACACGTTGGCGCCGGCGACCGTGCCGGGCCTCCCGGGCGGGGACCAGCTCGAGCAGCTGCGCGGCGTGCTCGACCACGTCGGTGAGCCTCATCCCGCTCTCGAGCTCGGACTGCGGCGCTTGGCCGGGTGCCGGCCGGCGCGCCGCGCCGAGACGGTGGTGCACGGAGACTTCCGGACCGGCAACCTCATCGTGGGTGAGGACGGGATCCGGGCCGTGTTGGACTGGGAGCTGGCGCACCGGGGGGACCCGCTCGAGGACCTCGGGTGGTTGTGCGCTCGTGCCTGGCGCTTCGGTTCGCCGTTGCCGGTGGGCGGATTCGGCTCGCTCGGCGCCCTGGTGGGCGCCTACCAGGACGCCGGTGGGGTGCCGGTGGACCCCGACGCGCTGCGCTGGTGGCAGGCCCTGGCTGCGCTGCGCTGGGGTGTGATCTGCATGGTCCAGGCCCACACCCACCTCTCCGGTGCGCTGCGCTCCCTGGAGCTGGCGGCCATCGGCCGCCGGACGTGCGAGGCGGAGTGGGACCTTCTGGAGGCCCTCCCGTGAGCGAAGCGCCCCATGACCGCCCCACCGCCGACGAGTTGCTCCACGCCGTCGAAGAGTTCGTCGCCGGCGAGGCCGCCTGCGCATCGGACGGGAGGCGAAGGTTCAACCTCCGGGTGGCGGCCAACGCCCTGGGAATCGTGCGACGGCAGCTCAGGCTCGGCGAGGAGCAGGGGCAGGCGCACGCCGCCCGGCTCGAACGGCTGGGGATGGGCGACGACGCCGAGCTGGCAGCGGCCATCCGCAGTGGTGCCCTGGACGACCGGCACGAGGAGGTTCTCGAGGTCGTGCGGGAATCGGTGCGCGCCAAGCTGGCGGTGGCCAACCCGCGCTACGCCGACGACGCCCGAAGTCAGGGGGCCGTCAACGGCCCGTGAAGCGGGGAGCCCGGCCTTCGAGCATGGCGGCCACGCCCTCCACGGTGTCGGCGGTGCCGGCCAGCATCGACTGCTCGGCCAGTTCGTGCTCCATGGAGCGAGCAGCGAGCTCGACCAGCTCGGCCCGCAGGGTGGCGCGCGTCGCCGCCACGGCCATCGGCGCGCCCAGCGCCACCTCCCGGGCGAGCGACACGGCGGCGTGCAGTTCGTCGCCCTCGTCGACCACCCGTTCGGCCAACCCCACCCGTCCCGCTTCGCCGGCGTCCACCCGGCGTCCGGTGAGCAAGAGGTCGGCGGCCCGGCCCGGGCCGACGGCCCGGGGGAGCGTGGCGGACAGGGCGAAGCCGGGGTGGATCCCGAGCCGCACGAAGTTCACCTGGAACCACCCTCTGGCGCCGACCACGCGGAGATCGCACGCCAAGGCCAGTCCGAAGCCGGCGCCCACGGCGGCCCCGTGGACGGCGGCGACCAACGGCACCGGCGCGCTGAACAGGCGCAGGGCTTGACGGTAGAAGGCGCCGGTCTGGGCTTCGAAGCTGCCGGCGGTGGTGGGATCGGGCGCGTCGGAGGACCGAAAGTCGGCTCCGGCGCAGAACGACCGCCCTTCGGAGGCCACCACGGCGGCGCGTGCACGTCCGGCGAGCCCGTGCACGGCGTCGGCGAGACGGCCCAGCGCCGGTTCGGTGAGCAGGTTGTGAGGAGGCCGGCGCAAGGTGACGACGGCGACGTCACCTTCCTGCTCGACCGAGACGTCCTCGGCCATCTCGATCACCCTAGGCGTGATCGCCCAGCGCTC
>DMNK01000126.1:12325-13655 GCA_003453695.1 Acidimicrobiaceae bacterium | reverse complement strand
TGGCGGTCTGGGCGCTGCTCGGCCGACGCGGTGAGCTGAGTGGCGCCACCACCTACCTGGCCCACATCGAGTGGCCCTGGGTGGCGCTCGCCGTGGTCCTCGAGCTGGCTTCGATCGTGGCTTTCGCCCTCGTCCAGCAGGAGCTCCTCGCCGCTGGCGACGTGAGGGTGTCACCCAGCTGGATCACCGGCGTCACGCTGGCCGTGACCGCCATCGCCAACTCCATGCCGGCCGGCCCGCTCGTCTCCTCCGTGTTCGCCTTCCGTCAGTACCGCCGTCGCGGTGCTGACGACACGCTGGCGGGCTGGGCCCTGGTGGCGGTGTTCGTGGCGGCGTCGATCTCGTTGGCCTTGGTGGCCACCGCCGGTGTCGCCATCGCCGGGGCCGAGGGTGCCAGCTTCGACCTGGTCTACGTCACCATCGCCGTGCTGGTCGTCGCCGTCCTTCTCGGAGTGGTGTTCGTCCAACGCCGGGCCCTCGAGTGGGTCATCGTGGCGTCGCTGCGCGCCTCGCGCCGTTGGCTGCGGTGGCCGAGAGGAGACGTCATCGCTGTCGCACGAGCGGATCATCGCCCGGATCGACACCGTCGCCCTCACCCCCCGACGCGTCGCCCGTGTCATGGGATGGGGGGTCCTCAACTGGCTGCTCGACTGCGGCTGCCTGGCCGTCTCCTTCGTGGCCGTGGGCGTTGCCGTGCCGTGGCACGGCCTGCTCCTCGCCTATGGCGCCGGACAGCTCGCCGTGAACCTGCCCGTCACCCCGGGGGGGCTCGGCGTCGTCGAGGGCAGCCTGACCATCGCCCTCGTCGCCTTCGGTGGCGCCGAGGCGTCCACGGTGGCGGCCGTGCTCCTCTACCGGATCATCAGCTTCTGGGGGGAGCTGCCCGTCGGATGGTCGGTCTGGGCGGGCTACATCTGGCGCTCCCGCCGTGAAGGCGCCGTCCCGTCGCACGCCACAGAGCACGACGTGGCCGAGGTCATGGCATGACCCGGGCCCAGATGGAGGCGGCCAGGCGCGCCTGGTCCTCGGCGCGGCGGCAGTGACGCTGGCTTGCGCCGGGCTCACCGCCGGGTGCACCTCGCCGCGCAACACCCTCGGTACCAACTCCAGCCAGTGCTACCGGGCGATCCCGGTGGCCACCGACGCCGTCGGAGACCGGGGCAGCCTGGTCGGCGCCCGCCTCGAGAGTGTGGGTTCCCTGCACACCCGTCTCCACGCCCTGCTCGACGCCCGGGCCCCCGCCGTCAAGACGGTGTGTGTCGTCGCCTTCCGCGGGCACTTCCGCACCGATCAGGTGAAGCGCCCCTACGGCCCGCCACCGGAGAGCGGG
>DMNK01000126.1:11384-12024 GCA_003453695.1 Acidimicrobiaceae bacterium | reverse complement strand
CGTCAGGTCGCCTGACTCGACCGCTTCTCGTCGCGCTCGGTTCGCTCCAGGGCCCGTTCCACGTCCGCCCAGGTGAGCGGTTCCTCGTCGCGACCGGTCCGCTCGGCTCGCTCGGCTCGCGACAGCGCCCGCCAGGCCGCCCACCACAAGACCGGCAGCGTCGCCACCTTGGCCACGATGCCCGCCACTTGCTGGTCGTTGAGCGCGGAAAGGCCGATGGCCTGATGGGCGTGGGCGTAGGCCCCGTACAGGGGGTGACGGGCGAAGACGAAGACGATGGCGGGGAAGTTGGGCAGGACCGACTGCACGACGAGGTACACGGCCACCGCCACCGGTGACGCCCGACGCGCTCCGGGCACCCTGCGGAGGGCGGGCACCCACAGCACGACCCCGGCGAAGAGGAGCAGTCCGTCGAAGAACCCCCGCCACAGCCCAGACGAGGCCTGGGCGGCGACGGCCGGGGCCGAGAGGGTGCCCACCACGATGACGGTGAAGACGACGATGGAAACCGGCACCCGGCTGAGGAAGTCCACGAGGACGTCGATGGGCCAGGGCCTGGTCAGTCGCCCCAGCACCGGCGTGGGGGTGGCCAGCAGCAGCAAGGGCGCCGTGACGAGCATGAGCAGCAGCCGCTGCACGA
>DMNK01000126.1:8046-11101 GCA_003453695.1 Acidimicrobiaceae bacterium | reverse complement strand
CTCGTGCCGACGCCGTCCCTCGAAGCGCGCACGAGCAGCAGGTAGAGCGCACCCACCGCCACGACGAGCACCCAGGCGGCGAGATGGAGATGGAACGCCCACGGTCCGGACGTCATGGCCGCCTACGCTGACCGCCATGGTCGACCGGCTCGAGCGCCTCACCAACCTGGTCCTCGTGCTGCTGCGCGACGGCCGGCCGCGTTCGCTGCGGGAGATCGCCGACGAGGTGCCCGGCTACCCGCCGGAGGGCGAAGCCCGCCGCCAGGCCTTCGAGCGCGACAAGCGGACGCTTCGAGAGGGAGGGATCGTCGTGTCCACCGCTGCTGTCGACGGCCCCGACCAGTTCGGCTACATGATCAAGCCCGACGACTTCTACCTCCCCGATCTCGACCTCGACCCCGAGGAGCAGGCGGCGTTGAACCTGGCCGTCGCCGCGGTTCACCTCGGCGAGCCTAGTGGTCGGGACGCATTGTGGCGGCTGGGGTTGCCGGCGCCGACCGGCGCCCGCCCGCTGGCGCAGCTGCCCGCGCTGCCGGCGTTGCCGGTGCTGTGGGAAGCGGTGCGCCAGCGCGCCGCGGTGACGTTCGACTACCGCGGTGAGCAGCGACGGGTGGCCCCCGCCGTGCTGCGCTTCCGCGGCGGCTGGTGGTACCTGGTCGGCCTCGACCTCGACAAGGACGCCGCTCGCACCTTCCGGGTCGACCGCATGGACAGCCCGCCCCACGCCGGACCCCCGGGCAGCGGCGAGCTCCCCGTCGGGTTCGAGCCCACCACGGCCATCTCCGAAGAGCCCTGGCGCATCGGGGACGGGGAGCCTGTGCCCGTCGACATCCTGGTGGACGCCGAGTTGTCGGCCCTGGTCGAGCAGCAGCTCAGCTCGGCCAGTGTCGTCGAAAGACGTCACGACGATTCGGTGGTGCTGCGGCTCGAGGTGACCAATGTCGACGCCCTGCGCACGTGGCTCTTCGAACTGGGCGAGCACGTCGTCGTCCTGGGCCCGCCGCAGGTGCGGCAGGTGATCATCGACTGGCTGGGAGCCACCGCCGCCCCTCCCCTCGAGAAGGGCAGCGCCAAGGCCCGGGTGCCCGCTGCCAGGCGCAGCCGATGAGGGAGCCCACGTGACGGGGCGGCCCGATGCCGGCCAACGGCTCCGCCGGCTGCTGGCCGTGCTCACCTGGCTGGCCAGGGTTCGGCGCGCTCCGGTGGCGGAGCTGGCTGAGCGCTTTGCCATGACCCCCGAGGATCTGGTGGCGGACCTCGAGCTGGCCGCCTGCTGCGGGTTGCCGCCCTACACGCCGGACCAGCTCATGGAGATCATCGTCGACGACGAAGAGGTGGTTGCCGACCTGGGTGAGGACCTGGCCCGCCCCCGCCGGCTCAGCGCCGCCGAAGGCTTCGCCCTCGCTGCTGCTGCCCGCGCCATCCTCGCCACCCCGGGAGCGCACGCCGGTCCAGAGGGGGGAGGGGCGCTCGAGCGGGCTCTGGCCAAGCTCGATGCCGCCCTCGGGGCGGGCACCTCGGACGGACGAGACAACGCCGGCGCAGGTGCCGAGGTGGACGAGGCTGCGGCTCGTGACGGCGAGGTGCTGCGCGTCGATCTCGGGGACGCACCCCGGCTCGGCGAGCTGCGCACGGCGGTCGAGACGGGCCGGCAGCTGGCCGTCCGCTACTACTCGCTGTCGAGTGACGAGGAGAGCGACCGGGTCGTGGACCCCCTCGAGCTCGTGGCCGTTGACGGCCGTTGGTACCTCGACGCCTACTGTCACCGTGCCGGCGGCATGCGCCGCTTTCGCGTCGACCGGTTGGTGGAGGTGTCGGAGACCGGTCGATCCGTCGACCACGGGGCGCCCGAGCTGCCCTCGGCCGAAGCCCCTGCCTTCGTCCCCGGTCCCGACGCCACCGTGGCGACGGTGGCCGTCGCACCCGAGGGAATGTGGTTGGTGGAGACGGTTCCCACGCTCCGGGTGAGCCCCCGACGCGACGGGCGCAACGAGGTCGACCTGGCCGTGGCCAGCCCGGTGTGGTTCGAGCGGCTGCTGCTCCGCCTCGGTCCCAACGCCGAGGTTCTCGCACCGCCGGAGCTCGTCGACACGGGACGTGAGGCGGCGGCCCGCCTGCTCGCCCGTTACTCGCAGGAGGCGGCCACCGGGTAGGGGCCAGGGCCGGAACCACGTCTTGTCGGCGGCGACGATCGTGCCGTGTCGGCCGGCAACGGGTCGGCCGGCAAGGGGTCACCGGCAACGGGTCGCCGGCAACGGGTCACCGGCAAGCAGTGGGGCGAAGTTCGTAGCGAGTTGCCTCCCGCACCCTTGCCGGGTGCTCCTGGTCTCGAAGGTGCGCGCCGGTGGGCACCGGTACTACCTCGATGCCACCAGCGGACCGGGAGGCCGGGGCACAGAGCCCCCGGGCAGCTGGCTGGGCAAGGCGGCCCGACGGATGGACATGGGCGCCCCGGTCGGCCTCGTCGCTCTCGAGGCCCTCATGGAAGGCAGCGACCCACGCACCGGCGAGCTCCTAGGTGCCGACCGTCGCTTGGTGACCGTCGCCGCATTCGACATGACGTTCTGCGCGCCCAAGTCGGTGAGCCTGCTGCACGCCCTCGGACCGGACGAGGTGCGCTGCGCCGTCGAGGAAGGTCACGAGCGGGCCGTGACGGCGGCACTGTGCTACGTGGAGGACCGCGCCCTGGCCGTGCGCCGGTCGGTCCCCGGGGTGCGCCGCGCCGTCCCGGTCGCCGTCGACACCCTGCCCGCCGCCGCCTTCGTGCACCGCACCAGCCGGGCACTGGACCCGCACCTGCACAGCCATGTCCTCGTCGCCAACGTGGGCACGGGTCCGGACGGTTCGGCCTCGGCGCTGGACGGACGCGGGGTCTACGCCCATCGGGCCACCGCCGCAGCCCTCTACCACGCCCAGCTGCGCCACGAGTTGACGACCGCCCTCGGTGTGGCCTGGGAGCCTCTCGACCGGGGCCGCGCCGACGTGGCCGGCATCGGCCCCGAAGCACGCCGCGAGTTCTCCCGTCGTTCGGCGGCCATCGCCGCCGACCTCGCCG
>DMNK01000126.1:7777-7898 GCA_003453695.1 Acidimicrobiaceae bacterium | reverse complement strand
GCCATCGCCGCCGACCTCGCCGAGTGGGGACTCCCCGGACGAAGCGGTCGTCCGTCGCCCCGGGCCGCCACCGTGGCGTCACTCGCCACCCGGCCGGCCAAGGACCTCGCCGCCGGCGTCG
>DMNK01000126.1:6022-7450 GCA_003453695.1 Acidimicrobiaceae bacterium | reverse complement strand
CCCGCCCTTTCGCCCGCCGGCACGTGGTGCGGGCCTGGGCCTCGTCCCGGCAGCTGGGAGCGCCCGTCGTCGACATCGAGAAGAAGGTGGACGACTTCCTCGCCTCGGGGCTCTCCTATGCCGGCGGCGACGAGCGATCACGCCTCGAAGGCCCGGGCGTGGGGGAGCGCCGCCGACTCCTTCCCGAGCGGCTGCTCTCCGAAGAGCTCGCCGGCCTTCGCCGGGCCCTCGACGTGGAGCAGCACAGGATCGACCAGCACCTTCGCCGGCGCGGCCGGGGTGTCGAGATCCACCCGGTCGAGCGGGTGGTGGGGCCGGGGCGAGGGCTCGACCGAGGGATGGAGGTCGGGTGGTGAGTGGCCGGGCCCGTCAGTGGCGCCGAGGCGAGATGGGGCCGGCGTCCCCGTACCCCTGGCGAACCCCCTGTCCGGCCCGGCGGCTCAGCTGTTCGGGCTCGTACAGCATCCAGTAGGCGTTGCGGGCGTGCTTTCGGGCTCGGTCCACGCACACCGCCGCCAGTCGCTCGGGATCCTCTTCCTCGTTCTCGTGGACGAAGACCTCGAGGATGTGGGTGTTCGTGAGCAACTGGGCCAGCATGATCCCCTGCGACGCCTCGTGGGCGCACACCTGGTCGATCGCCGCCTTGCCCGGCATCCCGAGCGCGACCACGATGTCGCAGTCGTCCTCCTCGATGAGACGTTTGCACTCCACCCCCAGGTCCTTGAACCCCGGGACGGTGCGATGAAGGATCTCGAAACGCTGCCCATGCCCTGGGCACTGCTTGAGCTCGTCGATGGCTTCGGCGCCCATGTCGTGACGGGCGAACATGGTGTCGACGACGCCGATGCGGTCCATGGGCTCGATTATGGCGCGCCGGGTCGGCGCTTCATGCCCCTGGTTCGGACCGGTCCTCGATCTCCCAGGCATGGTCCAGGACGTGCCAGGCGATGCGCCGTGCCCCGTAGGGCGCTGTCCAGGGAGGATCTCCGGCGGACGGTCGCCAGGCCCGGCCCAGGACCTTGAGAACGGCGGGGCGGTGGCTCTTCAGAGAGTCGGGCTCATCGCCGTTGAAGGGGCCAAGACGCAGACCGAGCTTTCGCAGGTATGCGCGCTCGGCGTCGAGGACGTGCGCCACGATGGCGCCGAGGTCGCGACCTCCTCCGCGAGGGCCTTTGCGCAAGGCGGAAGGCGCCGTCGCCACCACCTCGTCGAACGCCGCCCAGCACGCTTCCACCAGCGCGGCCTGTCGGCGGGCGGCTGCGGCCGACAAGGGGCGTCGGTCCACCTCGGCGATGGCGCCCGGTGCTCCGAAGTCTGTGGTGGCTGAGCCGGGAACGCGTTCGACCACCTTCAGCTCGGCCACCGTCGACGTCGGGAACGAGAACCCTGCACGTTCTGCCACGGGTCGGTAGCGCTCGCCGTAGGCGG
>DMNK01000126.1:0-5823 GCA_003453695.1 Acidimicrobiaceae bacterium | reverse complement strand
GAGCATCTCCAGCGCGCCCGTTTCGTCGCGGCCGGAACGGCTGAGCCCGGGCCAGTCGACTGCCGAGGCGAACACCCTCCTCGATCCCACCTCCAGGCACACGCCCATCGTCTTGCGGCGTGTCGGCATCAGGCCAGCTCGAGTCGGCCATGCTGCTTGCAACGCGCCCTGAACCCGGTCGGCGTGACCACCACGGACAACCGGGCCCCGCAGGCGGGGCAGTGCCGAGGCGGGTCCAGCTCGCGGCGGCAACCGGCGCAGCTGGACAGCGGCCGCCCGCACCCCGTGCAGAACGCCGCCGGGGCGGCGCCGGTCATACGACTCCGGTGAGCGCTCCCACCGGCATGCGCAGGTCCTCCAGCATGCGCAGGTCCTCCTCGGGCGACCGGCCCAGGGTGGTCAGGTAGTTGCCGACGATGAGGGCGTTGATCCCCGACGTCATGCCCATGGCCTGCAGGTCGCGCAAGGTGATCTCGCGCCCGCCCGCGTAGCGCAGGATCACTCCCGGCAGCGCCAGCCGGAACATGGCGATCCAGCGGATCGCCTCCCAGGCGGCGACGGCCCGGCGGTCGCCGAGGGGCGTGCCCGGCCTGGGGTTCAAGAAGTTGACGGGCACCTCGCTGGGATCGAGCTCCTGCAGCTGCAACAGCAGCTCCACTCGCTGGGCGTCGCTCTCGCCCATGCCGAGCAGCGCTCCACAGCACAGCTCCATGCCGGCCTCTCTCACCAGGCGGCAGGTGTCGGCTCGCTCCTCCCAGCTGTGGGTGGTCACCACCTCGGGGAAGAAGGAACGGGCCGTCTCGAGGTTGTGGTTGTAGCGGTGCACACCCCCCGCCGCCAGGCGGCCGGCCTGCTCGCCGGTGAGGATGCCGGCCGACACGGCCACGTTGAGGCCCGTGGCGCCGCGCACCAGCGGCACCAGCTCCAAGAGCCGTCCCATGGTGCGCTCGTCGGGGCCGCGCACCGCCAGGACGATGCAGAACTCCGAGGCGCCCAGTGCGGCTGTCTCGGTGGCTGCGGCGAGCACCTCGTCGGTGTCGAGAAAGGGCGTGGCCTTGACCGGGGTGTCGAAGCGCGACGACTGGGCGCAGAAGTGGCAGTCCTCGGGGCACCCCCCGGTCTTGGCCGAGAGGATGCCCTCCACCTCCACCACCGGACCGCACCAGGCCAGCCGGACCCGGTGGGCGAGCGCGGCGAGCTCGGTGACCGCATCGTCGGGGACCACCGCCAGCCGGACGAGCTGCTCCGCATCCCCGGGGCGCCGTTGGTCGAGGAGCCGGTGAGCGGCCTCGGCGAGCGCGGCCTGCGCGGCGTCTTCGTCGAGGGGCTCGGGCAGGGTGACAGGGCATTGCTCGTCCCGCCGGCGCGACATGGCGGGCCCGGTGGGCGGACGCAGGGTGACGGTGCTACGCCTTGGGGACAACGACAGGTCGCCGGACATCGCCGTCACGGTAGCGGCGGCCGGGACCAGGGAGGGAATCGTGGCCTGGGACTTCGAGACCGAGCCGGACTACGCCGCCAAGCTGCAGTGGGCCCGCCAGTTCGTGGACGAGGAGGTATTGCCGCTCGAGGTCCTCGAGCTCCCCGAAGAGGGCATGCGCAAGGCGATTCGCCCTCTGCAGGAAGAGGTGAGGCGCCAAGGGCTGTGGGCGGCGCATCTGCCCCCCGAGCTGGGCGGGATGGGCTTCGGCCAAGTCAGGCTCGGACTTCTGCACGAGATCCTGGGGCGCTGCTATCTCGCTCCCGTCGTGTTCGGCAACAACGCTCCTGATTCGGGCAACGCCGAGCTGCTGGCGGTAGGGATCGAACAGTCGGGCCGCCAAGACCATCGCCGGAAGTGGCTGCAACCGCTCCTCGACGGCCAACTGCGCAGCGCCTTCTCCATGACCGAACCGGGGGCCGGTGCCGATCCCACCCTCATCAAGACCTCGGCCGTGCGAGACGGCGAAGAGTGGGTGATCGACGGCCACAAATGGTTCACCTCGAACGGTTCGGTGGCCGACTTCCTCATCGTGATGTGTGTCACCAACCCCGACGTCCATCCCTATGTCGGCTGCTCGATGATCGTGGTCCCGGCCGACACGCCGGGGGTGGACATCGTGCGCGACGTCCCCACCATGGAGCACCCGTTTCCGTCGTTCGGTCGGTTCGGTGGGCACTCCGAGGTGATCTACCGAGACGTGCGGGTACCCGTCGAGAACCTGGTGGGCAACGAGGGTGAGGGTTTCCGTCTGGCGCAGATGCGCCTGGGACCGGGCCGGATCCACCACTGCATGCGCTGGCTGGGTCAGTCGCAGCGGGCCTTCGACATGCTGTGCGAACGGGCCGTGTCGCGCTACCTGCACGGATCGGTGCTCGCCGACAAGCAGTTCACCCAGGGCTGGGTGGCCGACTCCATGGCCGAGATGCAGGCGGCTCGGCTCATGACCCTGCACGCCGCCTGGAAGATGGACAAGGAGGGCGCTCCGGCGGCGCGAGTCGAGATCGCCATGATCAAGTACTTCGGCGCCCAGGTGCTCTACAACGTGATCGACCGGGCCATCCAGGCCCACGGGTCGCTGGGGTTCTCGACCGACCTGCCCCTCGAGCACATGTACCGCGCCGCCCGTGCCGCCCGCATCTACGACGGCCCCGACGAAGTGCACAAGGTGACGGTCGCCCGGCAGGTTCTGAAGCGCTACCAGCCCACGGATATCCCCTCAGAACACGTGCCGACCCGGCGCGATGCGGCGGCGAAGAAGTTCGCCGACCTCTTGGCCGAGGTCAGCGCCAACGACTAGTCGGGTCTCGGCTGGGTCGCCGACGGGGCCGGTCGTCTGCCTCCCGCTCTGCGGCAATCAGTTTCGCCTATCGAACCATAGGCGGCCGCTTTCGAACACGGGGTCGAGCTCGACAGAGTCGGGGGAGATTCCCTCCACCGATGCCACGACCTGCCGGGCGGCGAGCGCTTCCTCCGTCACGTGTTGCGCCAGGAGGCGCCGGATGATCGTGGACTGCTCCTGGTTCATGTCGAGCACCGCGTCGGCAATCTGCCAAGGCTCCAGACCCTCCTCAGCCCCGTGTGCCAGGCAATGCGTGGCCGTTTCGATGCGGAACTCCGCAGTGTCGAGCGCGCTCACGACTGCCTCGGTCCGGTCATCCATCGGCTCCGGAGGGTGGTACCGCTCGAAGTGCTCACAGCGGGCGAGCAACCAAGATCGCTGGGCCCGACTCAAGAGTGATAGCGCTTCGTCGAGAAGCTCCGCGGGCAGGAGCCGAGGCTTCGTGTAGCGCTCCAGGTTGCACGATCGCGCCAGCTGCGCCCGGCCCAGTCGCCTCCTCGGCTTGCGTCGTTGGCTCGCCATCATGACCTCCTCGTCGAGGCCATGGTCGCGACCGGGTGTGACAGCGAGGTCCCCGCTACCCGACGCGGGTCCGGAAAGCCTTGCCGCAAGGGCGGACCTCAGACGGCGGTGAAGCGGAGCTCGGCGCGGCGCATGCCCGCCACCACGTGCGAGCCGGTGCGCTCGACGTCTCCGGCCACCTCCAGCCGCCCGAACCGGGCCAGCAGCTCCTCGAGGACGACGCGGCCCTCCAGGCGGGCCAGCGCCGCTCCCAGGCAGAAGTGGTTTCCGAACCCGAAGGCGATGTGCGGGTTGGGCTGGCGCCCGACGTCGAGCCGATGGGCTGTCGGGCCGAACATGTCCGTGTCCCGGTTGGCCGAGACGAACAGCATGAGCAGCGGCTCCCCCGCGGCGATGGCCACCCCCCGCAGCTCGGTGTCACGGGTGGCCGTGCGCATGAACGAAAGCACGGGAGAGGTCCAGCGCAGCAGCTCCTCCACCGCGCTCGGGACCAGGGACGCATCCCGACGCAGGCGTTGGTACTGTTCCGGTGCCTGGGCCAGGGCCACCAGGCCGGCGGCGATGAGGTTGCGGGTGGTCTCGTTGCCGGCCACGAGCAGCTGGATGAGGAACATGGCCAGCTCGGCGTCGCTCAGCTGCTCACCGTCGATCTCGGCCTGGGCCAATTCGGTGAGTACGTCGGTGCGGGGCTCGGCCCGGCGAACCTTGGTGGCGTTCACCAGGTAGTCGGTCATCTCGGCGAGAAGGGCCTGCTTGCGCTCCTCGGGCCAGTCCACGGCGCCGGGCACCACCGCCTCGGACCACTCGTAGCAGCGCTCCCAGTCCTCCTCGGGCACGCCGAGCATCTCCGAGATGACGAGGAGCGGCAGTGGCACGGCGAGCATCGGCACCACGTCGGTGACCTCGCCGGGCGACAGACGGTCGACGAGCGCCTTCGCTCTCGAACGCACCACGGGGTCGAGGGCACGGACCACAGACGGCTTGAACCCGGGCTGCACCAGACGGCGGTAGCGGGTGTGGGCGGGCGGGTCGCTGTGGAGGATGGTGGGCGGCGACGGATAGCTGACGCCGATCTCGTCCACAAGGATCCCCTTCGAGGCGCAGAACGTCTCGTGGTCGCTCTCGACGCGGGTCACCTCGGCGTGGGTCGTCACCGCCCAGAAGCCGCGTTCTTCGTTCCACGCCACCGGGGCTTCGGCGCGCAAACGGGCGAAGAGGGGATGGGGGTCCGACGCGTACAGCGACGGATCGACGACCCCGGCCGCCAGCTCGGTCCCGGGACGCCCCGGCACCTCCAACTGCCTCCGACTTCCTACGCGGCCAGCGAGCTCAGCGCAGGACCAGGCCGTTCGGGCGCTCCATGCCCGCCGCCTCCAGCAGCGCGAAGTACGCCTCGACCATCCCCTGGCCGTCGAACACCGTCTCCACCTGGTCGTCGTCGGTCAGGTTGAGCAGCGCCCCTTCGATGACGAAGAGCACGTCCGTCGGCTCGGTGTTCTCCTCGGGGACGTGCAGGGTGTGCACCGAATTGGCCGGTTCGTAGATGTAGGAGCCGGCGGTGCTCACGAAGTCGTACTCGAGGTAGTGCCAGCGGCCGGACAGGGTGAAGCCCTCGACCGGCCCGGTGTGGCGGTGCCGCTGCAGTTGCACCCCGGGGGCGAACCGGTTGCGGATGATCCACGTGCCCCGGTCCGAGTCGTAGCGCATCAGCTTGAGCTCGACCCCCATGCCGGTGTCCACCCACGGCGCGGCGTCGTCGCCCACGTGACGGACGACCAAGTCCTTCTCGATGATGGCCACGGTCCACCTCCCCTGGCCGGCGTCCGGCCGCTCGTCACCGGACGGACCGGCGGAGGTCCAGCCTACGTGAACACCTCTGGCCGGCCCTCAGTCGGGATCGGCGAAGCGCGGTGGCCGCTTCTCGCTGCGGGCGGCGACCGCTTCGGCGAAGTCGGCCTGGCCCATCATCTCGTCGAGACGGCGTTGGGCCCCCTCCACCGCCGCCGCCGCCGTGCCGTACACGTCCGAGTACAGCTGCAGCTTCGTGACGGCCATCGACGCCGGCGACACCTCGGTGGCGAGCATGCCGGCGTATTCGTAGACGGCTGCCATGAGGTCCTCGGCGGGCAGCACCCGGTTGACGAGCCCCATGCCGAGCGCCTCTTCGGCCAGCACCACCCGGCTCGAGAGGAGCAGATCGGCGGCGTGGCCGAAGCCCACCAACCGGGGAAGGAGCCACGACAGGCCGAATTCGGCGGGCAGGCCCAACCGGCCGTGGGCGGGGGTGAGCTTGGCCCCCGCCGCCGCGAAGCGCAGGTCGCAGTAACAGGCCAGGGCCAATCCCACCCCGGCGGCCGGTCCGTTCACGGCGGCGAGCACGGGCTTGGGGATGCCGAAGTGGTAGGCGAGCTCGGCGTCGAACTCGGGCCGCACCCCGTAGCCCGGATGGGCCAGGTCGGGGCCGGTGCCCGGGTCGTAG